>JAIBAC010000221.1 GCA_019695375.1 Acidimicrobiia bacterium
ACCTCGCGGCCCTGCACCTCGTGCGCGACTTCGACGGCACCGCGCGCCCCTACCGGCGCATCCTGGTCGCGGCCGACGGCAGCGTCGGTTCGCCGGCTGCAGTCGAAGCCGCACTCGAGGTCGCGCCGGTGGGCACCGCCGTTCGCGTCGTGCACGGCGACCGGCGCGCGCCCGGCAACACCTCGCTCGTGCGCGAGCTCACCGAGCAGCGACGCCTCGACGTGACCACGGTCACCGTCGGCGGCGACCCTGCGCGTGTGCTGCTCGACGCCGTCGCGACCGGCGGCTACGGCCTGATCGTGTCGGCGTTGAACCCGACCCGTCCTGCGGGGGGCCGCAGCATCCTGCCGACCAACATCAACCGCACCCTCCTGTCACGCGCGCGTGTCGACCACCTGCTCGTGTTCGCGGCCGAGTCCTTCGACCGCGCGCCGCGCACCCGCACCGCGCGTTGACCGTCAGGCGTCGTCGGCGGCGGCCGGCGACGACGACGGGATGATGCGGGGTCGCCATGCCCCCCCTGTGCGCCGGCGCCCGTGCACGACACCGTGACCCATGGCGTCGAGCAGTCCCGCAGGGCCGTCGAAATCGGGGAGCTCGAGCCACGCCGTGCCGATCTCCTCGGGGTAGTGGGCATCGCTGCCGGCACCGCCGGGTAGCGAGTGCTCCGTCGCGAATGCGGCAGCGGCTTCGTTCGCGGCGTCGAAGGCGTTGCGGGCGTTGAAGACCTCGACGGCATCGAGGAGGCCGGCGTCGAGGAGCGCCTCCATCGCAGCCGGCGCCATCGCGTGGTTGCGCGGGCCGACGGGATGGGGGACGTACGTGATCGCACCCTGGTCGCGGATGCGGCGTGCACATTCGGCCGCAGGCAGCCCGTAGGGGACCTTCTCGGTCAGGAAGAGCCCGATGAGCTCGCCCGCGTGCGTCTTAATCTCTTCGCCCACGACGACGCGCACGTTCGCGAGCGCCGCCTCGATCTCCCACGCGACGCGCACGGCATGGTGATCTGTCACGCACACGACGTCGAGGCGGGACCGCTCGACGGCGTCGCAGAACTCGTCGATCTGGGTGACGGCGTCGCCGGAGGCGAAGGTGTGCATGTGGAAGTCCATCCGCACCCATCCCGGCCGTGGCGCCACACCGGGGTCGGGATCGCGTGCCACGAACCGCGGGTCGATCACTGTCCAGCCAGCGTCATCTCGCCGAGGAGCACGGGCACCGCTGGCCCCGACGTCAGGCGGCGCACCTCCGCGCCTACCGCGACGACGTCGAGGAGCATGCGCTGCAGCGTGGACGCGATCGTGGCTTCGCGCACGGGTTCGCCGAGGGCGCCGTCGCGGATCCAGAGGCCGTCGATGCCGACGCTGAAGTCGCCAGAGACCGGGTTCACGCCCGAGTGCAGGCCGTGCAGGGTCTGGATGAACACACCGCCGTCGGCGCGCCGCAGCAGATCCGCTGTCGACTCCACCCCCGGTTCGAGGCCGAAGTTCGAGGTGCCGACACCGGGCGTCGACTTGTACGACGCCCGCGCGGCCGAGCCGGTCGTGACCGTGCCGAGGCGGACCGCCGTCCAGCAGTTGTGCACGAATCCCGCGAGCTGCCCAGCGGAGACGAGCTCGTTGCGGCGAGTCGCAACCGCCTCGGCGTCGAAGCGGGAAGCACCGAACGCGAGCACGTCGGTGGGGTCGTCGACGAGGGTCACGACCGGTGACGCGATCGCGTCGCCGACGCGGTCACCGAAGATCGAGCGGCCCTTGAGCACCGTCTCGCCGTTGAGGGTCCCCGCGATCACGCCTAGCAGCGACTGCACCACGAAGGTGTCGAGGAGCACGGGGACGCGCTGGGACTTCGGCTGTGTGGCGCCGAGCATGCGGGTGGCGCGTTCGGCCGCCTCCGCTGCCACCGGCGCGAGGTCTAGTGCGGCGGGATCGCGCGCTATGTCGTATCCGAACCCGGTCTGGGGGCCCGCTTCGTCCTCCGCGATCGCGACCGCCGACACGGACGCGACGGTGCGGTGCTGCGACGCCGTGACCCCGTGGCTGTTCGCGATCGCGACGTGGACGTCGGCATCGCCGTAGGACGCGGACTCCACGGTTCGGATGCGCGGGTCCGCAGCGAGCGTCGCGGCCTCGAGCTCGAGCGCCAACGCGACCTTGGCCTGCGTGTCGAGGGCGGCAAACGCCTCCGACGCGAGGTCGATCTCGGCGGGCATGCCCACCTCGTCGGGGCGCGGGAGGCCGAGGGCGTCGTCCGGCGTGCCGTAGCCGGCGTTGTCGCGCGCATCGGCGAGCACCTCCGCCGCAGTCGCATCGTCGATGACACCGGCGTACGCGAAGCCCTGCCGGTGGTCGCGCACGACGCGGACCCCGACACCGGCGATCTCCGCCGCCGACAGCGACTCGACGCTGGAATCGAAGACCTCGACGTCGACGTCGCTGCGATGCACCGCGTACGCCTCGACCTGCTCGCCAGGTCGGGCAGCCTCGGCGAGGCGGCGAACCAGCGTCTCGAGGGTCGCCAGCTCCTCGCCGCGTGTCCCATTGCCACTCATCTGGCCGTCCCCCCCACCGTGACGCCGGTGACGCGCAGGGTCGGCTGGCCCGCCGTCACCGGGACGCCCTGACCGTCCTTGCCGCACGTGCCCGGCCACGTGTCGAAGTCGTTGCCGATCGCGTCGATGTTCGCGAGGACCTCGGGTCCGTTGCCGATCAGGTTGGCGCTGCGGATCGGACGTGTGATGCGACCGTCCTCGATCATGTACGCCTCGCTCATCCCGAACACGAAATCACCCGTCGCCGTGTTCACCTGTCCGCCCGAGAGGCTCGCGACGTAGATGCCCGCCTCGGTCTGGGCCACGATCTCGTCGGGGTCCTCGGGGCCCGGCAGCAGCAGGGTGTTCGTCATGCGGACCATGGGCAGGTCGCGGTAGGTCTCGCGCCTCCCGTTGCCCGACACCGCGCGCCCCTCCTTGCGAGCGCGCTTGGAGTCCCACATGTAGTCGACGAGGTAGCCGTCCTCGATGAGGACGTTGCGTCGCGTGGGCGTCCCCTCGTCGTCGACGCCGGCAGTGCCCCAACCGGACTCGAACGCGCCGTCGTCCACCAGCGTCACGCCCGGTGCCGCGACCCGTGTGCCGACGCGGTCCTTGAACACCGACGCATCTCTGTTCACGAGGTCGGCCTCGAGGCCGTGCCCGCATGCCTCGTGGAACAGGACACCGCCGGCGCCCTTGGCGAGCACCACCGTCCACTTGCCGGCCGGCGCCGGTTCGGCGTCGAGCAGCACGAGCGCCTTGCGCGCAGCCTCGCGGGCGACCGCGGCGGGATCGACGCGGTCGAAGTACTCCCACCCCATCGTGTACGCGGGTGCCTCGTAGCCGGTCTGCATGCCGGTGTCACCGACGGCGGTGACGTTGACGAACATCCGCACCCTGCTCGTGGCGTCCTCGGCGAGCACGCCTTCGGTGTTGGCGACGAGGATGCGGCGCGTGCCGTCGGCGTACCAGGCGCTCACCTGCTTGACGGCGTCGCCAGCCGACCGGGCGGCGTCGTCAGCGGCGAGGAGCTTGTCGACCTTGTCGGCCTTGGCGATGCCCGACACGGGCACCTCGATCCGGTGTGCGACCGGCTCCACCTCGGTCAGTGGGGCTGCTGCGACACCGGCGCCACCGGTGCGTGCGGCGGCCGCAGCCCGGTGCGCGGCTTCCACGAGGCCGGCCTCGCTCAGGTCCGTGGTGTGGGCGAAGCCGGTGGTGTCGCCGCTCTGCACCCTGATCCCGGCGCCGCGTTCACGACCTGTGACGAACTCCTCGATGCGGCCGTCGTCGAGGCTGGTCGTGTTGGACCGGCGGTCCTCGACGAAGACCTCGGCGAAGTCGGCCCCTTCCTTGGTCGCCTGGGCCAGGACGCGGCCGACCACGTCGTGCTCGATCATCGATCCTCCTGCAGCGGGCGGCGCCACCGACCCTACCCCGCTCACTTGCACACCCCCCGCGGCACCGGTTTCCACCGCGGTGACCCCTTGGAGTAGGAACGAGCCCATGACGTTCCGTCCCGGACTTGTGGGTCGCCGCTCACTGACGGTGACCGCGGAGGACACCGCGGCTGCAGTGGGCTCGGGCGACGTGCCGGTGCTCGCCACGCCGCGGGTGGTGGCGGTATGCGAGGCCGCAGCGTGCGATGCGGTCGCGGACCAGCTCGAGGAGGGGACCACGACGGTGGGCCTCGCCGTGGACGTCAAGCACCTCGCTCCGACCGCCGTCGGGTGCACGGTCGAGGCGGAGGCTCGACTCGAAGCCGTCGACGGACGCCGCCTGACGTTCTCGATGCGCGTGATGATGGGCGAGACCGAGGTCGCCCGCGGGCGCCACGTCCGCGTCGTCGTGAAGCGAGAGCAGTTCCTGCAGCGTGCAGGCTGCGTGTGACCCACATCCGCTCAGGTGACGATCCGCTGCTGACGATGCACTCTGCGTGCATCAACGAAAGACCCTGACCTACGGCAGTCGCTGGCTGCCACTCGATCAGGTGGCGCCCGTGCCCGCGCACCTCTTCGGCAATCCGGCCCCCGCAGCGGTCGATCCGTCCGCTGTCGCACGGGCGGAGGTCGCCGCCACGGTCGCCGTCGCAGCCGCCCCGCTGACCGCGGGCCGGGCGCGTCGTGCCTCAGCGGCGTCGTGGCGTGGAACGACGGTCCTGGGCCTCGCGCTCGTCATGCTGGCCTGCGCGGCAGCGGGTTTCGTCGCGCTCCGCTCCCACGGCGACGCGCAGACACGGGCGCAGGCGGCGGTCGCGGTCCCCGGCACCGGCCTCGCCGTCGACAAGCCCGACGGCTGGGTCGCAGGGCCGGTCGACGCGGCCCCCTCGGTGTTGACCACGCTCGTCGACGTGGCCGACGGAGGCGGCCAGGGCCTGTTCTTCACCGCGCCAGGAGGCCGCGCGCTGTTCGTCATCGAGGCACCGAACTCGGCGGACCTCGACGCGGTGCCGCCCGTACCCGATCACATCGGCACGGCATCGGTCATCGCGCAAACCGAACTGGAGCACGGCCTCGGACCTGCGCGGAACGTTCGCGCGGAGAGCAGAGACCCGGGCCAGCCCTTCGGCCTCGATGCCACCTACGTCCTGACAGAGGGGCGCATCGTCGTCGTCGG
>JAIBAC010000222.1 GCA_019695375.1 Acidimicrobiia bacterium
TCGGCGAACGTGTCGTCGACTACGCCGCCGGTGCCGTCCTCGTCGAGGCGGCCGGCGGTGTCGCCACCGACGCGTCCGGTGCCGCGCTACCGCTCGAGCCGGACCTCGGGCGTCACAGCCCTGTGGTCGCTGCCGGCACACGCGCGCTGCACGCGGACCTGATGGCACGGCTGCACTCCGAAGACGGGCGATGACGCGTGGCTCGCGGCGGCAAGCAGTTCGTGCCACGCCCGGCGGCGGTCGGGCCGGGACCGCCTGCCGCGTGGGCGGGAGTGGCCGACCCCGCCGCTGAGCTCACGCGTGGTTCGGTCGAGGCGGCCGTCGCGGTCCGGCGGCCCGACCAGGTGATCGCGGTACCCGGCATGCGCGACGCAGCGGTGCTCGTGCCCTTCGTCGACGGAGCGGCGGGGCTCGAGCTGATCCTCGTCAAACGTGGCTCCACAGCGCCCTCGCATGCCGGCGAGATCGCGTTCCCGGGCGGTATCTGCGACGTAGCCGACCCCGATCCTGTCACGACCGCGTTGAGGGAAGCGGAGGAGGAGGTCGGCCTCGCCCGTGGCGACGTCGACGTGATCGGTTCGCTCGAACGGGTCTCGACGGTCGCCACCGCGTTCACGGTCACGCCGGTCGTCGGCTGGGTGGCGCAGGAGCACGACTGGGTCCCGCAGCCCGACGAGATCGACGCCGTCCTCAGGGTGCCGGTCGCCGAGCTGGTAGACCCGCACGCGTACCACTCGGAGACATGGGTGCGTCCCGAGTGGCAGGTGCACTTCTTCGACATCGAGGGCGAGACGATCTGGGGCCTCACGGCGCGCATCCTCACGGGCCTCCTGCAGCGCGTGTTCGAGCGCTGACGGCGGTTCTCAGGGTCCTCTCACCCGCTCGCCGTACGGTCCCGGCCGGATCTGGGGGGATCTAGGCTTGCCGACTCGACCCGCTCCAGACCACCGATCTGACGACGACCCTCGAGGCTGACTCGTGAAGCAACGCCGGCGCCCCTCACGTCACCTCATCGCGCTGGTGGCGCTCGTCCTCGCCGCCGCGTCGGGTGCCGCCGCCTGCTCCGACAGCCTCGGTCTGAGGGCCGACAAGGACCGCTCGCGCCAGGAGAGCACCGACGCCGACACGACATCGACGGCGCCTGCGACGACGCCGGACGGACACGACCCCTCCTCAGCGGGCCTCCCGGACCAGCCGCCGACCGGCGGGGAGGACTCCGGCGACGCGTCGCAGCTTCCCGGTTTCAGCCAGGGTGTCCCCGCCGACTGGCCGAGCGACGTGCCCGTGCCCGATGGTGCCACCAACGTGTTCTCCACGGCGCAGGGGGTGCCCGGCTTCGACGGCCGCAACGGCAGGGCGATCGTGATGGAGGTCGAGGGAAGTCCCGCCGACGTCAGCGCTGCGTACAAGAGCAGCCTCATCGCACAGGGGTGGGAGGAATCGCCGCTGCTCGGCATGTCCGGGGCAGCCATGCCCGACGGTGGGATCATCCTGCAGAAGGACGGCAAGACCCTCATGGCGTTCCCGACCCAAGCCGAGGGCGGACGGTCACAGATGATGGTGATGGTCGTCGACGGCGACCTCGCCAGCCTCCTCCAGGGCGCCGGCACAGGCGTCCCACCCGGCTGAGAGCCGCTCCGGAACCCCCACTCCTCGCGGACCCCCAGGTCGGGGGGTCGCCGCCCGGGATGCCTTCTGCTCCGAGCGCGACGTTCGGTACAGTGAGCCGAAAGCGGGCGAGGCGGAGGAGCGGACCGAGTGGACATCGAGATCGGCATCGGCAAGAGCGCACGCCGGGCCTACGGGCTCGATGACATCGCGATCGTCCCGAGTCGCCGCACGCGCGATCCGGAGGATGTCGACATCTCCTGGCAGATGGACGCGTTCACGTTCGAGCTCCCGATGCTCGGTGCCGCGATGGACGGCGCGATGTCGCCGGCGACAGCAGTCGAGATCGGCCGTCTCGGCGGCCTCGGGGTCCTCAACCTCGAGGGCCTCTGGACCCGGTACGAGGATCCCGACTCCGTCTACGCCGAGATCGCCGAGCTGCCGGCCGAGAAGGCCACGCGGCGCATGCAGGAGCTCTACAAGGAACCGATCAAGGACGAGCTCCTCGCGCAGCGGATCAAGGAGATCAAGGAAGCCGACGTGGTCGCGGCGGCTTCCCTCACGCCGCAGCGGACCCAGCAGTTCAGCGGCGTCGTGCTCGAGGCCGGGCTCGACATCCTCGTGATCCAGGGCACGGTCGTCTCCGCCGAGCACGTGAGCACGCGCAGCGATCCGCTCAACCTCAAGGAGTTCATCCGCACCTACGACCTCCCTGTTGTCGTCGGCGGCTGCGCGTCCTACTCGACGGCGCTGCACTTGATGCGCACCGGTGCCGTCGGCGTCCTCGTCGGCGTCGGGCCCGGCCAGGCGTGCACCACACGCGGTGTGCTCGGTATCGGAGTCCCCCAGGCCACTGCACTTGCCGACGCTGCCGGAGCCCGCATGCGCCACCTCGACGAGACCGGCCGGTACGTCCACGTCATCGCGGACGGCGGGATGCGCTCCGGTGGCGACATCGCGAAGGCGATCGCCTGCGGTGCCGACGCCGTGATGATCGGCTCGCCACTCGCCGGCGCCGACGAGGCACCCGGGCGCGGCTACCACTGGGGCATGGCCACCTTCCACCCCGACCTGCCCCGCGGGACCCGCGTGCACGTCGGTCGCCAGGGGACGCTCGCCGAGATCCTCGTCGGGCCCGCACACGAGAACGACGGGCGGCTCAACCTCTTCGGCGGGCTGCGCACCTCGATGTCGACGTGCGGCTACCAGAACGTCAAGGAGTTCCAGAAGGCCGAGGTCATGATCGCCCCCTCGCTGCAGACCGAGGGCAAGTCCCTGCAGCGAGCCCAGGGCGTCGGGATGGGCTGAGCCCCGATGACCCCGGCGTCAGAGTCCCACGACACCGTCCTCGTAGTCGACTTCGGCGCGCAGTACGCACAGCTGATCGCCCGGCGAGTTCGTGAGGCGCGCGTCCACTCCGAGATCGTCCCTGCCGACATCGACGCGGCCGAGGTGCGTGCGCGGAACCCGAGAGCCGTGATCTTCTCCGGCGGCCCCGCGTCGGTGAACGTCGACGGTGCGCCTTCGATCGACACCGGCATCTACGAGGTCGGAGTCCCGATCCTCGGCATCTGCTACGGACATCAGCTGATCGCACGCGATCTCGGCGGCAGCGTGAACCGCAGCGGGATCGGCGAGTACGGCCGCACCGAGCTCGAGGTGACGAGCGCGGGATCGGCGCTTCTCGTCGACGTCGCGCAGCGCACCGACGTCTGGATGAGCCACGCGGACGCCGTCGACGCGGCACCACCGGGCTTCGAGGTGACGGCCACGACCGCGGCGGCACCGGTGGCAGCGATGGCCGATGCGACGCGGTCGATCCACTCGGTCCAGTTCCACCCCGAGGTGGTCCACACCGAACGCGGTCAGGAGGTCCTCAAGCGCTTCCTGTTCGACGTGGCGGGATGCCGTCCGACGTGGACGCCGACGTCGATCATCGAGGAGGCCGTCGCGTCGGTGCGTGAGGTCGTGGGTGGCGAGGGCAAGGTGCTGTGCGCCCTCTCCGGCGGGGTCGACTCGGCGGTCGCCGCGACGCTGGTGCACAAGGCGATCGGCGACCGGCTCACCTGCGTCTTCGTCGACCACGGACTGCTGCGTCAGGGCGAGGCAGACCAGGTCGAGGAGACCTTCGTGCGCAACCTCGCGGTCGACCTCGTCCACGTCAAGGCCGCCGACCGCTTCCTCGAGCTCCTCGACGGCGTGACGGATCCCGAACGCAAGCGCCACATCATCGGCGAGGCGTTCATCCGCGTGTTCGAGGAGGTCGCCCGCGACCACCAGGACGCCCGCTTCCTCGTGCAGGGCACGCTCTACCCGGATGTGATCGAGTCGGGCCCCAAGGGCGCTGCCCGCATCAAGAGCCACCACAACGTCGGCGGACTGCCCGACGACATGGACCTCGACCTCGTCGAACCCTTGCGGGAGCTGTTCAAGGACGAGGTGCGTCAGGTCGGTACCGAGCTCGGCCTCCCCGAGGAGGTCGTGTGGCGCCAGCCGTTCCCCGGCCCCGGCCTCGCGGTGAGGATCGTGGGCGATGTCACGAGCGAGCGGCTGGAGCTCCTGCGCAAGGCCGACGCCGTCGTGCGCGACGAGATCCACAAGGCCGGCCTCGACCGCGAGGTGTGGCAGGCGTTCGCCGTGCTGCCGGCGATCCGCTCCGTCGGTGTCCAGGGCGACGAGCGCACCTATGGCCACCCGATCATCGTGCGTGCGGTGTCCTCCGACGACGCCATGACCGCGGACTGGGCACGGCTCCCCTACGACCTGCTCGAGCGTCTCGCGAACCGCATAATCAACGAGGTGCCCGGGGTCAACCGAGTGGCGTACGACATCACGTCGAAGCCGCCGGGGACCATCGAGTGGGAGTGACGCGGCATCCGGGTCCGGTCCTCAGGAGTCGAGGGCCGTCGCGTGTGAGCCCACGTCGAGAAGGTGGGCGGTGTCGTTGTAGCTGTGCAGGCGCATCCCACGCCTGTCGCAGCCGATCTCGCTCACGGCTGTGTTCGCCGGCGCCGTGAGCGCCATCGGCCGTCCCGGCTCCAACGTGAGGCCCAGCGTCGCGTAGGCCATCGCCCGCACCGTGCCGCCGTGGCCGACCACGACCGTCGTCGATTCCGACAGCGGGTCGGCGGCCACGACGATCGCCTCGAGGGCGGCGGCGATCCGCGCGTGCAGATCCCTGTTCGTCTCGCCACCGCCGATCGCGGGGTCCTGGTGCGCTCGGTACTGCGCCCATGCATCGGGGTGGCGGGCGACGATCTCCGCACGGGTGAGGCCGGTCCAGGTGCCGACGTCGCGCTCGCGCAGGTCCGGGCGCACCTCGACCTCGAGGCCGTGCGGGCCGGCGATGGCGCGCGCTGTCTGCAGCGCACGGCCGAGGTCGCTCGAGATCACCGCCGCGAGCCCGGCGCCGGCGAGGCGCCGGCCTAGGGCGAACGCCTGCCTGGCACCGAGCTCCGAGAGGTCGGGGTCGGCCTGGCCCTGCCAGCGGCCCATCGCGTTCCACGTGGATTCACCATGGCGAACGGCGAGC
>JAIBAC010000223.1 GCA_019695375.1 Acidimicrobiia bacterium
GGCGCGCATGATCACGACGCCGTTCTGCCTCTTCGACTGCGACGCACCCGCCGACGGGTCGACGGCGGTCGTCGTCTCCCACCGCGACCACGCGCCAGGCGCACCGCAACCGGCCGTGCACGTCGAGTCCGTCGGCACCGCGATCCGGGGCCGGCCGTCGTGGGACCAGTGGGACGACATGACGACGTTCGCGTGCCGCGACGCGGCGGCGCAGATGTGGAGCCGCACCGATCTCGGTCCTGCCGACGTCGACGTGGCCCAGCTCTACGACGGCTTCTCCTACCTGACGCTGGCTTGGCTCGAGGCGCTCGGGTTCTGCGGGCACGGTGAGAGCGGACCGTTCGTGCAAGGCGGCAGCGCGATCGCGCTCGACGGCGAGGTCCCGCTCAACACGGCCGGCGGTCAGCTGTCGGCGGGGCGCCTGCACGGCTACGGGCTCCTGCACGAGGCAGTCACCCAGCTCCGCGGCGCCGGCGGCGCGCGTCAGGTCGCGGGAGCCGAGGTCGCTGTCGTCGCCACCGGCGGTGGGCCGATCGCGGGGTGCGTCACGCTCCGGCGTTCTCCTTGAGGAGGTCGCGGATCTCCTCGAGCACGTCGAGCTCGGTCGGGTCGGCGTCACCGGCCTCGACCTCCTTCTTGCGGAACTCGCGGATCTTGTTGACGCCCTTGACCACGAGGAAGATCGCCGCCGCGATGATGACGAACCCGATCACGGCGTTGAGGAACGACCCGTAGCGGATCGTGCCCTTGCCGATGTTGATCGTGAGCGACGAGAAGTCCGGCTGGCCCCCGATCGCGGCGATGACCTGCATGAGGATGTCGTCGACGAAGGACTTGACGATCGCGGCGAACGCGGCGCCGATCACGACCGCCACCGCGAGGTCGACGACGTCGCCCTGGCTGATGAACTCCTTGAACTCGGCGACGATGCCCTTCTTCTTGTCCCCCGCGGCCATTGTGCCTCCGTTGTCGGCTCGCTCTGCGCCCGCCGACGCTAGCGCCCCCTCCCCAAACGCGGGCGGGTTGTCGGGCTGGCGGGTCGGGTTGCCCGCGTTTGGCGTGGGCCCCCTCCCCAAACGCGGGTGGGTTGTCGGGCTAGCGGGTCGGGTTGCCCGCGTTTGGCGTGGGGGCGCGCCTACCGGCGGATGAGATGCGAGTCCATCGGCGCCGGTGGCCGCGTGGGTGGCGAGTAGCCGGGGTCGGGGTGCCCGACGAGCACGAGGGCGGCAGGGTGCGCCCCGGAGCCGAGGTCGAGGGCGGCTGCCGCCGCGTCGGGGCAGAACACCGGCGCCGCGATCCAGCACGACGCGAGGCCGAGGTCCGCCGCCGTGAGCATCAGGTTCTGCATCGACGGACCAAGGCTGAGCAACGCCATCGACCACTCGGCGTCGCGGCGGCGCTCGTCGGGGTAGCGGTCGAGGCCCTCCCAGACGAGGCAGCCGAGCACCGCCGCCGGCGCTGCGGCGATGCGCGCCACGGACGCGTCGCACAGGCGGCCTGCCTCGCCTTCCGCGATGCCGTCGCTCAACAGGTCGGTGCGCCACTCCGCGGCCATCGCCTCGGCGAGGCCGCGGCGCGCCGCGGCCTCGAGGACCACATGCCGCCACGGCCGGCTGTGGTGGGGAGCGGGCGCCAGGAACGCGGCTTCGACGCACGCGTCCAGCAGCGCGGCGTCGACGGGCTCGGGCGAGAAGCTGCGGATCGAGCGGCGTCGCTGAATCCACTCCGGCACGGAGCTCAACGGAACAGGTCCTCCTGTGGTGGACGTATCAGGTCGCGTCCGCATCCGTCGCCTTCGAGGTGCAGGCCGCGAACGAGCGCCACCGGCGTGCCGGTCGCCTTCCCCTTCACGATCTCGGCGGCGGCCGCGATCTCGTCTGCTAGCGCGACCTCGGTGACGGCGAGCTCGCGGCCTGCGCCGTCGCGTTCGCCCCGCAGATCGGTGATCGGGGCGAAGCCCGCGACGCCGAGCGCGACGTCGGTGAGCCCTTTGCGCCACGGGCGTCCGAACGTGTCGCTCACCACGACACCGAGGACCTCGATGCCGAAGCGCCGGCACAGGACCGTACGCAGCCGGCGCGCCGACCGGTCGGGATCCTTGGGCAGCAGCGCCGCGACACCTTCGTCGGTGTTGGACACGTCGACACCGGCGTTGGCGCAGACGAGACCGTGCTCGGTCTCGGAGATCACCATCTCGCCACGGCGGCGCAGCACGCGGCGCGACTCCGCGAGGGCGAGCTTCGTCTTGGCTTGCGGATCCGTCTCGTCGATGGCTACGAGGCGGCCTTCGGCCTTGGACACGACCTTTGACGTCACCACGACCACGTCGTGGTCCGCGAGGCCACCGGCACGCTCGCAGGCGTCGCCGATCACGACGCCGAGATCGTCCCCAGGGCGCACCTCGCCGACGCCGGTGAGTCCGGTCACCGTGAACGAGGCTGCCTGCCTCACAGCTCGAGGTGCTCCAGGACCGTGTGTGCGAGCGCAGTGGCGACGTCGTCGTCGACCATCATCGTGTCCTCGACGACCGCCTCGATCCCGGTCGCCTCGACGTCACGTGCCCGACCTGCGTCGGCCACGTCGATCACGAGCGAATCGAGCAGGCCGGCGTACCCCTGGGCCACACCCGCACACGACACCTCGAGGCCGACGGCTGGAAGGAGCCGGTCGGCGGGGCCGCGCACGGGCGCGCCGTCGACGATCGGGCTCACACCCACGCAGCGCACTTTGCGTCCGGCGACCGCCTCGCGCACGCCCGCGAGCGCGAGGATCGGCTCGATCGACACGACGGGGTTCGACGGGCACACGACGATGCCACGCGCGGTCGCGAGCGCATCGACGACGCCGGGTCCCGGCGCCGCGGACCCGATGCCGTCGTAGCGGACCTCGAGCACGGGGTCGGCCATGCGGCGCCGTACCAGGTACTCCTGGAAGTGCATGGGGACGCCAGCGCCGTCGACGTCGCACACGATCGTGTTGGTCACGCGGTCGTCGCTCATCGGCAGGATCCGCGGCGCGAGCCCCCACGCCGCGGTGATCTCGGCCGTCACCTCCGTGAGCGTCGCGCCGGCACGGAGGCGCTCGGTGCGGAACAGGTGCGTGCCTATGTCGTGGTCGCCGAGCCGGAACCACGTCGGCATCCCGTAGCGGTCCATGGACTCCGCGCAGGACCACGTCTCGCCGGCGAGGCCCCATCCCTGCTCACGGTCCGACACCCCGGCGAGCGTGTAGGTGACGGTGTCGAGATCGGGCGAGACCCAGAGACCGTGCAGCTCGATGTCGTCGGCCGTGTTGACGACGATCGTGACGTCCTCGGGCGGCAGGGCCTGCACGAGGCCGCGGAGGAACTTCGAGGCGCCGACACCGCCGGCGAGGGCGACGATCATCGGAGCCGGCCTTCGCGTTGGGGAACGAGGTCGAGCTCGTCGAGGCCGACCTCGGCGCCGCAGGTGCCGCAGGTGTGTGTGAGCCGGACGCTGCCCCCGCATCCACGGTGGTGGGCGAGCGCCGACGGTGGCTCGTCGTAGTGGCGCATCCCCCACACGGCGAGCGCGTCGAGCACGGGTGCGAGCTCGCGTCCCTTGGCCGACAGTGCGTAGCCACGAGGGTCCATGCGCTCGACGATCCCCTCGTCCTCGAGCAGGCGCAGCCGGTCGGCGAGGAGGTTGGGCGGGATGCCGTCGAGGTGGGCCTGCATCTGCGAGTACCGCAGCGGGGCGAGGAGGAGCTCGCGCACGATGAGCAGGGTCCAGCGGTCGCCGACGACCTCTAGCGAGCGTGCCACAGGGCAGGCGAGCTGGTAGGGCTTGGACATGGTCCGGGCACGGTACCAGCCGGCGCCGCATTGCTTCAGATTCTGTAGTCCCATGCTTGCTTTTCTGTAGTGGCGGCCTACGCTTGGCCGCCTTCGAGCCGGAACGAGGTGGACATTGGCCCCGACGACCGCGGCGATGCTGACGGACCCGGCGCAGCTCGCGAGCCTGCCTCTCGACGACCTGCTCGAGGCCGCTGCCGGCGTGCGCGACCGGGCCTTCGGCCGGCGCACCACGTATTCGCCCAAGGTGTTCGTCCCGCTCACGCGGCTGTGCCGCGACCGCTGCGGCTACTGCACGTTCGCGACGGCGCCCGCGCGGCTCGACTCGCCGTTCCTCAGTGTCGAGGAGGTCGTCGCGATCGCACGCGCCGGCGACGAGGTGGGATGCCACGAGGCCCTGTTCACCCTCGGTGAGGCGCCCGAGGACCGCTACCCGGTCGCTGCCGAGTGGCTCGCCGACCGCGGCTACTCATCGACCGTCGACTACCTCGTCGCGGCCGCGACCGCCGTGCGCGAGGAGACCGGCCTCCTCGTGCACGCGAACGCCGGCGCTCTCGACCGCGGCGACCTCGCACGGCTGCGCGAGGTCGCGCCGAGCCAGGGCATGATGGTCGAGTCGCTGTCGCCGCGGCTGCACGACCCGGCGGGCGCGCACCACGGCTGCCCGGACAAGGACCCGGCACGTCGGCTCGCCACACTCGAGTTCGCGGGCGAGCTGCGCATCCCGTTCACGACCGGCATCCTCGTCGGGATCGGTGAGACGTTCGGCGAGCGGATCGAGGCCTTGCAGGCGATCGCGGCCTCCCACGAGCGCCATGGCCACGTGCAGGAGGTCATCGTCCAGAACTTCCTGCCCAAGGCCGGAACCAGGATGCACGCCACGCCACCGGCGGATCCCGCCGACTACTTGCGCACCGTCGCGGTTGCGCGCCTTCTCCTGCCCCCGGACGTTCACGTGCAGGCGCCGCCGAACCTGTCGGAGGACTTCGCGCGCCTGCTCGACGCGGGCATCGACGACTGGGGCGGGGTCTCGCCGGTGACGCCGGACCATGTCAATCCCGAACGGCCGTGGCCTGCGCTGGACCGCCTCGCCGCCGCGACCGAGGCCGCAGGTCGCACGCTGGCTCCGCGCCTGACCGTGTACCCGTCCTTCGTCGCCGGCCGCGACACCTGGATCGACGCCGGCCTGCGCTCGGCTGTGATCGACCGTGCCGACTCCGAGTGGCTCGGACGCGAGGGCCGCTGGGCCTC
>JAIBAC010000224.1 GCA_019695375.1 Acidimicrobiia bacterium
CCGAGGTCGACGAGGGCCGCGCGGCGGGCTGCGCGCATCGGGCCGACGTCGTGCACGTCGAGCCCCCACGTGCGCCGCAGCGTGCGCGCGAGATGCGCGTCGGCGGCGCGGGCGTGTGGCGCGAGCGCCCCCGGTTCGGCCGCGCGGCGCCGGCCGAGCACGAGGTCGGCGTCGCCTGCGCGCACCTGTGCCGTCACGGCTGGCAGGTCGGCGGGGTCGCAGCTGCCGTCGGCGTCCATGAAGGCCACGACCTCGTGCGCGGCGGTGGCTCGCAGGCCCGCCCAGCACGCGGACCCGAATCCCGCCACCGCCTCGGTCACCACGGCTGCACCGAGGCCGCGGGCGACCTGCGCCGTTGCATCGGTCGAGCCGTTGTCGACCACGTACGCCACGTGGCCCGCCGGCATCCGCGGCAGCAGCAGGCCGAGCGCAGCTGCCTCGTTCAGGGGCGGGCAGGACCACCGCCACGGTGTCGTTCGCCATGACCGCCATCGTGGGACGCGTTCGCGACGTGGGCCTTGCGTGAACCTTGCGATTCTCGAAACTCGCGACCGCGCCCGTGGCCGCGCGTGAGCCGGTCTCTTAGCGTGGCAGCACATGAGGATCGACCACGTGACCCACCGCGACGACCCGCGGGCGGTGCTGCTCGGCCGGACCCGTCCCGACGGTCGCGACTGGGTCGCCGTCACCGTCTGGGCAGCCGTCATCGCCGCTGCCGTCGCGTGGGGCCGGTGGCTGGGCGCGGCGAAGGTCCTCGTCGACTGGCCGCCGCTGCACGCTTTGTGGGAGCCCGCGCTCGGTGCCGGACTCCTCGCACCAGCGGCGGTCGCGGTCGCCGTCGTCCTGACACGCCGGTGGCAGGACCGCGTCCGGTGGCCGTGGCTGCTCGTCCTCGCCGTCATCGCGGCGTTCGCGTGGATGCTCGCCGCCAACATGTGGCGCGGCGGCGGCCTCGACCGCCTCGCGGCGCCACTCGGCAGCCCTCAGGACTACCAGGGCGACGTGGCGGCGTTCGCAGGCCCGCTCGACACGCTCGCGCACTACACCGAACGCCTTCCCACGCTCGGCACGCACAACCGCGGGCACCCGCCCGGGCCCCTGATCGTGATCGAGGTCCTGCGCGGCCTCGGCATCGTCGACCTGCGGGTCGTGGCGCTGCTCGTGTGCGCTGCCGGCGTGGCCGCGGCCGTGCGCGTCGCCGCCGTGCTCCGCCGCCTCGCCGGCGAGGACCGCGCGCGGCAGGTGCTGCCCGTGCTGGTCCTGGCCCCGTACGTGCTCTGGCTGGGAGTGAGCTTCGACGCCGTCTTCTGCGCCGCCGCCGCATGGACCGCCTACCTGTGGTCGCGGGCCGGCCGCAGCCGTGGTCTGCAGGTGGCGTCCGGCGCCTGCTTCGGCGGGATGCTGATGCTCAGCTACGGGCTGGCACCGTTCGCGCTCGTCCTGCTCGCCCTGCGCCGGGGACGCACGGCGCTGCTGTGGGCGGCGGGTGGTGTCGCTGCGGTGCTCGGCGCCGCGTGGGCGGCTGGGTTCATGTGGTTCGCGGGGCTCGCGGCCACCAACGTCGAGTACCAGGCCACCTACCACCTCCAGGGCGGGCGGCCCGGCTGGTACTGGTGGCTCGGCGACCTCGGCGCGCTCGCGATCGCGGCGGGCCTGGCCGCGGCGCTGTCGGCGCGGCACGCCGTCGCGTGGTTGCGCTCACGCGACCGTGGCGCCGGCGCCCCCGAGACCCTCACGCTTGCGGCACTGGCCGCCGTCGTCTTCATGGTCGTCTCGGGGGTGACCAAGGCCGAGGTCGAGCGGATCTGGCTGCCCTACATGCCGTGGCTGCTCGTCGCGGTTCCTGCCGGTCGCGCACGCGCGCTGGCCGCCGCACAGGGCGCGTGGACGCTGGCGGTGAGCGCCCTGGTGCTGCCCTGGTGGTGAGCCGCCCCCCGACGTGGGGACGCGAAACGCGCTCACAACGCGATCCACGTCCCCACGTGCTGCGCGCCCCCCGACGTGGGGACGCGAAACGCGCTCACAGGGCGATCCACGTCCCCACGTGCTGCGCGCCAACCGACGTGGGGACGCGAAACGCGCTCACAACGCGATCTACGTCCCCACGTGCGAAAGGCGGTCAGCCGCCGGCGACCGCGGGGACGATCGAGACGACGTCGCGGTCGTCGACGGCGGTCGCGATGCCGTCGGCGAAGCGGACGTCCTCCTCGCCGACGTAGATGTTGACGAAGCGGCGCAGCGCCCCGGAGTCGTCGAAGAGACGCTCGCCCATTCCGGGATGGGCGGCCTCGAGGTTCTTGAGGACCTCCTCGACGGTGGAGCCGTCGACGGCCACCTCGCTCGCGCCACCGCAGATGTTCCGCAGCGGGGTTGGGATTCGGACGGTGGCCATCGGGTCGGCTCCTGGTCGTGTCGGGAACTGGGCTAGGCGTCTTCTTCGCTGAAACGGCTCGGGGACGACGCGAACGGCAGAACCGGTTCGAGGCCGGCGCGGGCGTCGGCGTCGACGAAGCCCGCGGCGTCGAGCATCGCGTCGAAGTCCTCGAGGCGCGGTGTGGTCTTGAGCGTCTCGACCTCGCTGTGGACCGCGTCGAGGGTCTTGAGGCCGTGGCCGGTCACGTACGCGACGACGGTCTCGTCGGGACGGATCGTGCCCGCCGCCGCGAGCTGGCACAGCGTCGCAATCGTGACACCGCCGGCGGTCTCGGCGAAGATCCCCTCGGTGCGGGCGAGGAGCTTCATGGCGTCGAGGATCTCCTCGTCGGTCACGGTCCCGAACGCGCCGCCCGTGTCGTTGACGACGTCGATCGCGTACACCCCGTCGGCGGGATCACCGATCGCGATCGACTTCGCGATCGTGTCGGGCTTGACCGGCTTGATCCGCTCGGCGTGCTCCGCCCACGCCGTCGACACCGGCGCGCACCCCGCCGCTTGCGCGCCCGAGATGCGGGTGTGGGGCTCCTCCTCGAGCAGCCACACCTTGTGCAGCTCCTTGAGGCCCTTGTCGATCTTGGTCAGCAACGACCCCGACCCGACCGGCACCACGCAGTGGTCGGGCGCACGCCAGCCGAGCTGCTCGACCGTCTCGAACGCGAGCGTCTTGGACCCCTCGGCGTAGTACGGCCGCAGGTTCACGTTCACGAACGCCCACGGCCGCGTGCCCGCCACCTCGGCGCAGAGGCGGTTGACGGCGTCGTAGTTGCCGTCGACGGTGACGACGCTGCCGCCGTAGACCGCCGTCGACGTGATCTTGGCGTCCTCGATCGACGCCGGCACGAACACGAAGCTGCGCAGGCCCGCCTTCGCCGCGTGCGCCGCGACGGCGTTGGCGAGGTTGCCCGTCGAGGCGCACGCGATCGTGCCGAAGCCGAGCTCGACGGCCTTCGCGAGGGCGACAGCCGTGACGCGGTCCTTGAACGAGTTCGTCGGGTTGCGGGTGTCGTCCTTGATCCACAGCTTCGGCAGGCCGAGCTCGGCGCCGAGGCGCTCGGCGCGCACGAGCGGTGTGTAGCCGGTCCCGAGGCTGCGCGACGGGACGTCGCCGACGGGCAGCAGCGCGCCGTAGCGCCACAGCGTCTTGGGGCCCCGCTCGATCGCGGCGCGGTCGACGCGGTCGGCGATGTGGCCGTAGTCGTAGACGCATTCGAGCGGGCCGAAGCAGAACTCGCACGCGTACAGCGCACCGGCGGAGTACTCGGCACCGCACTCGCGGCATCGGAGCGAGCGGACGTCACCCATACGTGGAAGAAGCCTTTCTCGTGGTGTGGCACACGAGGTGGAGAGCTCTTCCGGATCTCGGATCGCACTCGCTCATCTGTCCCTGCGGCCGTGGCCGGGCGGGGTCGGACTTGGCACCTGGGCCGGGGGCCTGGTTGCCGAGGCTTCGAAGGGCCGTTCCCTCCACCTCTCGTGATGAACGCCGAAGCGGGCTGTCAAGTGCGCAAAGGTCACCACTTCCCCCGTCGTCGTGTCAAGCGCATACCCTTCACGCGGACCATGTCCTCGGTGCACACCTTCCACCACAGCGACTTCCCTGTTGCGCGCCTGCGCGACGCCAAGGACGATCGCCGCATCTCGCTCGTCCTGCCCGCACGTGACGAGGCCGCGACCGTGGGTGGCATCGTCTCGCGGGTCCGCCGCGACCTCGTCGACACCGACGCGCTCCTCGACGAGGTGATCGTGGTCGACTCGGGCTCGACGGACGCGACGGCGCGGGTGGCGGCCGACGCGGGCGCGACCGTCGTCGACGCCGCCGAGCTCTTCCCCGAGCTCGGGCCTGCGCTCGGCAAGGGCGACGCCATGTGGCGCAGCCTCAGCGCCGCCAAGGGCGACGTGATCGCCTGGGTCGACGCCGACATCGAGGACTTCGACAGCCGCATGGTGACCGGCGTCCTCGGTCCCGTGCTGAGCGACGACCGCGTCGTCCTCGCCAAGGGCTTCTACCGCAGGCCGATCGTCGAGGCGGACGGGTCGGTGACGCCCTCCGGCGGGGGCCGTGTCACCGAGCTCGTGGGACGGCCGCTGATCTCGCTGCTGTTCCCCGCTCTCGCCGGTTTCGTGCAGCCCCTCGCAGGCGAGTACGCGGTGCGGCGCGACGCGGTCGAGGCTGTGCCCTTCGCCGTCGGCTACGGCGTCGAGGTCGGTCTGCTCGTGGACCTGTGGCGCCGCCACGGCATCGACGCGCTCGCGCAGGTCGACCTCGAGGAGCGCGGCCACCGCCACCGGCCGCGGCGCCAGCTCGGCCTCGCCGCGTTCGAGGTCCAGCACGCCCTCTTGCGCCGCGCGGCGCCGGGACTGGATCTCGCCACGTCGCTGGGTGTCGCGGTCGCCGCCGACGGCCACGTCGACCACGTCGCCGCCCAGGTCGGCGAGCGGCCGCCTGTGCGGGGGGCGTGAGATGGGCGGCGGTCTGCGCCTCGGGCGTGTGCGTGGCACGCCGATCGTGCTCTACCCCACCGCGATCCTGCTGATCGTGTTCATCGCCTATCTGAGCTGGCCGTCGTTCTCGCGGCGCTTCCCGACTCCGACCGCGGT
>JAIBAC010000225.1 GCA_019695375.1 Acidimicrobiia bacterium
TCGAGCAGGTGGAAGGTGACCCAGCCGAAGACGCTGCGGGCGTCGAAGCTGACGGTGCCGAAGCTCGCCACGAAGGCCTGGTACTGACGCGAGTCCTGTCCCACCGACTCGAAGTGCAAGAGGCCGAACACGAGCGGGAACGTGACGGCCGCGGCGAGCACGCAGCCCCAGAACACGAGCTGGTGCGCGAACCACCGTGCGCGGCTGCGCCGCGCTATGAACGTCTGCCCGGCGAGGTTGGTGACCACGAGCCCGGGCAGCGCGCCGGCGTTGCGGACCCGCGCACCGCGACGCCGGAACGCCTCCCACCCGCGCCGGTTCAGCTTTGCGGTCGGCGGGCGCCGCAGCCACACGAGGTAGCGGTAGACGACGCCGAAGATCGCGAAGAGCGTCCCGAAGAGGTAGCCCACGAGGGCGGCGTCGAACCAGCGCAGGCCGCCGCTGCCGAGGACGGCGATCGCGAGGCCGATGAGCACGGCCACGAGTCCCCACACGACTGCGCGTCTATCCAGCTGATGCGGCACCACTCGCGGCACTCTACCGTCGCGCCTTGTGTCGCGTGATCAGCACGTCACGACGGCCACGTCGAGGCCGGGAGTTCCCGCGAACTTCGTGTCCGTGGTCACGATGCGGCCCTTCACGAGCTCGGCAACAGCCGCGTATGCGGAGTCGTAGACGGTCATGTCGGCGCGACGACTCCAGATCCCCTCGAAGAGGTGGCGATGCGGCACGCGGGTCGCCGGGAACGTCTTGAGGCGCTGCGCGGCGCGTTCAGCCCGGGCGGCCGGCATCGCGCGCCTGAGCACGAGCTTGCGCAGTGCAAGCAGGACCTCGAGGTCGAACAGCTCCGGCACGAAGACGAGTCCTGCCGCTGATTCGAGCTCCTCCTGCACGCACTCCCCCGCGGGCCGGCGGAGGACGAGGTCGATTCCGGCGCACGCGTCGAGCACCGCTGCGGTCAACGGTCGCGATCCTCGCGCACGAGCTCAGCCGTCGATCCGCGCCACCGCACCGGCTTGTCACCGCTCAGGCCCGCGATCCACTCGTCCATCACGGGAAGTGCAAGGTCGGCTGCGACCAGCGACAGCACGTAGTCGTTCAGCGACTGACGCCTCGCGTCCGCGCGTGCCTTGGCAGCTAGCGCGAGCTCATCGTCGCAGCGGATGGACAGCTGCTTCATCGCTCTGCCTCCGACATCATCCTGCGGTCAGCTTAACAGTAGGCTGCTGTCACGGCCGCCCCGTTGCGCTAGCCGGCCTCGCGGCCCACGATGAGGGCGTCGACGGCGCGGCAGCCGTCAGCGCTCGCGATGAGGGGGTTGACGTCGAGCTCGGCGATGCGAGGATCGCACGCGAGGCGACCGACCGCGCAGATGGCGTCGATGACAGCATCGCGGTCGACGGGGTCGGTGCCGCGGGCGCCGTCGAGCAGAGCGCTGCCACACAGCCGCTCCAGCATCTCTGCCGCCCGCGCCGCGTCGACCGGGGCGAGCGACAAGGCCACGTCGTCGAGGACCTCGGCGAAGACGCCACCGGTGCCGACGGCGAGGACGGGCCCGAAGAGCGGGTCGCGGGAGACGCCGACGAGCAGCTCGACGCCACCGGAGACCATCTCCTGGACCACGATCCCGTCCACATGGGCGTCGGGCGCCGCCTCTGCTGCACGCGCCAGCAGTGCCGTGGCCGTCGCGGCGACGGACTCGGCGTCGGCCACGCCGACGGCGACGAGTCCGAGGTCGCTCTTGTGGGGGATGTCCACCGACGCGACCTTGAGGACGACCGGACACCCGATCGAGCCGGCGGCCGCTGCCGCGGCGGCGGCGTCGGGGCAGAGCTGCTGGCGAACGAGCGGGACGCCGGCTTCTTCGAGCACCGCGCGCGCGGCGTCGTCGCCGAGCACGCCGGTCTCTATGGCGCCGGTCACCGCCGTGACGCCGTCGCAGGTCGGCGGTGGCTGGTACGTACCTGCGAAGCGGTACCAGTCGGTGAACGCCTTGACCGCGCGGGTGCCGTTGCGGAAGCTGCGCACGATCGGCACCCGCGCCTCGCACAGGATGTCGAAGCCCTCGTCGGTGATCGGTGAGCCCCACAGGACGATGACCGGTTTCGCCGACTCGGCGGCGACGGCGGCGATGTCGGTGCAGTACTTGACCGAGATCGACTCGAGGATGCCCGTGATCGGGATCACGACGATGTCGGTGGCCGGGTCGTCGACGAGCGCCCGCAGGATCGTCACGTTGGCGTCGCCCGCCCGGATCGCGTTGGCGCCGTTGTCCACGGGGTTGGAGACCTTGAGGTACTCGGGGATGAACTTGCGGCACACCTCCTGGGTGGCGGGCGCGATGTCGGGCATCGGGATGCCGGCGGCGCCGAAGAGGTCGGCGAGGTGTGCGCCGCTGCCGCCGCTGATCGCGTAGATGGCGACGCGGTCACCTCGCGGCGGCGGCGCGAGGGTGAAGAGGCCGGCGATCTCCATGACCTCGTCGAGGTCGTCGACGCGGATCACGCCGTACCGGTCGAACACGGCGTCGACCACGCGGTCGGCACCGGTCAGGTGGCCCGTGTGCGCGAGCGCCATGCGCTCGCCGGCTTCGCTGCGGCCGACCTTGACGCACACGATCGGCACCTTGGCCGCTGCGTGCGCGAGCGCTCGCACCAGCTTCGGCCCGTCGCGGAAGCCCTCGACGTACATGGCGATCGCACCGCAGTCGTCGAGGCTCGCGAAGTAGTCCACGAAGTCGGCGACGTCGAGGTCGACCTCGTTGCCGGTCGGTGCCCAGTGACGAAAGCCGATGCCGAGGCGCTCGCCCTGGACGATCGGCCTGCCCTGGTGGCCGGACTGGGTGATGAGGCACACCTTCTTGCCGTCGCGCTCGGCGAAGTCCTCGAACGCGTTGACGTTGGTGTTGGGCCCCATGAGACGAACGCCGCCGGCCGCCGCGATCTCGCCGAGGCGGCGCTCGCGCTCGGCGCCTTCGGCTCCCACCTCGCTGAAGCCCGCCGTGAACACGATCGCGAAGCGGGCGCCCTTCTTGGCGACCTCCTCCATCGCCGCGATCGCGTCACCGACCATGATCACCGCGAGGTCGATCTCGTCGTCGATGTCGTGCACGGACGCGTAGCAGCGCAGCCCGTCGATGGACTCGACGCGGGGATTGACCGGGTAGACGGTGGTCCCCTCCGGCTCGAGCTTGGCCCTCACCTTGTTGAGGAGCAGGTAGTTCGGCCGCCCGGCGGTGTCGCTCGCCCCGATGATCGCCACCGTGCGCGGATGGTAGAAGCGGTCGAGGTCGTGCACCTGCCCCCCCTGGATAGGTCGTGCAAGGACTTTATACGACCCCTCGCGCGAGTAGGGTGCCGCGAGCCGAGGAAACGGGGGGCCTTTGGCACCTGAGCGCACACGGCGCTGGTACGACGCCGGCTTCTACGGTACCGACACGATGCGCGACCGCCTCGCGGCAGGTGCGGACAGCTTCGCGCACGTGCCGTTCCGCGTGTGGTCGCCGCAGCGCCCCGCCGAGACGACCCTGGGCGAGCTGCACTCCCGCGGCGTCGCTGTCGGAGGCGCCCTGCTCGCGGCGGGCGTCGGCAAGGGCGACGTCGTCGCGTTGCAGATGCCGAACTGGCTCGAAGCCGCTGTCCTCTACCACGCCTGCACCGAGATCGGCGCGGTGGTGCTGCCGATCATCCACATCTACGGGCCGGCCGAGGTCGGTTACATCCTCGACGAGTCCGGTGCCGCGATGCTCGTCACACCCGACACGTGGATGGGGGTCGACTACTCCGGCCGCGAGGTCGGCAACCGTCCGGAGATGGTGCGGGTCTTCGTCGGCGACGACCCGCCGAGCGGTCCCGGCGTGGTTCCCTTCGAGGAGCTCGAAGCGAACGCCGGCAGCGACTACCCGCGCCCGGACCTCGATCCCGACGACGTGCACCTGCTCTGCTACACGTCGGGCACTACGGCGAAGCCCAAGGGCGTCCAGCACAGCCACAACACGATGCTCGCGGAGTCACGCCAGCTCGCCGAGGCGACGGGCGCGCGCGACGGCGACGTGTTCCTGTGCCCGAACCCGGTCGGGCACATGGCCGGCATCCTCGCGGGACTCCAGAACCCGTACTTGTTCGGCGAGCACTGCATCCTGATGGACGGCTGGGACCCCCAGGCCGCAGCCGAGCTGATCAGCGACGAGGTGGTGACCCGGACCGGTGGTGCGCCGTTCTTCCTAACGACGCTGCTCGACCACGTCGAGGCGCACCCCGAGCTCGACGTGTCGTCGCTCGGCCTCTTCGGCTGCGGCGGTGCCGGGGTGCTGCCGTCGCTGATCGAACGCGCCGATGCCGTCGGCTGGTGGTCGTTCCGCAGCTTCGGGTCGTCCGAGCACCCGTCCATCACGTCCGGCTACAAGGGCGACCCGCTCTCGAAGCGGGCCAACACCGACGGGCGGCCGATGCCCGGCGTCGAGGTGAGGATCGTCGACGAGGCGGGAGCGTCGCTGCCGGTGGGCGCGGTGGGCGAGATCCAGTCGATCGGACCCGACCTGTTCCTCGGCTACACCGACCCCGCCCTCGATGCCGACGCGTTCACCGCCGACGGCTGGTACCGCACCGGCGACCTCGGCTACCTCGACGCGGACGGCTTCCTCACGGTCACCGACAGGATCAAGGACATCATCATCCGCGGCGGCGAGAACATCTCTGCCGTCGAGGTCGAGGACGTGCTCGTGCGCCACCCGAAGGTGCGCGAGGTCGCGGTCACGTCGGTGCCCGATGCCCGCTACGGCGAGAAGGTGTGCGCGTTCGTGATCCCCGCGGATCCCGCCGACCCGCTCACGTTCGACGAGCTCGTGGGCCACTTCGCCGCCGCCGGTGTCGCGAAGCAGAAGACCCCGGAACGCCTCGAGGTCGTCGACGACTTCCCGCGCACGCTCGCAGGCAAGGTGAAGAAGTACCTCCTCCGCGAAAACCTGCACCACGACTAGCGGCACGGC
>JAIBAC010000027.1 GCA_019695375.1 Acidimicrobiia bacterium
CCGAGATAGCGGCGTTCCTGCTCGACCCGGCGACCGGGAGCCATCCACTCGAGGACCTCGCGCGCAAGTACCTCGGTGTCGAGCTGACCACCTCGGATGCGCCGGCTGCGGTCGGCGATCAGGGCGAGCTCGCGCTCGGCGACGACGTGGCCGCCGCGGACGGCAGCGGCGGCGACGAGCTCGCACGCAGAGCGTGGGCTGCCGCGGTCATCGCGCCGAAGCTGCGCGGCCAGCTCGAGAACATCGGTTGCGACGGCGTCTACGACGACCTCGAGCGGCCGCTCACGCGGATCCTCGCGCGCATGGAGGCGGCCGGGATCCGCGTCGACGTCGACTACCTCGCCGACCTCTCGGGCTCGCTCACGTCGCGCATCGCCGGTCTCGAGCGCACCATCTGGGACCACGCCGGTCACGAGTTCCAGGTCAACTCGACCAAGCAGCTCCAGGAGGTGCTCTTCGACGAGCTCGGCCTCCCTCCGCAGAAGAAGACGAAGACGGGCTACTCCACCGATGCGAGCACGCTCGAAGCGCTTGTGGTCGAGCACCCGATCGCGGAGGCGCTCCTCGAGTACCGCAACCTCGAGAAGCTGCGGTCGACCTACACCGACGCGTTGCCGCCACTCGTCGACCCCGCGGACGGGCGCATCCACACGAGGTTCAAGCAGACCGGAGCCGCCACCGGGCGTCTCTCGTCGGAGAACCCGAACCTGATGAACATCCCGATCCGCACCGAGGAGGGCAACCGGATCCGGCGCGCGTTCGTGCCCGCCGACGGATGCCTGCTGGCGTCGTGCGACTACTCCCAGATCGAGCTTCGCATCATGGCGCACCTCTCGGGCGACCCGGGCCTCATCGAGGCGTTCGGCGCCGGTGACGACATCCACCGCGAGACCGCAGCACGGGTGTGGGGTGTGGCGCCCGCCGACGTGTCCGGCGAGCAGCGCCGCCGCGCGAAGGTCATCAACTACGGGCTCCTGTACGGCATGCAGACCTGGGGGCTCGCGAGCCGCATGGGCATCGAACGCGACGAGGCGCAGAGTGTCATCGACGCCTACTTCTCGCAGTTCGCGACCCTGCGCAGCTACATGGACGAGATCGTCGCGACAGCGACGGAGGCCGGCTACACCGAGACGCTGTTCGGGCGGCGGCGCCTGTTCCCCGAGCTGCGCTCGCGCAACCCGCGCATCCGGCAGATGGCGGAACGGCAGGCGCTCAACGCGCCGATCCAGGGCACGGCCGCCGACATCATGAAGCTCGCGATGATCCGTGTCGACGCGATCCTCCCGGCCGACGGGTCGCGGGCAAGGATGCTCCTGCAGGTCCACGACGAGCTCGTGGTCGAGGGACCAGCGGACGAGATGGCCGCGACCGCAGCCGAGATCGGTGCCGTGATGGAGGGGGTCGTCGAGCTCGACGTGCCTCTCGTCGTCGACGTCCACACAGGCGCATCGTGGGCGGAGGCCAAGTAGAGGTCCCGCGCAGCTAAGCGGTCCCCGCTGCGGTGGCCGCGAGCAGTTCGGGCTGGAGCGACTCGCAGCGCTCGATCGCCTCGGGGGTGCCGAGGTCGATCCAGGGTCCGGCGAGCTTCTCGACACCGATCGGGACACCCGCGGCGAGCGCGGCGACCAGCGCGGTCGCGATCTCCTTCTCTCCCCGCGGCGACACCTCGACGGCGGCGAAGTCCTCGAACAAGGTGTGCTCGAAGATCCCCACCCCGCCGTCGGCCCAACCGTGGGTGACACCCTCGGGCTTCTCGCTGAAACCCGTCATCGCCATCCTCGTGTCGAACGACACCAGCGCTCCTCTCGACGGGTCGCCCTGGATCACCGTCGTCAGGGCTGCGACGGGCCGGGCACGCCAAGCGGTGGCGAGGACGTCGTAGTGGGCCGGCGGCACGAGGATGTCCGCCCACGTGAGCAGTGCCGGCTCCGTGGCGTCGAGGCGCTCGAGCGCACAGGCGGCGGCGTCGGCGGTGCCGTCGGGACGTGCCTGCTCGACGTACTCGAGAGCCATCCCGTCGTGGCTGGTGCCTAGAGCGGCACGGACCATGTCACCGAGATGGCCCACGACCACGACGGTGCGGGCGAACCCGGTGCGCGCGAGGCCGGTGAGAACTCGCGCCACCATGGGGCGACCGCCGACGGGCACGAGCGGCTTGGGCAGGTCGGGGTGGCGCATCCGCGTGCCCAGCCCGCCCGCGAGGACGACGGCCACCCGTGGGCGTTCGCGGGGTACCTTGCGCGTCGTGCCCGACAAGCAGCCCTCCCACTGGTACCAGCCGGTAGCCGAGTTCCTCGGTGAAGCGTATCTGCGCAACGCGTTCACCAAGGGAACGTCCCAGGAGATCGACTTCCTCGTGCCGCGCATCCTGCCCTCCGGTTCCGGCCGAGTGCTCGACGCCGGCTGCGGGCCTGGGCGGCACGCGCTCGAGCTCGCCCGCCGTGGGTTCGACGTTTGCGGAGTCGACGTGTCTCCCCGGTTCGTGGAGCTCGCCGTGGCGGCAGCCGCGGCCGAGGGCCTCGACGTGGAGTTCCGTCTCGGCGACCTGCGCGAGCTCGACGAGACCGGCTGCTACGACGCCGTCGTGTGCCTGTGCCAGGGTGGGTTCGGCCTCGTCGGCGCCGCCGCGGCAGGCGACGTCACGATCCTGTCGAACCTTGCGTCGGCGTTGCGTCCTGGCGGGCTCCTGGCGCTGACGGCGTTCAGCGCCTACTTCGCGGCGTCCGGCCTCTGGGACGACACGCGCCACTCCTTCGACGTGGCGACGGGGCAGTTCCACGAGGTCGCCGAGCTTCGCGACGGCGACGGTGCCGTACGCGACGTCCCGATGAGCACGACCTGTTACACACCGCGCGAGCTGCGCCTCCTCTCCGGCATGTGCGGCCTCGACGTGGTGTCGATCTGGAGCGTCGCCCCCGGCGAGTACCGCGAGGCCACCCCCGTCGCCGACGAGCCCGAGCTCCTCCTGCTGGCGCGGCGTCCCGGCTGACGTCAGTGCTCGTCGCCGACGAGGGCCTGCAGCCCGCCGGTCTCGCGCCCGAGCAGGGCGCCGGCGGCGAACCAGACGAGCTTTCGCTCCACAAGCGCGAGGACGCCCAAGTACAGGGCCATCGCGACGCCGAGTCCCACGATGGCCGCCGGCCAGAGGCCGCCGCCGAGCGCGACGCTGACGAGCCACCCGATCGCTCCCGTCGCGAACGCAGACACCACTATCAGCCACGCGCTGCGGATGGCCGAGACCTTCCCGAGCAGCTTGCGTGCGTAGTACGAGCGCACGACGTAGAGCCAGCACCCGATCAGCACGATCGACAGGTAGATGCCCGGCACGCCCATGACGATCAGGATCAGCAGGAACACCGGCAACGTCAGGTCGAGGGCGCCGGTCAGCTTCGACATCGGCTTCGTCTCGCCGCGGGCGCGGTAATAGACGTCCCAGTCGAACGCGAGCGTGCCGACCACGAAGAAGATCCCGACCGCCTGCATGAACGGGACGACGGGCGCCCAGTCGGGCTTCCAGAACGAGACCAGATCGTGGCTGAAGAAGACGAGAACGACCCCGACCGGGGCGCTGATCGCCATCATGATCTTGTTGCTGACCGTGAACAGGCGCGCCTGTGATGCCATGTCGCCACGGCGGTTCACGACGGCGGGGTACAGCGCAAGGGTCGATTTGAGGTTGAGGCGGTACTGAAGTTCGACGATGCGCCACGCGACGGAGAAGAACCCGACGACGGTGACGCCGAAGAGGATCGTGATCGCGTTCGTGGCCAGGAACAGGAAGAGGAAGATCAGGATCGACGCGAGCCAGATCGGCCACCCGTAGGCGAAGTACTCGCGGTAGGCCTTGGTGTCCCACACGAACCGGGGACGCAGCTTCTGGCCCGGCCACAGCGTCACGAGGCCGACGGCCATCGTGACGGGGAAGCCGATCACGAGCGCCCACACGCCCCAGCCTGTTGCCGCCGCCCAGATGGTGGCGACGACGCCGCTGAGCTGGGCGATGCTGAGACGCCAGAACCGGCTGCGGAAGTCCATGTTGCGGACCATGTGGAACTCGGGCAGGCCGACGAGAGCGCCGAAACCGAGCGGGGCCATCGCGAGCACGAGGAGGGTGAGCTCCCAGTCGTCGTAAGCGAGCCCGAGCAGCGGGGCACAGGCCGCGATGAGGATCGTGCCGCCGAGGGCGAGGAGGAGCTCGAGGCTGAACGCGATGTTGAACGCGGCCTCACGCGGGCGCTTCCTGTCCTGGATGTACTTGAGCCCCGTGGAGAAGTCCCGGAGCTGGAGTGCGAGGAAGGCGACGGCGGCCGCGATCGCGTAGTTGCCGCGCTCGTCGGGCGTGATGAAGACCGGCAGGATGAGGAACTGGACGAGGGTCGCGGCCTCGACGACGCCCGCTGCGAGCAGGTTCCACAGCATCCCGCGGCTGACGGTCGTCGACACGTTCTCGCCCTCGGCGGCGCGGTCAGCGACCTCGAAGTCGACGGCTATCTCCTCGGCGTCGACGTCGGGATCGCCGGAGGGGACGACGTCGTGGTGGGCGTCGGCGATCCACTCGTCGGCCCGGGACTCTGGTGCTGGCTCAGCCATGGGGGCCGATCTCGAGAAATGGGGGGTGGCAGCGGATTGGACTTCGCCCGCCCCGGGCCGTCCTCCTGCTACGGGAGAAGCCGCCGATGCGGCGCTTCCCGCGGCTCGGGGGCTCGTGGCTACACTGGCCGTTCGGGCCGATCGGCCTGCCTCGACGCGCTCGCGCTGCACGCCGCCGGGGATCCCCTAGTGGTGCAGCGTGTGCAAATGGCAGAGGCAACCATCCCAGCGGCCACGGTAACCGGCGACCCCACCGACTCGCCGATCATCGACCTCGACGTCGACCTCGACGACCTCGACGCGGTCATCGAGGCATCCCTCGTCCCCGTCGAGGACGGGCGCATCGTCGAGGGCACCGTGGTCCGCATCGACAAGGACGAGGTCCTCCTCGACATCGGGTACAAGTCCGAGGGCGTGATCGACTCGCGTGAGCTCTCGATCCGCAACGACGTCAACCCCGAGGAGGTCGTCAGCCTCGGCGAGGTCATCGAGGCTCTCGTCCTCGAGAAGGAGGACAAGGAGGGCCGCCTCAAGCTCTCCAAGAAACGGGCCCAGTACGAGCGTGCGTGGGGCAAGATCGAGGGGATCAAGGACGACGACGGGATCGTCTCGGGGCCCGTCATCGAGGTCGTCAAGGGCGGCCTGATCCTCGATGTCGGCCTGCGCGGGTTCCTGCCTGCTTCGCTCGTCGACCTGCGGCGCGTGCGCGACCTGCAGCCCTTCGTGGGCCAGGACCTCGAGTGCAAGATCATCGAGCTCGACAAGAACCGCAACAACGTCGTGCTGTCGCGGCGTGCCTACCTGGAGGAGACCCAGGCCGAGCAGCGCCAGGAGTTCCTCGACAACCTCGAGCCCGGCGAGATCCGCCCCGGTGTCGTGTCGAGCGTCGTCAACTTCGGTGCGTTCGTCGATCTCGGCGGCATGGACGGTCTCGTGCACGTCTCCGAGCTCTCGTGGAAGCACGTCGACCATCCCGGGTCGGTGGTGGCCGTCGGCGACGAGGTCACCGTGCAGGTGCTCGACGTGGACCGCGAGCGTGAGCGGATCAGCCTCTCGCTCAAGGCGACCCAGGAGGACCCGTGGGAGGCATTCGCACGTGAGAACACGACCGGCGACATAGTCGCCGGCAAGGTGACCAAGCTCGTGCCGTTCGGGGCGTTCGTCTCCGTTGCCGACGGGATCGAGGGCCTCGTGCACATCTCGGAGATGTCGGCCGAGCACGTGGAGGCACCCGAGCAGGTCGTCGTCGTGGGCGAGGAGGTCCAGGTCAAGATCATCGACATCGACCTGGCGCGGCGTCGCATCAGCCTCTCGATCAAGCAGGCCGGGGGCACGACCTCCGGTGGTTTCGACCCCTCGGTCTACAAGGACTCGCCGTTCGAGGAGCGCGAGGAGAAGGCCCGCGGGCCTCAGCGCGAGCGGGCGGCGTATGCGGGCGGCTCCGGCTTCAAGATCGGCGACGAGCACTCCGAGGCGCTCGGCGACCTCAAGGCGGCGCTCGAGGCCCAGGAGGACGACGTCGTCGCGGCACCCGAGTCCGAGTCCGAGTCCGAGTCCGAGTCCGACTCCGGCGACGCCGCCGGGGACTGACGGCGGCCCCCGCCAAACGCGGGTGGTCTGTCCCGCGTGCAGGTCATCCTGCCCGCGTTCGGGAGGGGTGACCGCCGCAAACGCGGGTGGTCTGTCCCGTGTGCGGGACGTCCTGCCCGCGTTCAGGAGGGGTGGCCGCCGCAAACGCGGGTGGTCTGTCCCGTGTGCGGGACGTCCTGCCCGCGTTTGGGATCAGTCGAGGCGGATGATCCCGAGCTTGACCGCCTGGACGACCGCCTGGGTGCGGTCGTTGGCGTCGAGCTTCCCGTAGATCGACGCCAGGTGGTTCTTGACGGTCTTTATCGAGATGTAGCAGCGCTCGGCGACCTCCTGGGTGGACAGGCCGTCGGCGATGTGCTGGAGGACCTCCTCCTCGCGCTTGGTCAGGATCGGTCCCGTCGGGCGCTGGTCGCCTCGGGCGAGGCGGCGGAACTCCTCGAGCATCGACGTCGCGAGCTCCGGCGTGAGCGCCGTGTCACCGCGGGCCGCTGTGCGAATCGCGTCGGCGACCTCCTCGATGCGGGCGTCCTTGAGCAGGTAGCCCGAGGCCCCCGCCCGGATCGCTGACGTCAACGTCGGCGAGTCGCTGTGCATCGTCAGCATCACGACCGGCAGTTCGGGGTTCGTGCGCCGCAGCCGCTTGGTCGCCTCGACCCCGTCGCAGACCGGCATCGACACGTCCATGAGCACCACGTCGGGCGCGACGCGAGCGACGGCGGTCACCGCCTCCTCGCCGTTGGACGCCTCGGCGATCACCTCGAGGTCGTCCTCGCCCGAAAGCCCGCGGCGGAGCCCGTCGCGGACGAGCGTGTGGTCGTCGACCAGCAGCACCCGGATCATGCGTTCCTCCGTAATGTGACGGTGATCGACGTCCCCCCACTGGGCCGGCCGTCGACCGAGAACCGGGCGCCGATCGCAGTCGCCCTCTCCGACATCCCGGCGAGGCCGAAGTGCCCGGGCTTGCGGACCCGTGGGTCGAATCCGGCGCCGTTGTCCTCGATACGCAATTCGGCTGATTCGTGGTCGACCTGAAGCGAGACCCCGATCCAGCCCGCACCCGAGTGCTTCACGACGTTGCCGACCGCCTCCTGGCAGATCCGCCACAGCTCGCGCTCCTGCGGCAGCGGGAGGCGCACACCGGACGCCGGCAGCTGGAGGTCGACCGTCAGGCCGGTGCGTGCCGCGACCGAGGTCACGTGCTCGCGGATCAGGTCGGCGAGGCCCTTTGACTCGGTCACGTCGGTTCGCAGGTCGCCGATGGTCTCACGCAGATCCTCGATCGCGGAGCGGATCTCGGTGGCGAGGCCGTCGATCTCGTCGTTCAGCGCCTCCGCCGGCGCGGGAGCCGTGACCGTGGCAGCGGCCTCGGACCGCGCGTCGAGCTCGGCCTGCGCGACCTTGCGCGCCTGCCGTCCGAGCCGGTCGAGCTCGAACGCGATGAACGCGAGGTGCTGCGCGGTGCGGTCGTGCAGCTCGCGCGCGATGCGGGCGCGCTCCTCGGACGTCGCGAGGGTCCGCAGGCGCGTGAACAGCAGAGCGTTCTCGAGCGCGACCGACACCGGTCCCGCGAACCCGGTCAGGAGCGAGATGTCCTCACCGCCGAAGCGCTCGGGTTCGGTGTCCTCGAGCACCAGGAGCCCGAGTGTGCGCCCCTCCCGGCGCAACGGCACGTACAGGAGAGAGTTGGCGGTGTCGTCGAGAGGGTCACCCGCGGGGGTGTGCGACGCGGCGACCGGACGTTGGATCGCGAGCCGCAGGGGCGCCGGCGCGGTGTCGAGACGGATCGGGGCGATGGTGAGCACGGCACCGCGGCAGCCGAGGACGCGCAGGGCCGTGTCGTCCTCGAGCAGGAGCACCGCCGACGTCTTCACCGGGAACAGCGCGCCGAGGCGGTCGAGGGTCGTGTTGACGAGGCCTTCGAGGTCGAGGGTGGCGGGAAGCTGTTGAGCGACCTCGTGGAGGTCGACGAGCAGTTCGTTGGCGTCCTCGAGGGTCTCGACGCGGCGTGCGGTCTCCTGCCGCTCGTCCGCGAGGAGGCTTCGTGTGGTCGCGAGAGCGACGGCCTGTCGACGTGCGTAGGCAGCGATCCCCCCCGACACCACGTAGGCGAAACCCCAGGTGCAGGCCGCGGTGACTATCGCACGCGTGACCCCGCCCTCGTGCACCGCCGACACGAGCGTCGGTGCCAGCGTGGCCAGCAGCGACACCGCGACCGCCGCCCGCAGACCGGAGAGGAAGCCCGCGTCGAGGACAGGCGCGAAAGCGAAGAGCAGGAACGGTGAGCTCCACTGCCCGGTGTACGCGACGAGGGCGGTGGTGACGCCGACCTCGACGAGGATCACGGCCTCGGTCACGCCCCGGTAGCGGAACGTCCACCGCTCCATCATCGTCTGGGCCGCGACGAGCGCGATGGCGACTGCGCCGGCCTCGATCGCAGCCCATGCCGTGGTCTGTTGCGACCCGATCGCGAGGGCGACGGCGAGCGCCAGCGACGCCCAGCGGAACACGATCGCCGGTCGAGGCAGGTGCCGGGTGACGCTCGGCGCCTGCACAGCCATCTCTTTGCCTCGAGCCCTCACGGACTTGTCATCGGCGCGCCAGGGCCGGTGGTGTAGACCCGTTGGCTCAGGTCCGGCGGCGAAGTGAGGTGTCCGTGTTCCAGGTAGGACTGACCGGCGGGATCGCGTCCGGCAAGTCGACGGTGTCGCGTCTCCTCGCGAAGCACGGTGCCTTCGTGGTCGACGCCGATCTCGTGGCCCGCGAGGTCGTCGAACCCGGCACACCGGCGCTGGCTCAGATCGTCGCCGTATTCGGGGACGGCGTTCTGCGCCCCGACGGCAGCCTCGACCGCGACGCGCTCGGCGCGATCGTGTTCGCCGACGCCGAGGCGAACAAGAAGCTGCGCGCGATCACCCACCCCGCCATCGGCGCCCGCATCGCCGAGCTCATCGACACCGTCCGCGACAGCGACGCGATCGTCGTCCTCGACGCGCCTCTGCTGGTCGAGGCCGGATGGACCGGGATGCCGCTGATCGTGGTCGCCGCCGAACCCGAGGTCCAGGTGGAGCGGATGGTGCGCGACCGTGACATGGACGACGGCGATGCGCGCTCGCGCATGGCCGCTCAGGCGTCTCTGGAGGACAAGCTCGCGAAGGCCGACATCGTCATCTGGAACAACGGGTCGATCGCGGAGCTCGAAGCGCGGGTCGACGAGGTCTGGGCCGAGCTCGTCGAGCGCGCACGGCGGGCTCCGGGGCCCAGCGCCTGACAGCGCCTCATGCGCCCGAGGGTGCGGCTTCGATGCGGCAATGCAAGCGGCACTGGGCCTGCCGGGGGTCTTTGGGGACCAGCTCCTCGACGACGAGGCCCTCGGTGCAGTCGGCGATGCCCTTGGCCATGCCGTGGTGCAGCTCACAGATCGTCCCGGGATCGGCCAGCGCCGTGGTCGCGAAGGGGCAGGCGCCGAGGGTCATGTCGACGGCGCTCCCACGCCGTTTCACGGCCGGCTCGAACCCGAGCCGCGCCATCTCGGTCTCCAGCAGACGCACGGGGTCGGTCTCTCCCGCGGCGGCCGCCGCCTGCCTGCGGCCGACCCTGCGGCCGACCTCGAACGGGCTGTCGCCGCTGCGGACGATCTCGGCGAGCCACAGCGACAGCGTCTCGTAAGGACCTGTGACGCCCCAGCGGCTGTCGGCAGTCGGGTCCAGCTCGTACGCGAGCCGCGGGCGTCCGGGGCCGTTCGAGGCGACCTTGCCTTCGACCACGAGCCCTGCCTCGACGAGCTTCGCGAGATGCTGGCGTATCGCGTTGTGGTTGAGCCCGAAGTGGTCGGTCAGCTCCGCCACGTCGACGGGGTGACCCGCGTCGGCGATGAACCGGAAGATCCGGTGGCGTGTCGGGTCGCCGAGCGCCCGGGCCTGCAGCTGGAGTGTGGTCATCCCCGCCTGAACGTCACACGGAAGTCACCGCCGTCGAGCGCCTCGGCATCGTGGCTCAATCCCATCGCCGCGAGCTTGCCGAAGAGCGGGACAGGCTCGAACGGTGCGTAGACCACGAGCACCTCGTCGTCGCCGAGCGCCCGTGCCTCGGTCATGATCTTGCCGAACGGCTCGTCTCCGGCCGCGATGATCGGGCGGGCGTCGACGGTGCGCGAGCGGCACGCGATGTCGACCGACCACTGATCGGGGCCCGACTCCACCGGAGTCCAGGTGTACTCGCGAGGGCGCGTCGCCTCGAGCTGGAAGCGGAGCGGGGCCGGGTCGTGGTCGTTCACCAGTCGTAACGTCTCGCCGTTGCCGAGGGCGTCGAGGGCCCCGAAGATAGTGGGGTGTCGCTGGGCCGGAGCCATGTCACGCACATCCAGCAGATCCATGTCCGAACCTCCGCGGGCATCAGGGACCAAAGACCTTTGGCGTCCTTGTCGACGATGATTATTCTAGCTAGCACTAGAGATTTCCAAGGGCGAAGGTCCTGAGTCCGAGGGGGCTCCCGACGATGAGTTCGAAGAGTCCGGCACCAGCTGGGGGACCGACGGCGATGGTCCCGCCTGCATCGGTACCGCTGGGGTTCCTCCTCGCAGGGGCGGTGGGGCTCGTGGCCTTCGGTGCCTGCCTCGCGTTCGGCGCGACACTCGCCGTCAGGTCCCCCCGCAGCCCCGACGTCCTCGCCGTGACCCATCTTGGCGTCCTGGCGTTCCTCACCACCGCCGTCCTCGGAGCCCTGCACCAGTTCGCGCCCGTGGTGGGTGTGCGTGCTCTGCGCTCCATCCCGGTCGCCCGGATCACCGTCGTGACGCTCGTGATCGCCGTCTGGGCGCTGCCGATAGGTTTCGCCTACTTCCCCACGACCCTGGTGGTAGTCGGGGGGCTCGTCGGCGCCGTCGCGGTCTGCCTCGCGGCGTGGAACCTGTCGGGGCCGCTCTCGTCGCGCGAGGGCGGAATCCCGGTCGTGGGGCTGCGGTTGTCGGTCCTCTACCTCCTGGTGACGGTGACCTTCGGCGTGGTGTACGTGCTCGACCGCCACTACGGCTGGTTCCCCCTGATCGAGCACAGGGTCCTCGCTCACGCCCACGTCGGACTGTTCGGCTGGCTCGGCCTCACCTACATATCGGTCGCCGAGAAGCTGTGGCCGATGTTCCTCCTCGCGCATCGGCCCAAGGCCCGTTCCGGTGCGTGGGCGGTCGGACTCGTCGCCGCCGGCACCGCGGTCCTCGGGACGGGTCTCCTCTTCGCATGGCCGGTGGTCACCGGCGCCGGCGGCGCCGTCGTGGCGGCGGGGATCGGCGCCCACCTGACCTCCCTCGCCGGCGCGGTCAAGCACCGGCGCCGGCCGCTCGAGCTCCTGCACGTCTTCCTGTTCGTCTCGGCCGCGTTCGTCGTCGTCGCCTTGGTCCTCGGCGCGGTCGGCGGCCTCGCGCCGGTGTCGACGACGGTGCGGATGCACCTCGTGTCCGCAGAGATCGCAGCCCTGATCGCGTGGCTCGGCCTCGCCGTCATCGGCCACTGCCACAAGATCGTGCCGTTCATCACCTTCAACCGGCTGCGGGAGCGCGGCATCCAGACGAACCGCAGCGGCGGGCCGCTGCTCTTCGGCGACCTCTTCGACCACACGGTCGCGGTCGCTACGCTCGTCATCGGAGCAACCCGCTTCGCGCTCGTCGTCGCCGGCCTTGCTGCGGGGTTCGCAGCGGCCGTGGCGGCAGGCGGGGCGGCCGTTGGCATCGCCGGACTCGCCGTGACCCTCAACCTGGGCCTCGGCCCACGCCGCGTGCTGCCCAAGGCGGCGCACCAGGATCCGGAACCCGAACTCGCGAGGACGACATGAGCCAAGCCGAACCAACCTCGACCACCGTGGACGCCGAGGCTACGAAGGCGACCGTCCTCGAAGCCCTCGACAACGTGTGGGACCCCGAGCTCGGCCTCGACATCGTGAACCTCGGCCTCGTCTACGACATCAAGGTCGCGGACCGCAGCGTCGTGATCGACATGACGCTCACGACACCCGGCTGCCCCGTCTCGGAGACGCTGCCACGCGAGGCCGAGGCCGCTGCCAGCGCGGCGCTGCCCGACTTCGACGTGTCCGTCGAGGTCGTGTGGGACCCGCCGTGGACGCCGGAGCGACTCACGCCCGAGGGCCTGCAGCGCCTCGGCTTCAGCTGAGCATGGGTGTGAGCCCGACGGGTGCCCGCGCACGCCGGAGGACTCGCGCATGAAGCTGAACGCCGTCGAGACGGCGTTGATGAACAACCCCGTGCGTGCTGCATTCCAGCGCCACTACGAGGCGCGCCTGCTCGAGCGTCTCGGGGGGCGCACGCCCGGGGAGCGTGTGCTCGAGGTCGGCTGCGGTCGTGGTGTCGGCACCGAGATCATCCTCGAGCGTTTCGGCGCCGCCCACGTCACGGCGTTCGACCTCGACCCCGCCATGGTCGCCCGCGCCGGCGAGCGCCTTGCCCGATACGGAGACCGCGTGTCGCTCAGCGTGGGTGACGCCGAGAAGATCGAGGCCCCCGACGGCGCCTTCGACGCCGTGTTCGACTTCGGCATCATCCACCACGTCCCCGACTGGCGCGCTGCGGTCGCCGAGATCCGCCGCGTGCTCCGCCCGCAAGGGCGCTTCTTCTTCGAGGACGTGACCAGGCACGCCCTCGACCGCTGGTCCTACCGCACCTTCCTCGAGCACCCGAGCGAGGACCGCTTCGGCGCATTCGGCTTCGTGACTGCACTCGAGGCAGCCGGCCTCCACGCCGGCGACAACGTTGTCACCCGCGTGTTCGGCGACTTCGTCTTCGGCGTCGCGACCAAGGCCTGACGGACGCGGCCGGACTGCCGGCGGCGCGGTGCCAGACTGGGACGATGGACACCGGCGGGACGGCAGGCGGGACATTGGTCGTGTCGCGGCGCTTCCGCGGCCCGCCGGAGTCCGGCAACGGCGGGTACGTGTGCGGGCTCGTCGCCGGTCACGTCGACGGTGACGCCGAGGTGTCGCTGCGGGTGCCGCCGCCTCTGGACACGCCGATGCGGATCGTGCACGACGGCGACGACGTGCGCCTCCTCGACGGCGAGCGTGAGGTGGCTCACGGCCGGCCCGCACCCGCAAGGCCGCCACCCACGCCGGGGCCGCCGGTCCCGCCGCCGACCCGGGCCGAGGCCGTGGCGGCGTCGTCTCACTACCCGGGTCATGTCACCCACATCTTCCCGACCTGCTTCACGTGCGGCACCGCGCGTGAACCCGGCGACGGGCTCTGCATCTACTGCGGTGCCGTGGCCGGTAGCGCCGGCCTCGTCGCCGCCGCGTGGAACCCGGTCCCCGACCTCGCCGGTGACGACGGCCGGGTGCGTCCCGAGATCGTCTGGGCGGCGCTGGACTGCCCGACCTACTGGGCGCTCCCCGGCGCCGGCACCGTACCTGCCGTCCTCGCCCGCCTCGCCGTGGTCCTCGAGGGGACGCGTCCCCGTCCCGGCGACGACCTCGTGGTCACGGCGTGGCCACGGCCGGAGGAGTCGGAGGGTCGCAAGCACCGCTCCGCAGCCGCGCTGCACGACGCGACCGGTGCGGTGCTCGCCCGCTCCGAGGCCCTCTGGATCGAGATCGACCCCACCCGCTTCGCCTGAACCCCCAAACGCGGGTGGAATCACGTGCTGGCGGGTCGTCCTGCCCGCGTTTGGCGTGGGCCGACTGCCCAAACGCGGGTGGAATCACGTGCTGGCGGGTCATCTTGCCCGCGTTTGGCGTGGGCGGCCGCCGGCCCGCGATCCAGCGGGGGCATCTACATACACTTGCCACGGTGAGCACCCACACCTTCAACCTGGTCTCGGAGTTCCGGCCCGCGGGCGACCAGCCCAAGGCGATCGAAGCCCTCGTCGGCGGCCTGCGCGACGGCCTGCGCTTCTGCACCCTCCTGGGAGTGACCGGCACCGGCAAGACCTTCACCGCGGCCCATGCAATCGCGGAGGCGCAGCGACCCGCGCTCGTGCTCGCCCCCAACAAGTCCCTTGCCGCGCAGCTCGCCAACGAGTTCCGCGAGATCTTCCCGCAGAACCGCGTCGAGTACTTCGTGAGCTACTACGACTACTACCAGCCCGAGGCGTACGTGCCCCAGACCGACACGTACATCGAGAAGGACGCGACGGTCAACGACGAGATCGACCGGCTCCGCCACTCGGCGACCTCCGCGATCCTGAACCGCCGCGACGTGATCGTGGTCGCGTCGGTGTCGGCGATCTACGGCCTCGGCTCACCGCAGAGCTATCGCGACAACCTCGTCTACGTGCGCCAGAACCTGACCTACGACCGTGACGCGGTGCTCGCGCGGCTCGTCGACATCCAGTACGAGCGCAACGACTTCGACTTCTCCCGTGGCCGCTTCCGCGTCAAGGGCGACACGCTCGAGGTGTTCCCCGCGTACGACGAGACCGCGGTGCGCGTCGAGTTCTTCGGTGACGAGGTCGACAGGATCAGCCGCATCAACCCCGTGACCGGCGAGGTCATCACCGAGCTCGACGACGTGAGCGTGTACCCCGCGACCCACTACAGCACCGACCGCGAGTCGCTCGACCGTGCGATCGGGGGCATCGAGGAGGAGCTGCAGCAGCGTCTCGCGGAGCTCGAGCGCGGCAACCGCCTGCTCGAAGCGCAGCGTCTCCGCATGCGCACCACCTACGACCTCGAGATGCTGCGCGAGGTCGGCTACTGCAGCGGGATCGAGAACTACAGCCGCCACCTCGACGGCCGCGCGGCGGGGGAGACGCCCTACTGCCTCCTCGACTACTTCCCCGACGACTTCGTGGTCGTCCTCGACGAGAGCCACGTCACGGTGCCCCAGCTCCACGGCCAGTACGAGGGTGACCGCAGCCGCAAGGAGATCCTCGTCGAGCACGGCTTCCGCCTCCCGTCGGCGATGGACAACAGGCCGCTGCGCTTCGACGAGATCCTCGACCGCCTCGGTCAGGTTCTGTTCCTGTCGGCGACGCCGGGCCCGTTCGAGCTCGCCGAGAGCGACCTCGTCGTCGAGCAGATCGTGCGCCCGACCGGTCTCGTCGACCCCGAGGTGCAGGTGCGCCCGACCGAGGGCCAGATCGACGACCTCATCGGCGAGATCCGCACCCGCGTCGAGCGCAACCAGCGCGTGCTCGTGACGACGCTGACCAAGAAGATGGCCGAGGACCTCTCCGACTACCTCCTCGAGCTCGGCGTGCGCGTGCGCTACCTGCACTCGGAGGTCGACACGCTCGAGCGCGTCGAGATCCTGCGCGACCTGCGCCTCGGCACCTACGACGTGCTCGTCGGGATCAACCTGCTGCGCGAGGGCCTCGACCTGCCGGAGGTGTCGCTCGTGGCGATCCTCGACGCCGACAAGGAGGGATTCCTGCGCTCGGAGACGTCGCTGATCCAGACGATCGGGCGCGCGGCGCGCAACGTCGACGGCCAGGTCGTCATGTACGCCGACCGCGTGACCGACTCGATGCAGCGGGCCCTGTCGGAGACGAACCGCCGTCGCGCGCTGCAACAGGCGTACAACGTCGAGCACGGCATCGACCCCCAGACGATCCGCAAGAAGGTCACCGACATCCTCGTGATGGTGCGCGAGCACGACGCGGGCGCGTCGGAGGCCGGCATTGGCGGCCGCGACTGGCACGGCGACGAGGACGTCAAGAAGGGCAAGGACCGCGCCGCCCGCCGCGCCGAGGCGAAGCTGAGCGCTGCCGCCACCGACGAGCTCCCCACCGACGAGCTGCGTTCGCTGATCCGCTCGGTCGAGGACGCCATGCACAAGGCGGCCAAGGAGCTCGAGTTCGAGTACGCGGCACGCCTGCGCGACGAGCTCAAGGCGCTGCGCCGCGAGTTGCGTGAGCTCACCGAGGCCGGCATCGGCTGAGCGTCCCGGACGACCGTTCGCGAGTAGCCTGAGGGCCGCGGACCTGCCTGGAGGCGGCCAGACGGGAGGCACGATCGTGGACGAGACCTCACGGCAAACCGAACGCGACGAAGAGCGCTACAAGGCGGCGAAGAAGCGCGTCGAGGACATCAAGGGCTTCTACGTCCACCTCCTCGTCTACGGCTGCGTCAACCTGGGACTCTTTCTCATCAACGTCTTGAGCTCGCCGGGCACGTGGTGGTTCTACTGGCCGCTGCTCGGTTGGGGAATCGGCCTGCTCGTCCACGGCCTCACCGTGTTCGTGTTCGAGGGACGCTGGCTCGGCTCCGCGTGGGAGCAGCGCCAGATCGAGCGGATCATGAGCGACGGCAGCGGCGCTGACCGGCCGCAGGGCTGAGGAGGAGCGCCGTGGACGAGGTACCGACCGCACCGACCGCGCCGGCGTCGCCGCCGGGGGCGCCCGAGGAGCGCCATACCTCCGTCGGGGCGGTGGTCCTCGTCGTCGTCGGTGTGATCCTCGGGTTCGTCGCCCTGGTGCTGGTCGCCGTCGGGGTCGTGCTGCTGTGGGGGCACACGACCCAACGTGACGCCGACGGCTTCTTCAACACACCGACGGTCCGCCTCGAGACGACGTCGTACGCGATCACGTCCGAGGAGATCGACCTCGGCGCCGGCGCCGAGGAGCAGTTCGTGCGCGACTTCGGCGACATCGCGACCGTCCGTCTCCGCGCCGACGCGGCGGGGGAGAAGCCGGTGTTCGTCGGCATCGCGCGCCGCGACGACGCCGACCGCTACCTCGGCGGCGTCGACCGCGCCGAGGTCGACGGCATCCGCACCGACCCGTTCAGCGTCGGCTACTCCTACCGCGACGGCTCGGCACCGTCGACACCGCCCGGTGACCAGGACATCTGGGCGGCGTCGACCCACGGCGCCGGTCCCCAGACCCTCGAGTGGCGACCGGCGTCCGGCCGCTGGGTGATGGTCGTCATGAACGACGACGCCTCCCGCGGCGTGAGCGTCGACGCGTCCGCGGGTGTGAAGGTGCCGTGGATCCTCGGGATCGGCATCGGCCTTGCCGCCGCCGGCGGGGTCGCAGTCGTGATCGCGGTCGTCCTGCTCGTCGTCGGCCTCGTCGCCCTCGCACGCCGCCAGCCGATCCACCTCGGAGGCCCTGAGCCCGGGACGGACCGGCCCGTGGCGGTCGAGGGGCGTCTCGACGCGGAGCCGAGCCGCTGGATCTGGATCTTCAAATGGCTCCTCCTGATCCCGCACTACATCGTGCTCGCCGTCCTCTGGGTCGCGTTCTGGTTCGTGTCGGTGATCGCGTTCTTCGCGATCCTGTTCACCGCCCGCTACCCGCGGGCGCTCTTCGACTTCAACGTCGGTGTCCTGCGCTGGACCTGGCGTGTGACGTACTACGGCTACGGCGTCCTCGGCACCGACCGGTACCCGCCGTTCAGCCTCGGACGCGCCGACCATCCCGCGACGCTGGAGGTCGCCTACCCGGAACGGCTCAGCCGCGGTCTCGTCCTGATCAAGTGGTGGCTGCTCGCGATCCCGTTGTACCTGCTCGTCGGGGTGTTCCTCGGCGACGGAACGGCGTCGGGAACGGTGGGGGTGCCGGCGATCGGCCTCGTCGGGCTCCTGGTGTGCTTCGCAGCCATCGCGCTGCTGTTCACGGGCCGGTACCCGCGGGGGATCTACGACCTCCTGATGGGGGTGAACCGCTGGGTGTTCCGCATCGCGGTCTACACGTCGCTGATGCGCGACGAGTTCCCGCCCTTCCGCCTCGACCAGGGCGACCGCGAGCCTCCTCATGAACCCCCTCACTCACCCCAGGACGAGGTCGAGGTCGAGGTCGAGGTCAGCCCACCCGGATGATGCCGGGGACGGAGTCGAAGCCGCGGTCGAACGAGAGGATCCGTTCGATCCCGTGCCTCTGCATCACCGCGACGTGCAAGGCGTCGCGGGACGACAGCTGCCAGCGCGACAGCAGCACGTCCTTGGCGCGCGTGACGTCGGCCCGCTCCACAGCAAGGACCTCGTCGACGAGTGCGCTCAGGGCATCGAACGCCGGCTGGATGGCGTCACGGCGGTCGATCGCCCGATACCTGTGCAGCACCTCCTGCATCACCTCGGCGTCTGTGACCAGCCGTTCGCCGGCGAGGACGAGTGACTCCAGGTGTCGCTGCGCGTCGGTCTTGTTCGGGTGAGACGCGCCCACGAGGTACATGGGTATGTTCGAGTCGACGAAGACGGCGCCGCTCAACCTGGGTAGCCGCGCTCGATGTCGGCGAGCATCTCGTCGATGTCGGTGGTCGGGAAATCGTGCGACGTGGCAGCGCGGATGGCGTCGATCTTGCGCTCGGGCGCCGTCGACGGAGATGAGCGCTCCGCCTCGCGCAGGGCGCGCCTGACCCACTCCGACAGGTTGACGCCCTGACGCCGGGCGGCACGCTGGAAGCGCCTGAGCTCGGCGTCGTCGACGACGACCTGCAACCTCTTACTCATCCTATGAGTATAAGGCACTGTCACTATGAGTATCGTCGGGCTCAATGCACGTGATGAGCGTCGAGGGCGTGTCGAAGGCGTACGAGGGCCGGGTCGTCCTCGACGCGGTGCGCTTCGGGCTCACCACCGACGACCGCATCGGTGTCGTCGGCCCCAACGGGGCGGGCAAGTCGACGCTGTTGCGCATCCTCGCCGGCGTCGAGGAGCCGGACAGCGGACGGATCACCAAGAGGACCGGCGCCAGGGTGGTCTACCTGCCGCAGGAGGCGGACCTTGACCCGGCATCGACGCCGATCGAGTCGGTCGCCGCAGCCGCCCGCGCTCACCACGCCGGTGACGCCCGCCGCGAGGACTGGGACGCGGGGCCGGCGGCGGCGGCGATGCTCGACCGCCTCGGTGTGCGCGACACCGACACAGCGGTCGGCGATCTCTCGGGTGGCCTGCGCCGCCGCGTCGCCCTCGCCGGCGCGCTCGTGGGCGACGCCGACCTCCTCGTCCTCGACGAACCCACCAACCACCTCGACGCCGACGCCGTCGAGTGGCTCGAAGGCGAGCTGCGCCGCCGCCGGGGCGGGCTCATGCTCGTGACCCACGACCGCTACTTCCTGGAGCGCCTCTGCACCCGCATGTTCGAGGTGGAGGGCGGTGGCATCCACCGCCACGACGGCCGCTACTCCGACATGCTCGAAGCGCGCGCCGCCCGCGTCGCCGCCGCCGGCAGGGCCGAGGCGCGCCGCCGCAACATGCTGCGCAAGGAGATCGCGTGGCTGCGCCGCGGAGCCCAGGCGCGCACGTCGAAGCCGCGCTTCCGTGTCGAACAGGCCGAGGCGCTCATGGCCGCGTCGCCGGATCCCGCCCAGGGTCAGCTCCAGCTCGGCACCGGCCGTCGCCGCCTCGGCAACGACGTGTTCGAGCTCGAGGCCGTCTCGAAGGCGTTCGGCGACAGGTCGGTCCTACGTGAGGTCGACCTCCTCGTCGGTCCCGGCGACCGCGTGGGGATCGTCGGGCCCAACGGCGCCGGCAAGACCACGCTCCTGAACGTGCTCGCCGGCGTGCTCGAACCCGACAGCGGCAGGGTCCGTGTGGGCCGCACCGTCGAGGTCGGCCACTACACCCAGGACGTCACCGTCGCCCGTGGTGACGAGACCGCGATCGCGGTCGTGCGTGAGGTCGCCGGGTGGATCCCGCTCGCGGACGGCCGCCGGATCTCGGCGTCGGCGCTGCTCGAGCGATTCCACTTCGACGACGCCATGCAGCACCGCGTGACCTCGACGTTGAGCGGCGGCGAGCTGCGCCGCCTCGCGCTCTGCCGTGTGCTGATGGCGGCGCCCAACGTGCTCGTCCTCGACGAACCCACCAACGACCTCGACCTCGACACCCTCGCCGCGCTCGAGGACCACCTCGACGGCTTCGTGGGCACGATCGTGGTGGCGAGCCACGACCGCTATCTCCTCGACCGCCTCGTCGACACCCTCTACGGCATCGAGGCGGACGGCACCGTGGTCAAGTACCCCGGCGAGTGGGAGGAGTACCGCAGGATGCGGGCAGCTTCCGCGGAAGCGCTGCGCCCCAGGCCGGTTGCGCAGGCCCGGGAGCGCCCCACGACGCCGAAGAAGCCGAGCTACCGCTACGTGCGCGAGTACGCGGAGCTCGGAGACCGCCTGCCCACCCTCGAGGCCGAGCGCGATCGCCTCGCGGCCGAGATCGAGGCCGCGGCCAGCGACCACGAACGCCTGTTGGAGCTGACCGCCGCTCTCGACGCCGCCCAGCGCGATCTCGACGCCGCCGAGACCCGCTGGCTCGAGCTCGCTGACCTGGTGGGGGAGTGACCCGCCCGCGCTTGGATAACACACCGGCCAGCTGCGGGCTTGGATGACGGGAGCGACGAAAACCGCGCCTCTCCGCATCCAACACCTGCCAGGTGGCCGCTTCGTCATCCAAGCCGGCGCACGCCGTTCGCACGACCGGCGCCGGCCGTGCTTGCCTCGGTTCATGACCTTTCGCCTCGCGGCCGTGACACTGCTGGCCGGCGCCGCCGTGATCGCCGGCGCCTGCTCGTCGGGCTCTACGGCTTCGGGGCCGCCGATCGGTGTCGACGTCGACCTCGGGTCGGTGCTGATCCCCCAGCCGCCCACCGGCTTCACGCCCGTCACCGACCCGGCCCGCAGCGGCCCGATCAAGATCGACGACGTCGTGGGGCTCGAGGCCGCGGCGGGACAGGCACCCGCGAACCTCGCCGCGTTCGGGTTCCTCGACGGCTACCAGAAGTCGTTCGAGGGTCCCACGCCCGACGAGACGCTCTACGCCACGATCGAGCAGTACACGTCCAACGACGGGGCGACGCAGCGGTACACCGACGCGGCCGCCCGAGCGGACGCGATCGAGGGCCGCAGCGGCTTCGACGTGCCGACGATCCCGGACGCACATGGCAGCGTCTTCACCGGTGAGGCCCAGGGCCTGCCCGACACGCGCCTCGTCCAGGTGCTGTTCCGGTTCGAGAACGTGGTCGTCCGCATCGAGCGCACGACCACCGCCAACAGCGGCGTCACCCCACAAGACGTGATCGCGATCGCCGAAGCACAGCACCAGGCACTTGAAGAGCTGACGTGACCATCATGCCCGAACGTACGTTCGCCCTAGTAGGCTGATCCAGTGCCCGCCAAGAAGCCCACCGCGCCGCGCAAGGCGGCGGCCAAGAAGCCCGCTGCCAAGAAGGCGGCGGCGCCGAAGACGGCCGCCAAAGCGCGCAAGAAGGCCGCGCCACGGCAGCGGAAGAAGGCGGCGCCGCAGGTCGGCACCGCCAACGCGGCGACCATCCACATCAAGGGTGCACGCGAGCACAACCTCCGCGACGTCGACCTCGAACTACCTCGCGACCAGCTCATCGTCTTCTGCGGGCTCTCCGGCTCGGGCAAGTCGTCGCTCGCGTTCGACACGATCTACGCCGAGGGCCAGCGCCGCTACGTCGAGTCGCTGTCCGCCTACGCACGCCAGTTCCTCGGGCAGATGGACAAGCCCGACGTCGACTTCATCGAAGGGCTGTCGCCGGCGATCTCGATCGACCAGAAGTCGACGAGCCGCAACCCGCGCTCGACCGTCGGCACGATCACCGAGGTCCACGACTACCTGCGCCTCCTCTACGCCCGCATCGGCAAGCCGCACTGCCCCCGCTGCGGTCGCCCGATCGCGCGCCAGACGCCGGAGCAGATCGTCGACCGCGTGCTCGCCATGGACGCCGGAACACGCTTCCAGGTGCTCGCCCCCGTCGTGCGGGGACGCAAAGGCGACTACGAGTCCCTGCTCGCGGACCTCTCCAAGCAGGGCTTCGCACGCGCCAAGGTCGACGGTGAGGTCGTCGACCTCGCCGAGGGACGCCGCCTCGAGCGCTACGAGATGCACACGATCGAGGTCGTCGTCGACCGTCTCGTGATGCGCGACGGCATCCGCCGCCGCCTCACCGACTCGATCGAGACGGCGCTCGGCCTCGCCGAGGGTGTCGCCGAGATCGAGGTCGTCCCCCGCGAGGGCGAGGACGGCGACGGCGAGACGTTCGTGTTCAGCGAGCACCTCGCGTGCGCGGAGTGCGGGCTGAGCTTCGACGAGCTCGTGCCGCGCAACTTCTCGTTCAACTCGCCCTACGGCGCGTGCGAGACCTGCGACGGCCTCGGAACGCGCCACGAGGTCGACCCCGAGCTCGTCGTGCCCGATCCGACGCTCTCGATCAACGAGGACGCCATCGCGCCGTGGTCGGGACGCGCAGGGGAGTGGTTCCGGCGCGCGATCGAGTCCGTCGCCGCGGATCACGACTTCGACCTCGACACGCCGTGGGAGGATCTCACCGACGCCCAGCGCGAGCTCGTGCTCGAGGGCATGCCCGACAAGGTGACTGTCAAGTTCCGCAACCGCTACGGCCGCGTGCGGACGTACACGACCAAGTACGAGGGCGTGATCCCGTGGATCGTGCGCCGCCACTCCGAGCTCGAGAGCGACCGCACCCGCGAGCAGCTCGAGGGCTACATGCGCCTCGTGGACTGCCCGGCTTGCGGCGGTGACCGCCTCAAACCTCTGTCGCTCGCCGTCACCATCGGCGACCGCAACATCTCGCAGGTGTCGCGCCTGCCGGTCGAGGAGACGCGGCGCTTCTTCGCGGAGCTCGATTTGAGCGACCGCGACCGCCACATCGCCGAGAACATCGTCAAGGAGATCGACGCCCGCCTCGGGTTCCTCGTCGACGTCGGCCTCACCTATCTGACGCTGCACCGTGCCGCGGGGACGCTCTCCGGCGGTGAGGCGCAGCGCATCCGCCTCGCGACCCAGATCGGCTCGGGTCTCGTGGGCGTCCTCTACGTCCTCGACGAGCCCTCGATCGGCTTGCACCAGCGCGACAACCGCCGCCTCGTGCGGACGCTCGAACGCCTGCGCGACCTCGGCAACACCCTGATCGTCGTCGAGCACGACGAGGACACGATCCGCTCCGCCGACTGGGTCGTCGACATCGGCCCCGGCGCCGGCGAACACGGCGGCGAGATCGTCGTTGCGGGGTCGGTGGAGGACGTCGAGGACGAGCCGCGTTCGCTCACGGGTGCGTACCTGTCCGGCAAGCGCACGATCACGACCCCGGCGCTGCGGCACCGTCCCGACGGCCGCGAGCTCGTCGTGCGTGGCGCGCGTGAGAACAACCTCGACGGCATCGACGTTTCGTTCCCGGTCGGCCTCATGACGGCGGTCACGGGTGTGAGCGGCTCGGGCAAGTCCACCCTCGTCAACGACATCCTCGCCCGTGCCGTGTCCCAGCGTCTCCACAGGGCCAAGGACGTCCCGGGCAAGCACAAGCGCGTCGAGGGCGTCGAGCACTTCGACAAGATCATCGACGTCGACCAGTCGCCGATCGGGCGCACCCCGCGGTCGAACGCGGCCACCTACTCGGGGGTCTTCGACCACATCCGCAAGCTGTTTGCACAGACCACAGAGGCGAAGGTGCGCGGCTACCAGCCCGGGCGGTTCAGCTTCAACGTCAAGGGCGGGCGCTGTGAGGCGTGCGCAGGTGACGGCACGATCAAGATCGAGATGTTCTTCCTCCCCGACGTGTACGTGCCGTGCGAGGTGTGCAAGGGCGCCCGCTACAACCGCGACACGCTCGAGATCCTGTGGAAGGACCACTCGATCGCGGAGGTCCTCGACATGTCGATCGAGGACGCGCTGGAGGTGTTCGGCGGCATCCCTCCCATCGCGCGGCACCTGCAGACCCTCGTCGACGTCGGTCTCGGCTACGTGAGGCTCGGCCAGCCCGCCCCGACGCTGTCGGGCGGCGAGGCGCAGCGGGTCAAACTCGCGTCGGAGCTCGCGAAGCGCTCCACCGGACGCACGCTCTACATCCTCGACGAGCCCACGACCGGCCTCCACTTCGAGGACGTGCGGCGCCTGCTCGGTGTGCTGCGCCGTCTCGTCGACTCCGGCAACACGGTGATCGTGATCGAGCACAACCTCGACGTCATCAAGACGGCCGACTGGGTCGTCGACCTCGGTCCCGAGGGTGGCGACGCCGGCGGCAGGATCGTTGCGGAAGGGGCGCCCGAGGCCGTCGCGACGGTCACCGGCAGCCACACAGGCGAGTTCCTCGCCAAGGTCCTCTAGCCGGTCCGGGAAGGGCCACGCGCATCCCCTGTCGAACTCGCTTCTCCATGGTCGTGAGCTGCGCTGAGGCGTCTCCGTTTCTGGGACTGGATCAGCGTCCTCTCAGCAAACGCCCGTAAACAACACAGGCAGACAGCCACCCTGTCCGCTCGAAGATCCGCCGGGATCCGGTCGCTGTCTCCATCCTGAGGTGTCGATGCGAACTCGTGTGATCCTGGTGCTCGTCGCGGCGGGCCTCGTCGGCCTCGTGGGCGCGTGCTCGCGGGGAACGGGTGCCGCTCTCGACGCGTCCGGCTCCAACGACGTCCAGCAGCTCGGCGACCCGAGCCAGGACGTCTCGAACTCGACGGTGACCACGACCCCCGACACCCTCTCCGACGGCAGCCCGCAGGGTTCGAACGGCAAGACGAGCGATTCTCTCGTCCCGCCGGAGCAGTTCCCGAACGAGACGATCGGCACCGAGGGCTCCAAGGAGCTGCCGCCGACGATCCCCGGGTACAACTTCCGCGAGATCAACCCGGGGGATCAGATCGCCCAGGCCCAGCCCGGCCTCGCCGGTGCGGAGGTCACGGTGCGGATCCTCGACCCGCTCCAGCGCACGGGCGAGTCGTACCACCCGACGATCCTGGTCGTGAAGACCGGCACCTCCCAGATGGCGGGCCAGATCGCCCAGGTCTTCGCCGGTGGCCCGTGGCAGGGGACCGAGAAGGAGATCGAGGGCCACAACGTCTGGGTCAACGGCGACGGCCCCAACACCGAGATCGCGTGGGTCAAGAAGTCCGACACCGTGATCATGATCACGGGCGCCCCCTACAGCGTGCTCGAGCCGATCATGGCGTCGATCATCTCCCTGGAGACCTGAGCCGCGGCCGTGACCACCGTCTGGGACGGACACGCGGACTGGTGGGTGCGGCGATTCGGCGGGGCGC
>JAIBAC010000028.1 GCA_019695375.1 Acidimicrobiia bacterium
GATAGTGCCGCCTGCGCGCCGAGACGTCCTCCCCCGTCTGCCTGCGCGCCGAGACGCCGCCTAGAGCGTGCGGAGGCCGGGGTGGCGCGAGTGGAAGAGGTGGGCGTCGGCGAGGGCGGCGATGCGCGACGCGTCCCAGCGTTCGCCCTTGTTCGTGATCTCGTCGCCGTAGTCCCATGGGACGTAGCGGATGATCGAGTCGCCGACCGCCCGGATCACCTGTCCCGTCACGTGCGCGGCGGCGTCCGACGCGAGCCACGCGACCACCGGCGACGCGTTCGACGGGTCGAGCGGGTCGAAGCCGTCGAAGTCCTCGGGCTCCTTCGGTTCCAGCGACGACCCCATCGTCGCCATGATCCGCGTCGCACCCCCCGGCGAGATGCAGTTGCACGTGACACCGGCCTTGTACAGCTCGAGGCTGCACGTGATCGTGAACGACGCGATCCCGCCCTTCGCCGCCGTGTAGTTCGCCTGACCGAAGTTGCCCTCCATCCCGGCGCCGCTCACGGTGTTGATGAGCCTGCCGCCCACCGGCTGCCCCGTCTCCTTGTACTTGGCGTACCAGTAGGCGGCGGCGTGGCGGGTCACGCAGAACGTGCCCTTGAGGTGCACGCCCACGACGGAGTCCCAGTCGGCCTCGCTCATCTTCCACACGACCCCGTCACGGACGATCCCCGCGTTGTTGACGACGACGTCGAGGGTCCCGAACGTGTCGACCGCACGCTGGACGAGGCGCGCTGCACCGTCGAAGTCGCTCACGTCCTCGTGGTCGGCGACCGCCTCGGTGCCGGGGAACCGCTCCCCCACCAGCGCCACGACCTCGTCGGCGGCCGACGCCGACGCGCCCTCGCCGTGCACGGACCCACCGAGGTCGTTGAGGACGAGCTTGGCGCCCTCCTTCGCGAACTCGAGTGCGTGGCCGCGGCCGATTCCATGGCCGGCACCGGTGATGATCGCAACCTTGCCGTCGAGGATTCCCATGCATCTACCCCCTGCGAGACCCGGGTCGGCACAGGGTAGTGTGAGCCGGCGAGCCGGCCGGGCGGCCGCGGGCGCTCTCGGGCGTTCGAGGAAAGTCCGGACTCCACAGGGCAGGGTCGCCGGGTAACACCCGGCCGGGGTGACCCGCGGGAAAGTGCCACAGAGACAGACCGCCGACCGGGCGCCTCCGGGCGTCGCAGGGGCAAGGGTGAAACGGTGCGGTAAGAGCGCACCAGGGCGGCGGGGAACTGCCGCCGCTGGGCAAACCCCGACCCGGAGCAAGACCGAGCAGGAGGCGAGCGGCCCGCTCCATGCCTCCAGGTGGGTCGCACGAGGGCGGTGGCGACGCCGCTCCCAGATGGATGGTCGCCGCAAACAGAATCCGGCTTACCGGCCGGCTCGCACCGCCACAGGCCGGGCCCGTCGTCGGCGCCCTGTAGAGCACTCTCAGTCGTTGTCGGTGTCGGGTGAGGTGACGATGATCAGGGTGACGATCTTGCTCTGCACCCCACCCCGGTCGGTGAAACGGAACTGCTGAGCGGACACACCCGGGGTCCAGGGCGCCGTGAACTCGATCCCGCCCGTTGCCTGCACGGCTCCGATGGTGCCCGATCCCGAGAGTGAGTTGACAAGATCGACGCTGAGGTCGAAGACGTCCTCGGGATCGATCGCGCCGAAGTAATCACGGGCGAGCTGCTTCCCTGTCAGCCGCAGCGAGCTGCCCGGCTGGACCTTTACCGACATGTACTCGACTCCGACCTCAGGGTCGTTGTTCACATCGGATGCGACCAGATAGACGTCACCGAGCCAGTCGCAGTTGGCGACGATCGGCAGCTGGCAGTACGTCGGCGGGGGAAGCTGCATCGGTGAGACATGATCAAACCCGCCGTACTCGTCCAGGCACGCGTTCGGGGCCATGATGAGCTTCTGGTCAGGGCCGAAGGTCAAGGTGTCGGTCTGGCCCGGCAGCGTGCCGCACCGCTTGATGTCCAACATGGTGGGATAGCGCCCGAGGTTGTCGACGAGGACGTCCTCGTCGGTGAACGCGGATGGATCTTCACGTGCATAGACGTTCTCGAGGCTCTTCGCCCATGCGTGCGTCTTCGTCTGACCGGCCGCCAGGTAGGTGGATCCGACAAAGGATCCATCGGTGTAGCAGGACACCTCCAGGCGCAGCTGCACAGGGACGCCGTTGAATGTCAACCCGACGGTCGGCATGTAGTCCTGGTCCTCGTTGCAGAAATTGGACGCGGTGTCCACTGTGAGGCCGTTCGGGCTCGCGGTGACGCCCTCGATCCCGATGCTGGGGGGCATGCTCGTGATTTGGATGTCGGCCGTGTTCGGCGAGTTCCAAGGCATGTCGGGCAGGATGGGAATTGACCTGGTGATCTGCCACGGAGCGATCGCGACGGCGTCTCCGCGCGGGATCGTCTGCTTCCCGATGTTGGACGCCGTCCAGTCCGGATCTTCAACCACGGGTTTGCGCAGATATGCCGTCTTGTCGCCGCATTGGACCGGGTCGCAGAGCTGCATCGCGAAGTCGCCGGTGCCATCCCATCCTTCCGGCGGTGTGATGGTGACGTCCCAGTCTCCGTATCCGTCGAAGTCGCTGCGTGAGATGCCGAGATCTTCGGGGTTGCGCTCACTCGTGCTGTTCGGCGCGACCATCGTGATGGAACCGTCCTCGACGCTGAAGAGGCCCTCGGGGTCGTACGCCCAGAAGGTGTAGGTCCACTCGGTCTCGGGGAACGACGGCAGGGAGACCATGTTCTGGTACTCGATCTTCACGTACGGAATCTGCCCGGTGTTGGCGGTGTCGGGGAGTCTCCAGACGAGCCTGGGTGGGTCGTCGATGGGCGTGACGGTGACGTACACAGTGGTCTGCGCGCAGCTGAAAGGGGGCCCGTCGGGGGTGGGGTACTGCCTGTTGCAGGACTCGATCACGAACGAGTCCTGGCCCGACCAGTCCACGGCAGGCATGTAGGCGAAGAGGATGTCGTGGGTCGGGATGGCCGGGCCCGGATTGCCGGGGATCATCTGTATGCCGGCGGAGGCGATGCCGTGCTCGGGCGGGGTGATCACCCGCGCAGCCGGGAAGTAGCTGTTGCATGGGTCACCGAGGGTGAACGTGTCGTTGAAGACGGTGTCTTCGTCGATGGTGTAGGACAGCGTCGGTGGTGCTTCGACGGCACCGCACTCAATCGCTTTCACCCTGAAATACGCGAGCACGGAGACATCCTCCCAGTGCCCGTCCGATGCCGAGAGCTTGAAGGCGACGAGGCCGCTCCACCCCGGTGGTGGGTTGACCTCGAGGACGCCGTTCGCGTTGAGCTCGAGACAGACCGGTCCGCCACCGCACGCTTGCAAGTACGCCGGCGTGTAGACCGGACCGAAGCTGAGCTCGACGGAGTCACCGTCGGGGTCGACGACCTGTATCGGGATCTCGGTCGTCTTCCGTGTGCTCATCGGCCAGTTGGTGTTCTGGGGGACCTCACCGAGGTCGAGGGCGGGGCCGACCGCACCGACGAAGTAGGGCTTGCCGCCGCCGCGGTCGTACGGCTGGACCACGAACGGCGGTGTGGCCGCGACGCTGGAGTTCGCGGCGACTGTCACCTGGCGCGTCGGAGCACCAACAGCCGACCACGTCGGGGGGGCCGTGACCTGGACGGTCTGGGTGCCTGCGGGGACGCCGGCGAGGGTGAACGTGCCGTCGGAAGGGTTGATGTACTGGCTGATGGCGGGGTTGGACACGAGGCTGACCTTCGCCCCGGCCGGCCGCTGGTTCACGTCGGCCGGCCAGCCGTCACCCTGACCGTCGAGGTCGAGATCGGCCTCGACCGTTCCGGTGACCGTTCCGGCCGTGGTGCAGCCGGGACCAGTCGGCCCGCCGGTCCACTTCGTGCCACACCATGGAGCGGTGAGCGGATCCTGACCGCGGGCGATCCTGCCCCAGATCCCTGTCACCTCCGGACCGGACGGGTTCGGAAGTCCCAGCAGCAATACGGCTCCCACACCGATCTCGGCTTCGCCGTTGGAGATCTGCACCGTGTCGTTGGTCAGGGTCAGGTCGAAGGACGTAGGCACGGCCTTGGTCAGCGCCTCGAAGTCCTGCCATTGGAGGTGGACGAGGATCCCGGCCCTGAGGCTGAAGCTGAGCTCGCCGTTGTTCAGGTTGATGGTGCCGTTCACGCTTCCGGCGGTCGCCCCGTCGAGGAAGGGCCGCACACCCATGAATCCGGGGAGCTCGATGCTCACCGTCGGCGACAGCTGCAGGCTGCCGCCGGTGAGGGTGACGATGCGGCTGTCGAGATCAATGTTGACGGTGCCACCGACACGGACGCTGCCGTTGACTGCAGGGACCCCACCGATGGGTTGCCAGTCGACGGTGGCTTGCATGTCGGCCGCGACGGTGATGTCGGCGCTGTTGGTGTCTACGACGACGTCGATGGAGGTGGAGAAGTCGAGAGTGGAGGGTGGAGCTGGAGGGTTGTTGATCGTGGCCGTGAAGTCGGCGTCGATGCCGAACGTGAGCGAGCCGGGGCCGATCTCGGCCGTGAGGCTGTCGACGGTGGGGGCGGTGACGACGACCGCGCCGAACTCACCGAGGACCTGCTGGACACCGCCGGTGAAACCGGTGAGCACGAGCTTGCCACCGACCTTGGTGAGCGTGACGTCGACAGCCGAGACGTACACGGTGTTGCCGTTGTCGGCCCCCTCGAGCGTGAGCCGCGGCGTGGTGACAGCGAACTGGCTGCCGCTGCCGACGAGTCGGATGGGGGTCTGCACCCGTGCAGACCCGAGGCGCATGAACGGTCCGACCACGAGTGCGCCGCTCCCGCTCTGCAGCGTGAAGTCGTAGGCGCCGAGCTGGCCGCCGTTGACCATGTCGATCGTGCCGTCGATCGTGTAGGTGCCGTAGCTGCCCGCAAGGTCGAGGGTGAGGGTCTCGGTGGCGTCGTCGTATCCGACGGTCCCACTGAAGTGCGCGGACTCGAGATCGAAGAGGTCGCCGAAACGAAGTTCACCGCTGAACCCGACGGACGCTGAGGTGATCGATCCGCTGCCGTCGGTCGTGTACCTGCCGGAGAAGCCGTCGAGTTGGACCGAGATCCCCGCGAGCTCGTTGCCGTACTCGCCGAACTCGCAGCCTGCGAAGTTCTCGTCAGCACTCGTGAACGTGGAGACACCGACTTGGCGCAGTGATGCCGATGCGCTGATCTGAGCGGCGCAGGCGACGGGGAGCCATCCGGGGCCGCCGAGGCCGAAGGTGAGCGTGCCCGACAGGTCCAGGAGCGAGTCGCTCCACGCGATCCGGACGTCGCGCACCTCTAGCCGCAACGGTGGTGTCGAGCTGGTCTGGACCAGTTCAGCGTCGAGCGAGTTGATGATCACGGCGGAGCGCGTGACGGAGAGGTCGACGTTGTCGAGGCGGGCCGGCCCGAACGCGACGTCGTCGGCTGTGAGGTTGCCGGTGAAGGCGTCGCCGGTGCTGACGAGGACTCCGTTGATCAGCCCCATCGTTGCGTTGCCCGACGACGTGGCGATCGTGAGGCCCCAGGTCCTCGTGGCAGGCTGATCGAAGGTGCCGTTGATGTCGATCCAGTTCGACGGTCCCAGATACAGGGTGCCGCCGAACGTGCCATCGGTGAGGGTGCCCCCGGCGATGTCGAAGGACAGGTACATGCCGTCGAAGTACAGGACTGCGCCGTCGTTGATGAGCCCGACATGGCCGTCAGCGCTGAGGTCGACGCTCATCGAGCCGCCGCCCACCTCGATGCTGCCGCCGACGGTGACGGCGGCGCCCACGGTGCGCCCGAAGATGGTGGTCGCGGCTTCGATCGCGAAGGTGCCGTCCGCGACGGCGATGGTGTCGACGTCCCAGTCCAGCGTCGCCGCGATGCGCACGCCTGTGGCGGGACCGACGTCGATGGTGACGTCGGTGGTCGCGTACGTGCCTGCGAAGGTCGCGACGACGGTGCCGGCGGCTGTGGTGCCCTCCCACACCGAGACGCCGTATGCGCTCATCGTGCCGTAGAGGCCGTCGGTGCCGTCGTGGGTCAGGTTGATGTCCAGGCCGACGGACTGCGTATCCGTCTCCCAGCGCGCCAGGGACGCGAGCTGGTGCCGGCCGCCGCCGAGGCGCGCCCAAGTCGCCTGACCGAAGAAGTCGTAGCCGCCGGTGCGGATCGAACCTGCGATCGTCAGCGACGACCCCGTCCACATCCCGGCAGCGGAGATCGAAAGCGTGCGGATCACCCCACCGAGGGTCACCTCACCGGTGAAGGACAGCCCTCCAGTGGTCGTCGTGCCGACCTGGAGGCTGCCACTCACCTGACCGGTGAGCAACAGGTCGCCGGCGGTGACGGTGCCGACGTCCATCGCCAGGGCCCAGTGGTGTCCGGATACATCGGAGGTGATCGTCCCCGTCGCGCCCGCGACGACGACCCACGGCTCGGCCTCGGGCCCGATCCTCACCTGCCCGGCGTCGAAATCGACGTCGAGGCCGCCGTCGTCGAAGCTGCCCGCCAGGTGCAGGTCGTCGAGGCGCACCCCGGCATCGCCGCCGACAGGCACGCTCACACCTGCGTCAGCTCGCAGTTCGAACGTCGCGGCGCGGGTGTCGGTGTCGACGACGACGTTGCCGGCGCCTGCGAACGCGAACGTGATCGGGAGGTCCTCCATCCCCGACACGGTCAGCGTGGCGTTCAACAACGCCGCCCAATCGGCACGAAGGTGCGTGTCGTCGCTGTAGTACAGGTCCAGCGACGCGAGGTCGGCGTCGAGCACGACCGACCAGTCCGGGCGGTGCACCGCGACGTGGCCGTCGCTCACCGTCAGGTGCAGTTCGGGGTTGTGGTTGGCGTCGAAGCGGAACAACAGGTCGAGGTCGACGCCGCTGAACTCGTAGGTCTCGATCGTGAACGCGAGGTCCTCGGTCTGAAGCGTGATCACGGGCTCGAGCGGGAACGCCGTCAGGTCGGCAGAGACGCCGAGCGTCACGTTCGCAGCCGAGATCGTCCCCGACAGCGCCACCGACAGCGTGAGGTCGAGGTTCGCCCCGTCGAAGGTGGCCGCCAGGGTGCCGACCATCGACACCTCGATCGGCGCCCCGATGTCCTCGGACGCGAACCCGACGGTCCCGTCCACGTTGAGATCGGCCGTGGCGCGGAGATCGGCATCGAGGTCGATCTCGCCCCACACGTGGAAGTCCTCGAACCAGGCGCTCTGGCGACCCTCGCCGAACACGGCTCGACCACTGGCCGTCGCGTTCAACGACAGGTGCCGTGCTGGGATGTTCAGCACCGCCGCGAACTGGACCCCGCCGCGGATCACGCCGACGCGGCCGTCGATGTCACCGGAGATGCTGAGGATCTCGGAACCGACGTCCCAGCCGAGCGTGATCTGTCCACCCACGTCGACCGTGTCCTGGTAGCGCACGTGCGTGGCCTGCGCCGACAACTGCACCGCCGTCCCGTCGAAGGACAGGTCGAGGCGCAGGTCCTCGATCACGAGGTCGCCGTACTCGAGCCGATCGGCGGTCAGCCAACCCTGCAGGTCGTAGCTCGACAGATCGCCGGCGATCTCGACGTGCAACCCAGCCTGTATCCCGCCCCCGGGCGACGCGGCGAGGTCGAGCACGAGCGATTCCAGCGCGTCGCCGGTGTCGGTCAGCGTCGCGACGGCCGTACCCGAAACCGAGACGTCACGGCCGAGCACGTTCAGGTCGGCTTCCATCGTCAACGATGCCGTCCGGCCCTCGAGGCGTCCTGTGAGCACGAACGACGTGATCCGGACCTCGGCACGGTCGCCGAAGCGGACGTCCCCGCTCGCGTCGAGGCCGAGGTCCACCCACTCCGCCTGACCGCCGACGATGTGCGCGTCGACGGTGCCGGTCACGCTCAGCTGGGCCTTTCCCAGCACGGTGCCCACGCCGGTGACCGTGACGTGGAGCATCCCCGTCGGCTCGTCCCAGGACACCGCGCCCGACACCTCGGCGTCGAGGGTCGCACCGTCGTCGACGAGCACACGCGACGCCGACGACGAGGAGACGTCGAAGCTGTCGGCATCACCGAAGAACGAGATGCCGCCGCCGACGATCTTGACGCGCCCGTAGTCGTCGGCGATCGACCCGACGCTGGAGGTCCCCGTAAAGGTCTGCGTCGGGATGTCCCAGACCATGTCGACGGCGAGATCGGTCACCTGGAGCGCACCGATCTGCCCGCTCGCCTGTGCCGCCATGACGAGACGCCCGGGCGCGAACAGGTTGAAGGTCACTCCCATCGTCCCCGCGAGGTCGACCTGGTCGCGGTAGCGGATGTGCTCGAACGTCGCCGTCACCGACACCGATGACGGCGGAACGAACCCGACCGTCACCACCAGGCCTTCGATGCTGAAGTCGCCGTAGTCGAGGACGTCGACGCCGACGTTGCCCGACACGGCCAGCGACTTGAGCCCGCCCGCGAAGTCCAGGTCGAGGACACCCTGGCCGGGGGCACCCGGCACCGACAGGTCCAGGCCCACCGAGTCCAGCCTGTTCTCGGGTGTTACCGTGACCGCGACATCGCCCGCCACAGGCGCCAGCGCGACACCCATCAGGTTGACACCGGCGTCCATCGTCAGCGTCGACATGTCACCCTCGAGGCGGCCCGACACTCCGATCGTGTCGAGACGGACCTCGTCGCGGCCGCCGACCGCCACCTCCCCGGAGGTGACGAGGTCGAGGTCCACCCACTCCGCGCTGCTGCCGACGATCGACGCGTCCACCGTGCCCGACACGTCCAACCCGTCGCGGCCCAGCACGGTCCCGTCCCCGGCCACCTCGGCGCTCAACATCCCCGTCTCGTCGTCGAACACGACAGCACCCACCACCGGGGCATCGAGGGTGTCACCGCCGTCCACACGCACACGACCCCCGGCGGAGGGGCTGACCTCGACGGTGTCGACGTTCGCGAAGAGGGTGAACGGCGAATCGGTCACCGCGACGCGACCGAAGTTCAGGCTCGCCGACGTGCCCGTGCCGCTCAGCTCGCCGGTCGCGAGGTCCCAGGAGAGCTCGAGCGTGAACGGGTTCGGGGACCCGGGCGCCTCGTACAGGTCGAACTGCCATCCCGATGGGCTCGCCACGGCCGTTCCCTCGAATGTCATCACGTTGCCGGGGATCTCGAGGGTGCCGGACAGCTCCACGCTCGAGTCACGCTGCATGACGCCGCGCGGCTCGAGGTCGCGCAACTCGACCTGACCGTTCGCCCACGTGAACACGGCATCGCTGCTCAGGTCGAAGGCGATACCGTCAGGGGTTCCGTCGAGTGTGCCGGTCGCCGGTGCGCTCACCCCGGTCCCCGTCCATTCGGCGTCGCCGCTGATCGACACGGCCGTGCCCAGGGCGCGCACGGTCGACGACACGAACGTGATGCCGTCGGAGACGACCGTTACCGGGTCCTCGATCTGGACCTGCACGTCGAAGCCGTTCCGTGCGAGCATCGCGGTCGCCGAAACCCCGTAGTCCACGCCGTCCATGGTGAACGTCGCCGGATACGTCGCCGCCCAGGACATCGCCGCCAGGTCGGCATCGAGATCGCCTCTGAGGCTCATCTGGTCGTCGACCGCGACGTCGGTCGAAACGGTTGCGGTCGGTGAGGTGAGGTCGATCGCGGTCGTCGCGGTCACGTTGTGACCTGTTGTCTTGCCGCCCACCCCGAGGTCCGCGGCCCCCGCACCCGAGTCCGCCCAGCCGTAGAGGGACCCCGACGTGACGCTGATCGGGCCGAAGAACCCGCCGTTCACACCACCGACGGCTTCGATCTCGTAGCTGCCTGCCCCGTCCAGGATGGAGACGTAGGAATCGACGCCGGCCGCGCGGACGGGTCCGATCCAGACAGTGTCCATCCCCAGTCTCACGGTCGAGCACGGTGTGCACTCGTTGGGCTCGTCCCAGTTGACGTCGGCGACGATGTCCCCGGCGACGGCCGGCTGACGCGGTGACACGTTCATCCGCACCGGCCCCGATGCGTTCCAGATCACGCTTGCCGGGCTCATCCTGACGTTCAACCACGCGGTGCCGGTGAACCGGCCACCCGGGATGGAGCTGCCGGCGATGCCCATCACGGCTTCGAAGGTGTCCGAACCGAACGTCCACGACTGCGAGGTCAACGTCAAGTCCGGTATCGCGGCTTCGTAGCCGAGTCGCACCTCGGTGCCGGGGCTCTTTGGGCCCAGTCGCGACTCGCCACCGTCGGGAGCCGAGATCACCCAGAACTCAGGCGCGCGGAACCAGCGACTCACCACTGCGGGGATGTCGGGGGCGGCACCTATCAGGCGCTCGACCGAACCTCCTTCCGACGTGTCGAAACCACCCGTGGCGACCACGGGCCGAGCCGAGCCGATCGTCGTCGACACCCGCGCTGCCACACCGTCGGCCAGGCCCCAGGAGTTCGCGCCGGTGACGACACCCGTACCGTCGACGAGCACGTCACCGCTGCCACCGGGGCCCCCGGCCAGCACGCCGGACACGACGACGTCATCGAGGCGGACGCCCACCACACCGGCAGCGTCCTGCCACACCGGCGTCGAGAACGAGATCGTCGCGTCACCCGAGGCCGCGTCGACGACGACCGTGCCCTGCACCGCCGAAGACGACGTGGTCCGCACGATCCCCCCGTCGCCGGCGATCGTGAGCGTGCCCGTCCCGCTGTAGGTCGTCGAAACCCCCGGTTCGACCGCCACATCGGGATCGTCGAGCACCAACGACGACCGCAGCGAGCAGTCGTCGTTCGCGCACCGGTCGAACACCGTCAGGCTCGACCCCAGCGGATCACCACCGACGGGAGCGGCAGCGGTACCGGGATCACCCGGATCACCCGAACCACCGCCGTCGAGGACGAGTCCCAGGAACTCATCGCTCGCGCCCACCTGAGCAGCCGCCAGCCGCGCGAACGAACGACCGAACGCGTTGTCCGTCGGAACGCTCAGACCGGAGCCGATGAAGATGTCGGAGCCGTCGATGTCGGGATCGAACGCTCCGTCATCGGACGGCATCGGCGGCGGTGGTTTCGGGATGCAGGCGGCCCCCGCGAGCGACAAGCCCACGACGAGACCGAAACCGATCAGCCATCGGATCAGGCGGCGTTGCCCGAGCCCAGCTGGAGAGCAGGAACCAGCTGTCTTCTCGCTTACCGTGACCAGGGAGGAAGCAAGGCTCGCCATGACGCGCCCTCTCCCCAGCCTGCAACTATCCCCGAAACCCCAGCTGGTAGATGTGAAGTGATTGGAGTGTCAGGATGGCTGTCCGCGCCCGATAGCTCCCCCTTGGCTCGCCCCGGAAGACAGCCCACCCCGCAGTTTGGGCAAACGTAGACCCGTTCCAACTCGGGGTCAAGGGGCGATGGACCCTAGCTGCGCAGCACGGCGCTGCTGTGGCGCGTGACGAGGGTCGAGAAGGTGCCGGCGAGGCCGGTGAGGACCGAGCGGGCGGTCTCGTACAGGGCGTCGTCACCGCGGCCGGCGTCGTCGGCCTCGCCTGCCGCGTTGTGCAGCGCCCGCAGGTGTGCCCGCACCTCGCCCCCGCGCCGCACCCACGCCGACATCGCCGCGCAGTCGCCGCTCGCGATCGCAGCACGCATCTCGATCTCGGCGACCATGCCGGCCGAGGTGAGCTCGAAGGTGCGCTCGTCGGTGATCTGGGTCAGCTCGGCCATCGGTCCGTCCTCGGTCTCGGTCCGCTTCCGAACCTCCCATCGGCACCGCCGCCACGAGGACAAGTCCGCCGGAGGCTCATTGGCCGAATGGGCCCAGCGGCCCACGGCTTGGGCCGAAGCGCGGCGCCCTCGCCCGGCAGCTATCGTGTGACGAGGCGAGTGCCGACCGCGCGCTGGAGGGGACACGTGCCGAAGGACAAGATCGCCCTGCTCGAGAAGGTGGGACTCTTCCGCGCGTGCTCGCGCAAGGAGCTCGAGTACATCGCCCGCATCACCGACGAGGTCAGGGTCGAGGCCGGCCGCGTGCTCGCCGCCAAGGACCAGCCCGGCCACGAGTTCTTCCTCATCGTCGACGGGTCGGCGATCGTCCAGATCGACGACGGCATCCAGCTCGGCCCCGGCGACTTCTTCGGCGAGATGGCCCTCCTCGACGGCGGCCCCCGCCTCGCGAGCGTCGTCGCCGAGACCGACATGACCCTCATCGTGCTCGGCCACCGCGAGTTCGCGTCGCTCATCGGCGAGGTGCCCACGATCTCGCGCGCGATCATGAAGGTCCTCGCTCAACGCCTCCGCGACGCCGAGTCGGGTCACACGCACTGAGATCACAAGCGCGCGTCCGCGTCCCGGCGACGTCGGCCAACCTTGGCCCCGGCTTCGACGTCCTCGGCTGCGCGCTCGCCCTCCACAACGGGCTCGAGATCGTGGCCGACTCCGGCCCCGGCGACGACGTGGTGATCACGAGGATCGACGACGATCCCGACCTCTCTTCGAGCGACGCGATCGACCTCGGTGCCGGCACCGTGCCCACCGGCAGCGACAACTACTGCGCCGTCGGCGCCGACGCCGTGTTCCGCCTCGCCGGCGTGAAGCGCCCGGACTACCGCATCACCGTCGACATGCGGATCCCGGTGTCACGAGGGCTGGGTTCGTCGGCCGCAGCGCTCGTGGGTGGCGCCGTCGCCGCGAACGCACTGCTGGACGAGCCCGTGGCCGAGTCCGAGATCATCTTCGCTCTCGTCGACATCGAGGGCCACACCGAACAGCTCAGCGCCGCGATGTTCGGCGGCCTCGTCGGGGTGGCCCCCCCGGACGAGCGGCCGGTCCCCGGACTCACGCGGGCGGGGACGCCGTCCACGTTCGGGCTCGACCTCGCCGACTCGCTCCTCTTCGCGCTGGCGATCCCCGACAAGACGCTGCCGACCAAGCAGGCACGAGCTGCGCTACCGCACGAGGTGCCCTTCCAGGACGCGGTCGCCAACCTCGCGGCCATCGCGGCGCTCACGACCGGCCTCGCCGACGCCGACCCGTTCCTGGTGGGCATCGGCATGCGCGACGCCCTGCACCAGCCGTACCGGGCCGAGCTGCTGCCCGAGAGCCTCGACGTGCTCGCGGCGGCGAGAGACGCCGGCGCATACGGGGCGTGCTGGTCCGGCGCGGGACCGACGATGCTCGCCGTCTGCGGTGACGAGGACAGCGCTGCCGCGGTCGCCGATGCGATGGCTGACAGGTTCGCGTCCGCGGGGACGACCGCGGTCGGGCTCGTGGTCGGCGCCGACACCGACGGCGCGACCGTGACCGAGGTGGACGGCGATGAGGTCGAGGCCGTAACCGACGGCGACCTCGACTGGTTCGACGAGGACGACGACGAGGACGACGACGGCTAACCGGGCTCGACGAGGTTGAGAGCGACGAGCGTCGCCGACAGCCCCGGCCCGTCGAGGTGGAGCCGGAGCCGCGTTATCGACGCCTGCGACACGTGGACACGGCTCTGCGCGCCGGCGAGATCACCGGTCGCGAGCCCGACGAGCGCCTTCGTGGGACCGAGGTGGGTGACAACCACGAGCGCGGCGCCCGCCGCGTCGGCAGCGGCGCCGTGCTCACCGACGGCCTCGAATACCCGCGACGCCATCGCAGCCACCGACTCACCTCCGGGCACCACGACCTCGGGGTCGGTGATCCAAGCGGGTGGCCAGCTCGCGAGGAGATCGCCGAACGACCTTCCTTCGAGATCGCCGTAGTCGAGCTCGACGAGGCGGTCGTCGCAGACGAACGGGGTACCGAGCGCCGCTGCGGTCTCGCGTGCACGCGACAACGGCGAGGACACGACACGAAGGGCCCCCTTCTCGAGGCTCCGCAGATAGGCGGCCGCCTCGACGACCTGGGAGCGGCCGCGTTCGGTCAGCGGCGGGTCACGCCTGCCGACGAGCTCTCCGGCCGAGTTGGCACTCGACTCGCCGTGGCGCAGCACGAAGACGTCACATGAGCGAGGCATCGAGGGCCTGGTTCACGAGTGCATCCGCCTCGACGTTGAGCTCGCGGCGCACGTGCACGATCTCGACCGAGTCGAAGCCCCTCAGGAGCTCGCGGCAGCGCCGGTACAGGGGCACGAGGTGCGCGGCCTTGACGCGATAGGCGCCCTGGAGCTGTTTGACGAGCAGTTCGGAGTCGGAGGCGAGGCGGACGCTGTCGGCGCCCAGGTCGGCTGCGGCCTCGAGGCCGGCGATCACGGCCGAGTACTCGGCGACGTTGTTCGTGGTCTCGCCGATCGTGCGCGAGATCTCGGTGAGCACGTCCATGCTCGACGTGCCGGCCTCGCGCACCACCACGCCGATGGCTGCCGGCCCGGGGTTGCCCCTCGCGCCGCCGTCGGTGTTGACCTGGACCGCGAGGCCCATCAGCCCTCCTCGATCACGAGGATCGCCTCGCACGCCGGGCACCTCGCGAGGTCGGCCTCGCGGGCGTCGACGAGCTCGCCGGCCGCGAGCTTCACATGGCAGCCGGTGCAGCCGCCGTCGGCGAGGAGCGCGGCGCCGATGCCGTTGACGCTGCGTGCGCGGGTGCGTTCGTACTTGGCGAGCAGCTCGGCGTCGACCACCTCGGCAGCGGCGGAACGGGCGGCCTCGGTACGGTCGAGCTCGGCCTCGAGCGCCGCGAGCGCTCCCTGCAGGCGCTCCTCGATCGGTGCCAGCGACGCGTCGACGTCGGCGAGCTCTGATTCGAGGGCGTCCAGCTCCGGCTGGGTGCTCTCGAGCTCCTCCATGGCCTCCAGCTCGCGGTCCTCGAGGTCGGCTATCCGGCGGCGCAGGCTCTCGACCTCGGCCTGCAGCCCCGTCAGCTCGCGTGCGTTGGTGACGTGACCCGATCCGAGCTTCGTCTCCTCCCGCTCGAGCTTGGCGCGCAGGAGCGCCACCTCGTCGTCGAGACGACCCAGCTCCGACTGCGGCGGCCCGCGGCGCTCCTCCAGCGCGAGGCGGCGACCGCTGAGCTCGGCCCTGCGCGCCAGCGCTGCGTCACGTTCTGCGAGCTCGGGCAGCGTCGACATCTCGTGGCGGATGCGATCGGCATCGGCGTCGTGGTCCTGGACCGCGAGGATCTGAGGGTCGGCTCCCATCAGCGGCCCACCTAGTCGTTGCCGCCGAGGCCGACACCGCCACCCTGGAGCACCGTGCCACCGCCGGAGCCCGACCCCGAACCGCTGCTGCAACCTCCGACGCAGCGTCCGCTGCGGAACGCACCGAGGTCGGGTGCCGGCCAGTCCTCCTCGGGCAGGCCGGCCGTGGCCTGGCGCATGAACGACGCCCACAGAGCCGCCGGCAGGTCACCGCCGTAGAAGCCCGTGTAGCTCGCCGCGTTGGGGTTGCCGACCCACACCGCCGTCGCGATCTGCGGCGTGAAGCCCACGAACCAGGCGTCCTTCTTCCCGTTCGTGGTGCCCGTCTTGCCGGCCTCGGGCCGGCCGATCTGCGCGTTCTTGCGGCCGGTGCCCTCGCGGATGACGTCCTTCATCATCCCGATCGTGGTGTAGGCGATGTTGGGATCGATGACCTGCTCCTCGTGGCCGTTGCCGAAGTTGTAGAGCTCGTTCCCGGAGAAGTCGGTGATCTTGGTGACCATGTGGGTGTCGTGGCGCAGACCGCCGTTGGCGATCGTGGCGTACGCGCCCGCCATCTCGAGCGGTGACACACCGTGGGTGAGCCCACCGAGCGCGATCGACGGGAACGCGTCGAGCTCGCTCTTGATGCCGAGCTTGTGCGCGACGTCGACGATCGCCTGCGGGCCGACGTTGTTGACGACGTTGACGAAGACGCAGTTGACCGACTGCGCGAGCCCCTGCCACAGCGTCATCGAACCGCCGGGCCCGGCGACTCCCTTGCCCTTCTTGTCGCCCTTGTACGTACAGCTGCCGGCGCCGTAGATGTCGTTGGGTGAGCCGCCCGCCTCGAGCGCGGCGATGACGTCGAAGGGCTTGAACGACGACCCCGTCTGCCTCTTGCCCTGCGTCGCGAGGTTGAACTTCTTCTCGCCGAAATCGGCACCGCCGTGGATCGCGAGCACGGCGCCGGTCTTGACGTCCACCGCCGCGAGGGCGGCGGTGTAGCGCGAGTTGGGCCTGACGCTGCCGACGACGTCCTCGGCCATGTTCTGCAGGTCGGGGTCGAGGGTGGTGTAGACGTTGAGACCGCCGTTGAAGACCGTCTTGATGCGCTGGGACTTGTCCCCGGCGATGATGTCGTCGCGGTCGAGCAGCTCCTGTTTGACGGCCTCGACGAAGTAGTCCGTCGTCGCCGACACCTCGACGAGGTGGTGTGCCTGCGTGGGCAGCGGTGTGGCGTCGATCTCGGCGACCTGCTGCGGCGTGAGCCACCCGAGCTCGAGCATGCGCTGCGCGACCACGTGACGGCGCTCCGTCGCAGCCTCGGGGTGTGCCAGCGGGTCGAAGCGTGACGGCGACGGGATGATCCCCGCCAGCAGGGCACCGTCGGCGAGGGTGAGCTCGGTCGACGCCTTGCCCCAGTAGAGCTGCGCCGCAGCCTGCACACCGTAGGCGCCGTTGCCGAAGTAGGTGCCGTTCAGGTACCGCTCGAGGATCTGGTCCTTGGTCAGGTGCCGCTCGAGACGGACGGCCATGAAGGCCTCCCTGACCTTGCGGTCGATGGTCTGCTCGGAGCTCAGGAAGTTCTGCTTGACCACCTGCTGGGTGATCGTGGACCCGCCCTGGGAGATGCCACCCGACTCGAGGTTCGCGACGAACGCGCGGCCGATCGCCTGGAGGTCGAAGCCCTCGTGCTCGTAGAAGTTGTCGTCCTCGCTCGCGAGTACCGCCGTGCGCACCGGCTTGGGGATCTGCTCTAGGGGTACCGGCTCGCGGTTGATCTCGGCGTGGAAGACGGCGATGAGGTTGCCGCGGGAGTCGAAGACCTTCGAGCGTGCCTCGTACGGCGGCAGGCTCGACGGGTCGGACTCCTTGTCCAGCCACAGGTCACCGGCGTCGTGGACCTGTTTGCCGACGGGAACGAGGGCAACGACCATCGTCGCGGTCACGACGGAGCCGACGACGATCACGACGAGGAGCAGACCGACGCGGCCGAGGACCCTGGAGAGAACGCGCGAACTCGGCGAGGGCATCGGTCACACTGTAGTCACGAAGCCCGCTCTACCTCGACGATGTTGTGCTTTATCGCGAAGGCCACCGCTTCGAGCTTGGAGTGCACCGACAGCTTGGACAGGATGTTCTGGATGTGGGTGCGGACCGTGTTCGACGAGATGTAGAGGGCTTCGCCGATCGCGCTGTTCGACTTGCCCGCCACCAGGAGGCTGAGGACCTCCTTCTCACGATCGGTGAGGTAGGAGGCCATGTGGGCGCCGGCATCGGTGCCCCTGCGGTCGGGCTGGGTGAGGTTGCGCAGCAGGTGCTTGAGGCGGTTGGGCGGCACCACGGTCTCCCCGGCGACCACACGGCGGATCGCGCCTGCGAGGACCTCCATCGCGATGTCCTTGGTGAGGTAGCCCTCGACGCCGACCTCGACAGCGCGGGTGAGGAACTCGTCCTCCTCGGTCGCGGTGAGGATCATGATGCGCACCTCGGGTGCGACCTCGTTCTTGACGCGCTGGGCGACCTCGATGCCGTTGAGGCCTGGCATCCGCAGGTCGACGACGGCCACGTCGGGGCGGGTGGCGGCGATCTTCTCGAGCCCGGTCACGCCGTCGTACGCCTCGCCCACGACCTCGATGTCGTCTTCGAGCTCGAGCAGGTTGCGCAGCGCCTCGGTGAAGAGCTGCTGATTGTCGACGATCAGTACCCGGATGGCCACGCAAAGCCCTCGCCGCTGCTTGCCCCCTACGACATTTGCAGTAGGGGGTCCGTCAATCATATGAACTACACCCCTGTGTGGCAAGCATGACCTGGCTGCACCTCCGGGTGTGAAGCGGCCGGACCTGCCCCGCGCACACACCCCGCGGTAGCCTGGGAGCATCCCCGACCGGTCGAGAAAGCCCCGATGACCGAGGCCACACCGTCAACGACTCCCGGCGTGCTGCGCTCGTGGCGCGCCACCCTGGCAACCGGCAACCCCCCGCGCGGGGTCGAGCCAGCTGCGCTCGACCCCGTGTCGCGCTGGTTCCTCCTGACCCGCGCCGCCGTGCTGCCCATGACCCTCACGGCCGGCCTCCTCGCAGGGCTGCTCGCTGTCGGCGCGCCCGGTGTCGACTGGCGCTGGTGGGCCCTGGCCGTGGTCGGCATCCTGCTCGCCCACATGGCGAACAACCTGATGAACGACCTCTTCGACCTCGACGTCGGCAACGACGACGAGGAGTACCCACGGGCGCTGTACGCACCGCACCCGGTCCTGTCGGGCCTGACCACCAGGCGCGGCCTGATCCTCGCCGCGGTCGTCGTCAACCTGATCGACGTCGCGATATGCGCGGTCCTGCTCTGGGCGCGGGGCTGGCCGATCGTGGCGTTCGCAGCGGCGGGCTTCGTGCTGTCGTACGCCTATACCGCGCCGCCGCTGCGCCTGAAGCGCATCGGCCTCGGCGAGCTCGACGTGTTCCTGACCTGGGGCCCGCTCATGGTGGGCGGCTGCTACTTCGCGGCGACGGGGACGATCTCGTGGTCGGTCTTCTGGGCATCGGTTCCGTACGCACTGCTCACCACCGCCGTGCTGATGGGCAAGCACGTCGACAAGGCGGACTGGGACAGGCCCAAGCGCACCTACACGTTGCCGGTCCTGCTGGGCGACGTGCGTGCGCGGCTGGTGACGCGAGGGTTGTTCGCAGGCTTCTACATCGCCATCGCGGTTCTCGTGGCGACATCGGTGCTGCCGTGGCCGTCGCTGCTCGCCCTCGCGGCGCTGCCCCGCCTCGCCCGCGTCTGGCGAGCGTTCCGGCGTCCCGCACCAGCAGAGCCGCCGCGGGGCTACCCGATCTGGCCGCTGTGGTTCGCCCCGCACGCGTTCGTGTTCACACGCCTCGCGGGTCTGCTCTTCGTCGCCGGCCTCGCGGTCGGCGTCGCCTTCGACCTCTACGTGTGACCCCAGGCCACGAGGTGGCGGTCCCCGACCGGCTCCACCGCTAGCCGCAGGCCGGCGCCGGCGAGCTGAGCCCTCACCTCTGCGACCGTGTACGCCGCGCACAGCGAGTTGAAGAAGTCGGTGCGGAGCACCTCGGGTTCCCCACCCGAGTACGCGTCGACGAGGGCACGCGCTGCGCCCGTCGACGCCGGCCGGCGCAGCTCCCACACGAAGACCGCGGCCGCGGGACGCGCTGCGGCGTCGATCGTGGCCCAGAGGACGGCGGGATCGGCGAGGTGGTGCAGGAGGCTCGTGGACACGACGGCGTCGTAGAGCCCCTGTCGTGCCCAGTGCTGCGCAGGTGCCGGCAGCCGCAGGCGCGAGAGCGTGACGCGGTCGCTGAGCCCGGCGGCCGCGACCCGCTCACGCCCCCGGTCGAGCATCTCGGCCGCGCCGTCGACGCCGTCCACCTGCACTCCCGGCAACACCTGCGCGAGCCGCACGGTCACGTCGGCGGGCCCGCAGCCGAGGTCGAGCAGGCGTCCCGATACCAGGCCCGGAAATCGCTCGCGGAACATCGCCACGAGCGCGTCGTGGGGCTGCGCGAAGTCGGCGTCCGCATAGGCGGCGGCCTGCTCGGCGGTATCCATCAACTCGGGTTCGGGAATGCGGTCGCGCAGCTCCACGAGGGGGATTCTGACAGGCTCGCGCCGTATACTTCTACGCAACGCCGGTTCTTCCACGGAGCCGGGCGACACCCGGTGGGCGACGAAGGGGTGGAAGTGGCGATCTCGCATGCGCTCTTGTCTCTGGCCAAGGAAGCGCCGCGGCATCCGTACGCCATGAAGCAGGCGTTCGAGGAGCGCTTCGGCTCGTGGTGGCCGCTCAACTACGGACAGGTCCACCAGACCCTCGACGCGCTCGTGCGCAAGGGCCAGCTCGAGCGCGACGTCGACCCCGCCGACTCGTCACGCAAGGTGTACCGCATCACCGAGGCGGGCGAAGCCGAGCTCGCCGCGTGGCGCGAGAGCGTCCCCGAGGTGAAGGTGCGGCCCCTGCGCGACGACTTCCTGCTCCGCCTCCAGGAGCAGGGCGAGCACCCTGACGCTCCGTTCCGGACCCTCGTCGAGGCACACCGCCTCGCGTACACCAAGCACTTGCGCGCCCTCGCCGACGAGCGCAGCGTCCAGGACCACACACCTGTGCCGACCGACCGCATCCCGGTGGAGCGCCTGATGCTCGAGCTCGCGATCGAGCACGTCGAGGCGGACGCACGCTGGTTCGACCGCGTGCGCGACGCCCTCGACGACGACATCGACTTCGCCAAGGAGGCCGCCGAGCGGATCCGCCAGGAGGAGGCGCGGCGCCGTGACGGCGCCGTCAACGAGTGAGCAGGCCGCCGCGGAACTTCGGGCTTGCAGGGGTGGACCTATACATGTATAGTGGCCGCACGACGTGACCGGTGTTGGTCCCCAACCGGGTGGGGTGGGGACGAGCACCGGTCCCGCCGCGTTTGGGGCCTGCTAGCACGCGAGGAGCGAGGCCGCGGCCGAGACGATCTCGTCGGGGCCGAAGAGGACCTCGGACTCCAGTGACGGGGCGTACGGCAGGGCGGGCACGTCGGCGAGCGCGAGACGGCGCACCGGAGCATCGAGGCTCCAGAACCCACGCTCGGCGACCTCCGCCGCGAGCTCGGCGCCGACACCACCGGTGCGGTTCGCCTCGTGCACGACGAGCAGGCGCGACGTGCGCGACACCGAGTCGCACACGAGGTCGACGTCGAGCGGGTACAGCGTGCGCAGGTCGACGACCTCGGCCTCGACACCGCCGGCTGCGAGCGTCGCAGCCGCCGCGACGCTGTGGTGGCGCATCATGCCGTACGTCGCGATCGTGAGGTCGCGCCCGGGCCGCACGATCTCGCCGACGCCGATCGGCACCGTCCACTCCCCCGGCGCAACGGGGCCGCGCACGGACCGGTACGCCTTCTTGTGCTCCAGGAACAGCACCGGGTCGGGGTCCGCGACCGCGGACCGCAAGAGCCCGACCGCGTCCGCAGGCGTCGACGGCGCCACGACCTTGAGCCCGGGCACATGGCAGAAGAGCGCCTCCACCGACTGGCTGTGGTAGAGCGCGCCGTGGACGCCGCCGCCATAGGGGGCGCGGATCACGATCGGGCAGGCGAAGTCACCGGCGCTGCGGTAGTGGATCTTGGCGGCCTCGTTGAGGATCTGGTCGATCGCAGGGTGAATGAAGTCGAGGAACTGGATCTCGGCGATGGGGCGCATGCCGACGAGCGCCATGCCGATGGCCGCGCCCACGATCACCGACTCGGCGAGCGGTGCGTCCATCACGCGCTGGTCGCCGTAGAGCGCCGACAGGCCCTCGGTGGCGCCGAAGACCCCGCCGCGGCGACCCACGTCCTCACCGAGGATCACGACGTCGTCGGATGCGGCGAGCTCGCGCAGCGTGTCGTTGATCGCCGCGATCAGGGTCACCTCCTCGGCGCCGGGCGCAGCCGACGGCACCGGCGACCGATCCGGGGGTGGCAACGAGTCGCCGGGAGCCTCGGGACGCAGCGGCGCCGCGTACACCTTCGCGTACGCGCTGGCTGGGTCGGGCTCGAGCGCAGCTTCGGCCTCCGCGAGCGCCACCGCGATCTCGGCGGCGACCGAGTCCGCGATCTCCGCCTCGAGCGCCGACGGGAGCAGCCGCGACTCGATCAGGTCCTGGTGCAGCCGCTTGATCGGGTCCTTCTTGCGCCACGCCTCGACCTCGGCGCGGTCGCGATAGAGCTTGTCGTTGTCGTCGGAGGTGTGGGCGAGGTAGCGGTACGTCTTCGCCTCGACGAGGCGCGGACCCTCACCGCGGCGTGCGGCCTCGACCGCGTCCCGCACCGTCGCGTACACCTCGGTCACGTCGTTGCCGTCGACGGTGACGCCCGCCATCGCGTAGCCGCGCGCGCGGTCGGCGACGTCCTCGACCGCCGACTCCTTCACGAGCGGCACCGAGATCGCATAGCCGTTGTTCTCGCACACGAACACGACCGGGAGCTCGTGGATGCCCGCGAAGTTGAGCGCCTCGTGGAAGTCGCCCTCAGCGGTGGCGCCGTCGCCGAAGAAGCAGACCACCACGCCCGGTTCACCGCGGAGCACCTTCGCGTACGCCGCCCCAACCGCATGTGGGAGCTGGGTGGCGATCGGCGACGAGCCCGTCAGGATCCCGAGGCGGGCCGAGCCCCAGTGGTTCGGCATCTGGCGCGCCCCGCTGCACGGATCCTCGCCACGGGCGAGCACACCGAGAAGCACGTCTGCCGGAGTCAGCCCGCGCGTGAGCACGACACCGAGGTCGCGGTAGTACGGGCACACCACGTCCTCAGGACGCAGGGCCCACGCCGCACCGACCTGGGCTCCCTCGTGGCCTTGGCAGCTCAACGCGAACGGCGCCTTGCCCTGGCGGTTCAGGGCCCAGATGCGCTCGTCGAGACGGCGGGTCAGCAGCATCGTGCGGTACATCGCGAGGGCTTCTGCATCGGAGAGGCCCACGGATCGGTGCGGGGTGATCCGCGTGAAGGAGCCGTCCTCGGCGAGCGGCGCTCCGACCAGATCGGTCATGGACCGGCTCCCCCTCTCGGCACGGCACACCACGGCGTCCGGCGACCTCAGCCTACGCCGCCATCCAACTGGTCCATCGGCAATCGGGTGGTGGCCGATGAGCCTCAGCGGCCGCTGTCGAGCTGGTCGCGCACAGGCGTGAACTCGGGCAGGAGCAGGCCGCGGCGCTGCCAGTTGGCGCCGTCGATGACGAAGGTGTGTCCCGAGACGAAGTTGGCGTAGGGCGAGCACAGGTAGGTGGCCGCCCAGCCGAGCTCGTGCACGGCACCGGTGCGCAGCGCCGGCGACCTCAGCTCGTCACGGCTGCGGCCGGATCTGCGCAGCTCCCGGATCGCCGGCGCCTCGTCGTCATGGGGGAACAGCCCCGGTGCGATCGAGTTCACGCGGATGCCGTCGGGTGCCCACTCGACGGCGAGCGTCTTGGTCATGTTGTCCACCCCTGCCTTCGCGGCCGCGGAGTGCGAGGCGCCCGGCCCACCGGTCCACGCGTACGACGCGACGACGTTGAGGATCGCCCCGGGAAGGCCGAGCGCCATCCGCCTGATCGCGAACTCTCTGGAGCACAGGAACGTGCCGTTGAGCACGATGTCGACGACGGCGCGCCAGCCGTTGGGGCTGAGCCGCTCGGCGGCGACGGGGAAGTTGCCGGCTGCGTTGTTGACGAGGATCCCGACGGCGCCGAGATCAGCTTCGACGGCGTCGAACGCCGCCGCCACCGCGGCCTCGTCGCGCACGTCGACCTCCACCTCGCACGCACGCGCACCGGCAGCTTCGACAGCCTCGACACCTGCGCGGCGGTGGTCTGCGTCGCGGCTCGCGATCGCGACGCCGGCACCGAGGCGGCCGAACTCCACGGCGATCGCCTTGCCGAGACCGGTGCCGCCGCCGGTGACGAACGCCACGACTCCGTCGAACGTGCCCGCCGGCAGCATCGCCGAACCTGGAGGCGGTGCGGGAGGAAGACCGGCCATCACTTGCCCTCGAACTCGGGCGGGCGACGCTCGGCCTTGGCGCTCCCACCCTCGCGCAGGTCCTCGGACACGAAGCCCATGGAGACTGACAGCGCCTCGTAGCGGAGGGCGTCGGCCATCCCGCGGTTGGCGAAGAAGTCGATCTGGCGCTTGACCGACTGCACCGCGAGCGGGGCGTTCGCGGCGATCTCCCGCGCCAGTGCCGCCGCTGCGGTCCACAGCTCCTGCGCTGGCACGACCTCCTGGCAGAGCCCGAGGCGCAATGCGTTCGCGGCGTCGACGCGCCTGCCGGTGAGGGCGAGGAGCTTGGCGTTGGCGGGCCCCACGATCGCAGCGAGACGCATGTCTGCACCGCCGTCGATGCCGACACCGATCGTCACCTCGGGAAGTGCGAAGACGGCGTCGTCGGCCCCGATCCGGATGTCGGCGAGCGTCGCGATCTCCATCCCCGCTCCGAGGCAGTAGCCCTGGACCGCCGCGATCACCGGCTGCGGCAGTGCCGCGACTGCAGAGAAGCGCTCGTGCAGCTCGCGGAAGTTCTCGTGGTAGGCGTCTATGGTCTCCGCCGCGCTGCGGCCGTGGACCCGGGTCCCGACCTTGGCGAGGTCGACGCCGGCGCAGAACGCACGTCCCTCGGCGCGGAGCACCACCGCACGCACGTCACGGTCGAAGCGCAGCGCTGCCGCGTGGGCACACAGCTCGTCGGTCGCCTCCCAGCTCCAGGCGTTGAGCTTGTCGGGCCTGCACAAGGTCAGGGTCGCCACTGCGCCATCACGCTCGAGGCGCACGTGTTCGTCGGTCATCGCGCCAACCTAGCTGTGCGCAACGGGCAGGACCCGCCACCCACAGTGGCGAAGTCGTCACTGCGCCGGGATGGGCTGGGGAACCGACTCGGAGGACGACCGTGACCCGGCACCGCGCATCCGGTGGAGACGGCTTCACGCTCATCGAACTGCTCGTCGTGATCGTCGTGCTCGGAATCCTCGCCGCCGTCGTGGTCTTCTCCGTGTCGGGCATCACCGACACGGGGCAGGGATCGGCGTGCAAGGCCGACCGTCAAGCGGTCGTGACCGCGGAGGAGGCCATGCGTGCGCGATCCGACGTGCACGGGTACCTCCCGATGGCCGATCTCGTCACCGTCGGGATGCTCCAGGACGCCTCCGACTGGCACGACGTGCAGTTCCCCGACCCCGGCACGCCGGTGACGACAGCCGACGGCCACCCCGTCACGATCCACGCCACCTATGCTGTCGTGCCGATCACAGGCCAGCCCTGCTGACCGGCGGCACCGAGGACTGAGGACGCCTCGGGCGAATCACTAAGGCGTGACCCGGACCGACGAGCACCTTCCCGCCGACCCCGAGGTGGCGGCCGCGCGTCGCCTGCTCGGACTCCGCGCGACAGCCGGCCGCGACGACGTCGAGGCCGCCGT
>JAIBAC010000226.1 GCA_019695375.1 Acidimicrobiia bacterium
CGGCATTGGCCTCGGGCTTGTCGGCCGCCGGGCCGACGGCGACGATCTCGGCCGCCTCGGCCAGGCGGGCGCCCTGGATCACGTTGACGCCGACACCGCCGCAGCCGATGACACCCACGCGGGCGCCCGGTGTCACGCGTGCGGTGTTGAGCGCAGCGCCGACGCCGGTCGTCACGCTGCACCCGATCAGCGCCGCGACGTCGAGCGGCACGTCGTCGTCGATGCGGATCGCGGCGCCCGCGGGCACGACGGTCTCCTCGGCGAAGGTCGCCGTCCCCATCCCCGCGGTCACCGGCTGTCCCGAGTCGAAGATGTGGTGGGTGCCCATCGCCGACATGCTCTCGGGGCAGAGGTTCGCCTGGCCGCCGAGGCAGAACGAGCAGCGTCCGCACGGCACGATCCACGTCAGCACCACGTGGTCGCCCTCGGCGATCGTGTCGACACCGGGGCCGACTTCGGCCACGACCCCGGCAGCCTCGTGGCCGGGGACGCAGGGCAACGGGTGCGGCAAGGTCGCGTCCTGGAGCGACAGGTCCGAGCGGCACACCCCGCTCGCGGCGATCCGCACACGCACCTCACCCGGCCCGGGTGGTGTGAGCTCCACGTCGGTGACGGCGAGCGCCGCGCCCACGGCAGGGAGGATCGCCGCCTTCATGGCTGCTCGGTCCCGAGGATGATGGTGCTCGCCGAGCTGAACCAGCCGCCGGTGCCGTTCACGCAGCACACCCTGGCATCGGGCACCTGGCGCGGGCCGCACTCACCGCGGAGCTGGCGTACGCCTTCGACGAGCAGGAACATGCCGCGCATTCCCGGATGGCACGACGACAGGCCACCGCCGTCGGTGTTGGTGGGCAGTTCGCCGTCGACGCGGAGGCGGCCCTTCTCGACGAAGGCGCCCCCCTCGCCCTTGCCGCAGAAACCGAGGGCCTCGAGCGTGAGCAGCACCATCGGCGTGAAGGCGTCGTAGAGCTGGCACACGTCGACGTCACCGGGCGTGAGCCCGGCGCGGGCGAAAGCCGCCGGCCCGCTCACCGCCGCCGGTGAGACCGTGAAGTCGTCCCACTCGCTCATCGTCGTGTGCGAGACCGCTTCGCCCGAACCCAGGATCCAAACCGGGACCTTGGCGCAGTCGAGCGCGCGTGCCGCGGTGGTCACGACGACGGCGCCGCCGCCGTCGGAGCGGATGCAGCAGTGCAGCTTCGTGAGAGGGTCGGCCATCATCGGCGAGTCCGCCACGTCGTCGATCGTGATCGGGTCGCGGTAGTAGGCGTCGGGGTTGAGCGACGCGTTGTAGCGCGTCGAGACGGCGATCTCGGCGAGCTGGTCGATCGTGGTGCCGTACTCGTGCATGTGCCGGCGCGCCGCCATCGCGTACTTGGCCATGATCGTGTGGCCGTAAGGGGCGTCGAACTGCACGGGGCCGCGGTTGCCGAAGCTCAGGTTCGCGCGCCGTCTGCTGCGCTTGAGGTTCGCGCGTGCCGTCGAGCCGTACACGATCAGGATCGTCTCGGCGAGGCCTGCCTCGATCGCAGCGACGGCGTGCTCGACGTAGAACTCCCACGTGGCGCCGCCGACCCCGGACGAGTCGATCCAGCGCGGGCGCAGGCCGAGGTACTCGGCGACCTCGATCGGAGGCAGCACCCCCGTGCCGTGCGACATGAACCCGTCGATGTCGGCCTTGTCCATGCCCGCGTCGGCGACGGCGCGCGTCGCCGCCTGGAAGTGCAGCTCGAATGCGCTCTTGTCGTCGACGCGACCGCAGTCGCTCAGGGCTGCGCCGACGATCGCGGCCGCCACCTCTCAGGCACCTCCGCCGAGGGTGAGCCCGCCGTTGCGCGTTCCGAACAGGTGCGTGTTGACGGCGTTGGAGATCTCGGCGGGCTTCCACCTCCGCGGGCCCTTGGGGGCCTTGACGCTCGCCTCGACGTGCCATGGCCTGTACAGGGATATCTCGTCGCCGACGGCCTTGAAGACCTGACCCGTCACGTGCAGGGCCGCATCCGACGCGAGCCACGCGACCATCGGCGCCGAGTTGGCCGGATTGAGGCGCTCGAACTCCCCGTCGTCGTAGTCCTCGGGGTTCTTGACCTCGGCGCGGCCTGCGACCACCCCGCTCGACATGCGCGTCGCGCCGCCGGGGGCGACGGCGTTGGCCCGCACCCCGTACTGCTGCAGTTCGAGGCTCGAGATCACCGTCAGCGCCGCGATGCCCGCCTTGGCCGCGCCGTAGTTGGCCTGCCCCACGTTGCCCACGAGTCCCGCGGAGCTGACCGTGTTGACGATGGCGGCACGCCGCGGAGCTCCGGCCTTGGACTGCGAGCGCCAGTAGCTCGCCGCGTGGTGCGTGCACGCGAACGTCCCCTTGAGGTGCACGGCGATCACCGAGTCGAACTGCTCCTCGGTCATGCCCACGATCATCTTGTCGCGCAGGATGCCGGCGTTGTTGACGAGCACGTCGAGCGCGCCGAAGGCGTCGACGGCGGTGGCGACGAGGCGCGCGGCACCCTCCCAGTCCGACACGTCGTCGTAGCTCGCGACGGCCTCGCCTCCGCGGGCACGGACGAGGTCCACCACCTCGTCGGCGGGTGCCTTGTCGCCGCCCGAGCCGTCGACGGCTGCACCGGCGTCGTTGACGACGAGCCTCGCGCCCTCGGCAGCGAGCTCGAGCGCCTCGCCGCGGCCCACACCGCGTCCGGCGCCCGTGACGATCGCGACCTTGTCGTCGAGCAAGCCCATCGAGCCTCCTGTGGCGCTTGTGCGGCGCGCGTGGACGCGGAACGGCGGTGCGTGTAGAACTCTGACGCACGTGTCAGAGATCGTAGGGCGAGGGTGCACCGGTGTCGAGGGACCCAGACCAGGAGCACGAGACCGGCGACGCCGTCGAGGTCGAAGTGGTTGACGCGGTCGCGCACGTGCGGATCAACCGGCCCGCAGCCGGCAACGCGCTCACGCCTGCCGACCGCGATCGCCTTGCCGGGGTGTTCGACGACGTCTCGGCCGATCTCGGCGTACGCGCCGTCGTGCTGACCGGGACCGGCGACACCTTCTGCACCGGCGCCGATCTGCGCGGGCTCGGCGAACAGGCCGCCGCCCGCCCCGACGAGGCGCCGAAACGGGCCGTCGGCGACGCCTCGCGCATGATCCGGCGCGGATGGCAGCGCCTCGTGGGATCCGTGCAGGACTGCGAGAAGCCGGTGGTCGCCGCCGTCAACGGCACGGCGGCGGGCGGCGGCGCCCACCACGCGCTCGCCGGCGACCTCGTCCTCATGGCCGCGTCGGCGCGTCTGATCCATGTGTTCGTGCGTCGCGGGATCATTCCCGACGCCGGCGGTGCGTACCTCCTGCCGCGGATGATCGGCTTGCACCGCGCCAAGGAGCTGATGTTCCTCGGCGACGACGTGGGTGCCGCGGAAGCCGAACGCATCGGTCTCGTGAACAAGGTCGTGGCCGACGCCGGCCTCGCCGCCGAGGCAGCCGCGCTGGCAGCCAGGCTGGCGGCGGGGCCGACGAGGGCGATCGCGGCCACCAAGGCGTTGCTGAACCGCTCATTCGAGTCAGACCGCATGACCGCGTTCGGCGAGGAGGCGTGGCTGCAGGAGCTCGTGAACGGCAGCGCCGACGCCGCCGAGGGGATGCGCGCCTTCGCCGAGCGGCGCCCCCCGTCGTTCCGCGGCTGGTAGACGAGGGTCTGCACGACGACGCGAGGAGTCTCGAGGTGATGAGCCGGTGAGTGATGCGCCGATCAGGATGCTGCCCCAGGTGACAGCGCAGACGGAGGCCTTCTGGACCGGAGGCGCGCAAGGCGAGCTGCGGATCCTGCGCTGCGGGGCGTGCGGGTACTGGATCCATCCCCCCGCACCCGTGTGCCCGCAGTGCTGGTCCCGCGACGTCGCGGCGCAGCCGGCTTCGGGGCGCGCCACCGTGCACTCGTTCACGGTCAACCACCAGGTGTGGAACCCGACGTGGGAGCACCCCTACGTGATCGCGGTGGTCGAGCTCGAGGAGCAGGCGGGGCTGCGGCTCACGACGAACATCGTCGGCGTCGAACCCGACGCGGTCCGCATCGGCATGGCCGTCGGTGTGAAGTTCGAACAGGACGACGACGTGTGGCTGCCGCTCTTCACGCCGATGGGGGCCGCAGATGCCTGAGCGACCCGAACGTGACGCGATCGTGAGCGGGATCGGCCAGTCCCAGGTGGGCCGCCGCCTCATGCGCGACGGCCTCGACCTCACCGTCGAGGCGGCGCTGGCGGCGATCGCCGATGCCGGCCTCACGCCGGCCGACATCGACGGCCTCGCCAGCTATCCCGGTCACATGCCGTACATGCCCGAGTTCTCCGGGCCCGGTACGCCGTCGGTGCAGGACGCGCTGCGCCTCGAGCTCGACTGGCACCACGGCGGGCTCGAGGGGCCCGCACAGCTGTCCGCGTTCGTGGCCGCGTGCCTCGCGGTTTCGGCGGGGCTCGCCCGCCACGTGCTCGTCTACCGCACCGTGACCGAGGCGTCGGCTCACGCGGCCGGTTTCGCCGGCTCCAAGGGCCGCGGCGCCGGCTCCAAGCCTGCGGTTCCCCGTGCGTCCGGGGACATGGCGTGGCTGCAGCCTTTCGGCGCGGTGTCGGCGGCGAACTGGCTCGCGATGTACGCCCAGCGCCACATGCACGAGTTCGGTACGACCCGCGAGCAGATGGCGCAGATCGCGTTGAACGGGCGCCGCAACGCCGAGCGCAACCCGGCTGCGATCTACCGCGACCCGCTCAGCCTCGACGACTACATGGCGGCGCGCATGATCACGACGCCGTTCTGCCTCTTCGACTGCGACGCACCCGCCGACGGGTCGACGGCGGTCGTCGTCTCCCACCGCGACCACGCGCCAGGCGCACCGCAACCGGCCGTGCACGTCGAG
>JAIBAC010000227.1 GCA_019695375.1 Acidimicrobiia bacterium
GGCCACAGCTGGGGAGGCGGTGTCGCGCTGGCGCCCGCCGCCGCCCATCCCGACCGCGCCGCCGGCCTCGTGCTGGCGGGTTCGCTCAACCCGACGCAACCGCCCGGGGTGCTCGACGTCGTCTTCGGCTACGCGTTCGCAGGGCCGCTGCTCGCCTTCGTCTACGAGGCGGTGCTGCGGGGCCTGCCCAGGTGGCCGTCGGTGCGGCGGCTCCTGGCGCTCCGCATGCCGCGTCCGCCCGACGAGAGCCTGCGGCGCGCGTTCGTGCGCTCGTACCGCGCGTGGCTCGAGCGGGGCATGTGGCGTTCGTTCGTCGTGGAGGAACGCCGCTACCGCCGCGAGCAGCAGCGCCTGCGCGATGACCTCCGCCGCGTGCTTGCCCCCACCGTGGTCCTCGTGGGCGACCGCGACGAGTTCGAGACCGTCGAGGCGGCGCAGGCGCTCGCCGACGCCGTGGTGGACGGCGTTCTCGAGACCGTGTCCGCTGCGGGACACGGGATTCCGTGGTCCCGCCCGGGAGTGTTCGTGCGCGCGATCGCGGAGGTGTGCTCAGCGGCAGGCTCCTGCCGGGACGTCACGATGGGGTGAGCGCCACGGCGCGTCCCTAGTGTGGGCGCAGGGAGGTCCACCCATGAGGTTCCTGCTTCCGTCCGAGCCGATCACGTCCCTGGACGACTACCTCCGCACCGACGCAGGCGGCGCGGGCGTCGAGGCGGCCCTGAAGATGGGCACCGACGCCACGATCGAGACAGTCACGGCGTCGGGCCTGCGCGGACGCGGTGGGGGTGGGTTCCCCACGGGTCGCAAGTGGGCGGGCATCGCCGGTCAGGTGGGTACGCGGCGCTTCGTGGTCTGCAACGGCGCCGAGGGCGAACCGGCCACGTTCAAGGACAGGGCACTGCTGCGTGCCAACCCGTATCAGGTCGTCGAAGGTCTGTTCGTGGCCGCGTTCGCGGTCGGCGCCGACGAGGCCTACCTGTGCCTGAAGGCGAGCTTCGAGCGTGAGCGCGAGGCGGTGCTGCGCGCGATCCAGGAGTTCCAGAACGCCGGCTACTGCACAGACTGCACGGTGAACGTCCTCGCGGGTCCCGACGAGTACCTCTTCGGCGAGGAGAAGGCGATGCTCGAGGTGATCGAGGGCAAACCGCCGCTGCCGCGGTGGTTCCCGCCCTACGAGCACGGCCTCTTCGCCGCGTCGCCGCAGGAGGGTTGGGAGGCAGGACCCCACGGTGGAGCGCGGCGCACCGACGAGCCGAACCCGACGCTGGTCAACAACATCGAGACGCTCGCCAACGTCCCCCACATCCTCGCTCACGGTCCCGACTGGTTCCGATCGTGTGGGACCGCGGAGTCGCCGGGAACCGTCGTCGCGACCGTCGTCGGCGACGTCGTCGCGCCCGGTGTCGGCGAGGTCGAACTGGGGACCTCGCTGCGCGACGTGATCGACACCGTCGGTGGAGGCGTCGGAGGCGGCCGCAGCGTGAAGGCCGCGTTCTCCGGCGTCGCCAATCCGGTCGTGGCGGCATCTGCGCTCGACGCGCCGGTGTCGTACGAGGGTCTCGCTGCGGCAGGATCGGCCATGGGCGCAGCGGGGTTCACCGTCTACGACGACACGGCGTGCATGGTCGCGGCAGCCGCGCGCTTCTCGCGGTTCCTGTACGTGGAGTCCTGCGGCCAGTGCCCGCCGTGCAAGATCGGCAGCGGCCAGATCACCGAGCGGCTCGAACGGATCGAGGCCGGCGAGGGCGACGACGGCGACATCGGCGAGATCCACCTGTGGCTCGAACGCGTCACCGACGGGAGCCGCTGCTTCCTCGCGGCCGAGGAGCAGCGTGTCGTCAGCAGCGTGCTGCGGGCTTTCCCCGAGGAGTTCACCGAGCACATCGACGCCCGCGGTTGCCCGCGTCCGGAGCCGCGGCCGCTCCCGAAGCTGGTCGACCTCGCTGACGGCGAGGCGGTCTACGACGGCGACTACTGGCGCAAGCAGCCGGACTGGACGTATCTACCCGCCCCAGGCGAGGCCTGACAGCGGTCCGCGCTGCCGCGCGGGGTCAGGCGAAGGAGCGGACGAGCTCGAGGACGGCGGCCGCGTCGGGTCCTTCGGCTGACAGCGCGGTGTCGGCCGCGTCCGCGCGCTGGACCGCCACGAGGCAGAGGTCGAGCGCCGGGCCGCGCACGACGGTCGGCGCGCTCGGCGCCGCGGCGTCGGCGAAGGTCCACACCCCGGTGCCGTCGGGGGCGGTGAGCTCGAACTGGGCCGGTGTCGACATCGTGCGGCCGGCGCGGGAGAACGCGTACGGCAGCGTGCGCCATGACAGGCGGCACACGTGCCACAGGCGTTCACCCGGCTCCATCTCGATGCCGACGGCCTCGGCGATGTCGCCGGTGTGGGCCCATGTCTCGGCGACCCGCGTGGTCGCGAGCGTCGTCAGCGACATCTCGCCCGCGATCCAGAGCACGCGGGAATGCGGGTCGGCCTCTGCGAACGCGGTGAGGACGTCGTCCGAGCTGCGTGCGTAGCGCTCGCGCAGCTCGGCGGGGCTCGCCCCGCGCTCGTTCGCGACGACGCGGTCGGCGAGGGTGTCCGCGTCGCCGGCCGCCTCGATCCCTTCGGTCAGAGCGGCAGCGAAGTCCGCCAGCGTCCCGCGGACGCTTGCCACGGCGAGCTCGTTCGACTGCGCGAGGTGCAGGACGATGTCACCGACGCTCCAGCCCGGACAGCGTGAGGGGCGGTCCCAGTCGCCGTCGCCGAGGGTGTCGAGGACGGAGTCGAGCTCTGCGTGCTGGGCGACGAGGGCCTCGAGCGGGGTCTGCATCGCGGAATTCTACGGCCCGTGATCGCGCGGAGCACCACGCGGCCAGGACGACGATGTTGGAGCACCCAGCGGCCACATGTGGCCGCTGGGTGCTCCAACGGTCGCGCCTCAGAGGTCCAACGGCTTGCGGATGATCATCGTCTGGGTGGCGTAGGCGACGAGGTCGCCGTCGGCGGACCAGATCTCGCAGTCCGCCGTCGCGTACCCGGCGCGGGCGCGCCGCGACCGCGACGACGTGAGGAGCCAGTCCGAACGCGTGTCGCCGAGGAAGTGCACCGTGAGGTCGAGGCTCGGGGCGTAGAAGTCGCGGTCGGACCCGATCGCCGCTGCGACGGCTGGGACCATCGTGTCCGCGATCGGTGGGACCACGAGCGGGTCGAGGCGTCCGTCGTCGAGGAACTGGGGCACGCGGTGGCGGAACCAGCGCGCGTACCACGCCTCCCCCGGAGGCCAGTGCTCGGCGTCCCAGATCGGGGGCCCGCCGCCGTGGACGATGTCGTAGTTGTGGATGAAGGGCGGGACGAAGCGGTCCGCCCGGCGTGGCGGCTCGGGTGGTGCCGCATCCGGCATCGTGACGGCCGGCATGACCGAGTCGGTGAACGCGGGACCGTCGAGCTCGCGCCCGAACGTGGCGCTCACCTCGAGACCCGGACCAGGCCGGTCGGTCGAGCTCAGCGCCGCCCGCGCCTGTACGGCCGCGTTGCCCCTGCGCAGGACCTCGACGCGCACCTCGAGCGCACCGTTGGGGACCGGTGACAGGAACAGCGCGTGCGCACCGATCGGCCGCAGCTCGGGCTCACCGATCTCGGCCAGCATCGCCCGCAGCGCGACCGTCATGAGCACGCCGCCGGAGGGGGTCGCGAAGTCCCACGCCGGCGGCAGGTCGGCGACGAACCAGCCGGGCGCCTTGTCGAGGCCCGTCACCGCCGTGTCGGCGGCGAGGTCTCCGGGTTCGGGCCCCTCGAGCCCGGGGCTCTCCTGTGCCACCCGACTCAGTGGCAGGGGAGCACGTGCGAGCGGATCTGCATGCCGAGCTTCGCGATGAGGTCGCGGAAGAGCCACGGCAGCAGACCGTCGTATGTCACCGGGGGACAGACCGAGGGGTCCGTCTGCGGTGTGGCGCCCATGTCGCACACGTCGGGGACCGTGGGGAGGAACGTGGCGAGGTGGTCCGTGTAGGTGCCGTCCGGGATCGGGGTCGTGCCGCCCCATCCGGCGAGCTTGCCGATCGAGAAGGTGCGGTCGAGGGGCAGGCCCGCGTCCTTGTAGGCCTGGAAGTCGGTGGTCGCGTTCCCGTACGCGTAGTCCACCTGGAACCCTTGGGCCTGCAGGGCCTTGACGACCTCGCCCTTGTAGCCGCGGGGGAGCAGCGATGAGAGGAGGTCGGGTGAGAAGTAGACCTCGGTGACGCCGTCGGGGTGGGGGAAGTCGTGGGCGGTGAACCAGTCGTCGGTGGCGGTGCGGTACGGGCGGCCGTCGCGCAGCACGAGGGTCTCAGGACGCGCCGTGAGGTAGACGACCCAGTAGCCCTTGTCGTGGTAGGCCTGGAAGGTCTCCGACGCGTCGTCGCGCTCCTTCTGGTCGTAGGACGGATCGAGGAGCTGGTGGATGTTCTCTCCGTCCGAGGTGGTCAGCGTCTCGTCGACATCGGTCACCACCACATGGCGTTCGACGTCGCACGACGGCAGACCGTCGGCACCTGCAGGCGACGCGACCGCGAGGCCGGTGGCGGCCGTGGAGGCCATCAGCGCGGCCACCAACGCGGCTCTGAGTCTTCCCATGACGGCCTCCCAAGCTGTCGTGACGAGAGCGTCTTCGAGTCCTGCCCCAGGCGCAACGATCCGGATACGAACCTATATACGAACCGTCACCTGCCTCCAGATTCCGCGAGACTGCTGCGATGCCCTCCTCGCCACCGCACACAGTGACCTTCGACTGCTGGGGCACCTTGCTCGTCCAGCCCGCCGGCGACAGCGCCGCCCGTGACCGCAGCGCCGCGCTCGCGGACATGGCGGCGACGGCCGGGGTCGGCGTCGCCG
>JAIBAC010000228.1 GCA_019695375.1 Acidimicrobiia bacterium
TCTGCGAACATGCCGTGGCGTCGGTGCTGCTGCCCGCCGAGGCCGTCTCGACCCTCGTCACCACGACACCGGCTGCTGCGTCGGCGCTGGTGCCGGCGTCGCCTGCCGCCAAACGGCGCTGGATCCATGATCGTGACGGGCTCGTGGCGCTGCCTGTGTCGCCGCCGGAGGCGATCACGTCGCCGGTCGTGTCGCCGTGGGCGAAGATCGGGGCGTTGCTCGAGGTGTTCGCACCCCCGCTGCGGGAGCAACGCGAGGAGTCGGTCGCCGACTTCGTCGCACGCCGGTTCGGCGCCGAGATCGCCGCTGTGATCGCGCAGCCGGTCGTCGCCGGCACCTTCGGCGGTTCGGCGTCGCGCGTGTCCGTCGACGCCGCCTTTCCGCAGCTGCGCGAGATGGAGCGCTCCGGCGGTGTGATCCGGGCAGGTCTGCGCCGCATGCGGACGTCACGCAAGGCGGGTGCGCCCCGCGCACGCCTGCACAGCTTCAGCGACGGCATGGAGACGCTGCCACGTGCGGTGGCGGCGCGGCTCGGCGATGCGGTGCGCACCGCGACGGCCGTCGACGCGCTCGAGCGCGATGGCGATGTGTGGAGGGTGCACGCCGGTGGCGAGGTGCTCACGGCCGCACGGGTGTGTTTGGCGACGGGCGCCGAGCAGGCGGCCACGCTGCTCGCCTCCCATGACGACGACCTCGCCGCTCTGCTGCGCGGGGTCATGCGTGCGCCGATCGCGGTGGTGCATCTGGGGCTGCCCGCGGGTGCGCTGACGCCCGAGCCCGGCTTCGGCTACCTGGCGCACCCCCGTGGGGGCTCGGCGGTCCTCGGCGCGGTGTTCGACTCGATGCTGTTCCCCGACCGCGCTCCTGCGGGCGAGGATCTGGTGCGCGTCCTCGCCGGGGGGGTGCTGCGTCCCGAGCTCGTCGACCTCGGCGACGAGGCGCTGGTTTCGCTCATCCTCTCGGATCTCGCCACGGCGTGGGGCCGCGACGACCTCGACCCCGGGTTCGTGAACGTGGTGCGCAACCACCGCGGGATCCCTCAGTACGAGATCGGCCACGCCGGCCGGACAGCGGCCGCGGATCGCCGTGCCGAGGCTCTGGGCGTCGATCTGGTGGGCTGGTGCTACCGCGGCATCGGCCTCGGGTCGGGTGTCGCCGATGCGGTACGCCGCGCCCGCGCCCACGCCTGACCCGCTGTCGGAGCACCGGACGGCCGTCACGACGCGCTTGGGGCATGTGGCGGCCACATGTGGCCGCCACATGCCCCAAAGCTCAAGGCGTAGCCGCGGGACGCTCCAAGGGGAGCGCCGGGATCACTGCTGGTACGGCTGCTGCGGGTAGGGCGGCTGGGGCGGGTAGCCACCTCCGGCGGGCGGGTAGCCACCTCCGGCGGGCGGGTAGCCACCACCACCGCTCTCCTTCCAGGCCTTCAGCTTGGGCCGCGGGATGAAGAAGTAGAGCAGCGGCCCCAGGCAGCCGACGAGCACGATCACGAGGATCCACACGATCTTCTGCTGTCCGACCGCGTCCCAGGCCTGGTCCGGATAGCGCAGGCAGTCGATGAGGCCCCAGATGAAGAGCACGAGGGCAGCGACGATGACGACGATGTAGACGATGAGCAGTCCGATACCGAGGCCCACCGCCGCACCAGCGCCGGACGTATCGATGCGGGTGGTCTGTTCGAGTAGGGCGAGGATTTCCATAGCGCACGAAGATAGACCGCCCCGAGAGGGGGGTCGCGCCACTTGACCACTACTGTTGGCCGATGCCAGAAGCCGAAACCGGCGGTGGCGCGCGGCCACTCGACGACGACCTGCGCCGCGCCGTGCGCACCCGGCGCACGCTCGTCACGGCGGTCGCGGTCGCGGCGGTGATCGCTGTCGCCCTCGTCGCCACCGTCGTCGCGGTCGCCACCTCCGGCGACAGCCGCGGCGGGGCACCGGAGGTCGTGGGCCTGCCGGTCGACGACACCTCGACGACGACGACGACGACGGCTCCGTCGACGACCACGACCGCGGCACCGGGGACCACTGCGGCGCCGGCAACCACGTCGGCGCCGGCACCGAGCGGGTCGACCACCTACAGGTACCCCCTCGTGCCCGCGTCCACCGGCAAGTACGCGCACAGCCACCACGACTACCCCGCCAGCGACATGTTCGCCCCGTGCGGCACCCAGGTCGTATCACCCGTCGCGGGCGTGATCCAGGACGTCTCGCGCACGGACGAGTGGAGCTCGAAGAACGACGACGCGGCCGTCCGCGGCGGCCTGTCGGTCAGCGTCGTCGGCGACGACGGCGTCCGCTACTACGGCAGCCACCTGTCGTCGGTCGATCCGGCGGCGAACCCGGGGGTCAGGGTCGATCCCGGTACCCCCCTCGGCAAGGTCGGCGACTCGGGCAACGCCAAGGGCAGCGGCTGCCACCTCCACTTCGGGATCTCACCGGTGACGCGCGCCGGCGACTGGAAGGTCCGTCGCGGGGCCGTCTACCCGTGGCCGTACCTCGACTCCTGGCGTGACGGCGGGCAGAAGTCGCCGGTGGCCGAGGTGAGGGAGTACGCCGCCTCACACGGGCTCGGCTGAGCCACCCGTCGGCACCGTGGGCACATCCCGCCCGCTCGCGATCGCAAACGTTTTGCTTGACACTCCAAGCAAGCGCATGGTTGACTGGGCACTGCTTGATACATCAAGCAGTCGAAAGCCCCGGATCAGGAGACGACAGACATGGCCGACACCCTCGTGGCACCCGTAGCCGACCCGATCATCGACACCGTCCACGACATCGAGGTGCAGGTCCTCGAGATCGCGGAGGGCTTCGTCGACCAGACCGACATCAAGCCGGTGACCGACTCGGCGTTCTCGCTCGCGCGGAGCATCTTCGCGGTCCAGCGCGACGTGAGCCGCAAGCTCGTCGACGCCGTCGACCAGACGATCTCGAGCGTCACCGCGACCGTCGAGGGCGTGATCTCCGACTCCGGCACCGACGCCCCGAAGCCGAAGCAGAAGCCGGCGGCGGCCAAGACCACCGCGGGCAAGAGTGCCTGACGACGCCCGTCACGACCCCGAGCCCGGCCTCGATCCCCCCGAGGCCGCCTCGAGGTCGGACTGGCGACCCCAGCTCGAATCGCTGGGTCAGTTCATCCGCGCCCAGCGGCGGATCGCCGGCCTCACCCTGCGCCAGCTCGCCGACATCGCCGACGTCTCGAACGCGTACCTGAGCCAGATCGAGCGCGGCAAGCACGAGCCTTCTGTCCGCGTCCTGCGTCAAGTGGCCCGCGGGCTCAACGTCTCGGCCGAGACGATCCTCGACCAGGCCGGCCTGTTCCAGGACCCGGCTGCCCGTGACGACAGCGGTGACGGCTCCTCCGACGCCGGTGACACGACCGCCGCGATCGTCGCCGACCCGCGCCTCACGGGCCCCCAGAAGGACGCGCTCCTCGCCGTCTACCGCTCGTATCTGGCGGCCAACTCCGAGACCGGGTCGTGAGCGGCGAGCGCCTCCCGCACGAGCGCGGCGCAGAGCCGCACGAACCTGCGGTCGGCGTTGACGGACCGGACCCGGTGCAAACGACCACCGAGGGCCTCGACCTCGGCAGATAGCTGCACGTCGATCTCGACCAAGGTCTCGAGGTGGTCCTGGACGAACGAGACCGGTACGACGAGCACCTCGCGCCGTCCCGCGCGCACGAGGTCGGCGGCGACGTCCCGCACCTCGGGCCCCAGCCACCGCACCGGCCCTGCGCGGCTCTGGAACGCGACCTCGTATCCGTCCGGCCCGAATCCCGCCGCGACCGCGATGTCGTGTGCCTGCGCGGCGATCTCGCCCGGGTACGGATCGCCGGCCTCGACCTTGGACATCGGCACCGAGTGCGCGCTGAACACGAGAGCAGGCTCAGCGGTGCAACCCGCGGCAGCGGTGCGGACGAGGTCGGCGACCAGCGCGACGTAACCGGGATGGCCACCGAAAGGGTCGATGACGACGTACTCGAGGTCGCCGGCGCCGGGCACGTCGTCACGCGCGCGGTCGAGCTCCGCGAGCACGGATCCGACCGTCGTGTCCGACCACTGCGGGTACTGCGGGAACACCACGACGCGGCGCACGTCGTCGGCCACGAGCGCCGACAGAGCATCCGCGAGGCGGGGCGGGTAGTACCGCAGCCCGAGTCGGACTGGCATCGCGAGCTCGGCCTCGAGCCCGCGCGCCTGCGCCCTCATGTACGGCACGAGCGGCGACCCGCCTCCCATGTACTCGTAGAGACGTGCGACCTTGGGTGCCCGCCTGCTCGCTATCAGCCGCGCGAGGCGCCGGCGAGCAGGCGATCCGCCGGGCAGCGGGATGATGTCGAGATCGGAGAAGATGTTGAACAGGAACGGCTCCACGCCGGCCCGCGTGTCGGCAGCGCCGTGGTTGACGAGCAGGACAGCGGTGTCACCGATCACGTAGGAAGTCCCCGATCGCGGCAGCCACCTCTGCCGGTCGCTCGAGCACAGCGGAGTGGCCGGTCCAGGGCAGGCGCACGACGCCGGCCGCGGCGTGGGCCGCGATCGCGTCGAGTCGTGCCGGTGTCACGAGCGCGTCGGACTCCCCGGCGACGACGACGAGCGGCGCGGCGACGGCGGCGAGCCGGTCGAGCCGGTCTCCCGTGGCGGCAGCCGCCCGCGCGACCGGCGCGACGTCGGCGGGATCGAGAGACGACAGGCGCCTGCGCTCGGCCGACGCGAGTCCGGGCTGGTCGGCGAAGAAGCGCTCCCCGTAGAGGACCGGCATGAGAGCGTCTGCGAGCTCGTCCGCGGACCGCGACCCTGCCAACCACC
>JAIBAC010000229.1 GCA_019695375.1 Acidimicrobiia bacterium
CCTTGTGGAGGGGATGGCGAGCACCGTAGCTGTGTTGCTGTGCCTGTGGCGGTGTGTGGTCTTGTGCGGTTGGTGGTTTGCGGAGGTGTGACGCCTTGTGGAGGGGATGGCGAGCACCGTAGCTGTGTTGCTGTGCCTGTGGCGGTGTGTGGTCTTGTGCGGTTGGTGGTTTGCGGAGGTGTGACGCCTTGTGGAGGGGATGGCGAGCACCGTAGCTGTGCGAGCACCGTAGCTGTATTGCGGTTGGGGGTGGCGGGGTGTGGTTGGCGGCGGATGGGACCGATGGTCCCGGCGCCGGGGGGACCAACGGCCCTTCCGGGGTTGACGCCCGAACGACAGTCTCGGGTGTCAAGCCGCCGGAGAAGATTGTCGCGCTGCCGCCGCAAGCACCTGCTCTGGGTCCTGCCCGCGCGACGTCTCCCGGATGACATGAGGGAGGCGTCGAGTGAGCGCGCAAGACGAGTTCAAGAAGGCACCGGCGTGGTTCATCGCCGGCGTCAGCCTGGTGGGCATGGTGCTGATGGCGATCATCGTCCTCCTCTCGGGGCCGCTGCGCGCACAGGGCACCGGAAGCGGGGGAGGCGCCGGCGCCGGCACTGTCGTGGACGTGTCCGAGAAGGACTTCAAGATCACGATTCCTGAGAAGGTGACCGCCGGGAAGGTGTCGTTCCAGGTCGCGAACACGGGCCCGTCCGTCCACGACCTCGAGGTGACCGGTGTCGGCAAGACCGACACCATCGCGGCCGGGGCGTCGGCGACGCTCAACGCAGGACAGCTCGAACCGGGCACGTACAAGTTCCGGTGCACGATCGCGGGCCACGAGGCGGCCGGAATGGCGGGCCAGTTCGAGGTCGTGAAGGGCTCCGACTCCGCCGGCGAGGGGGCTCAGGGCACGCCGGCAGCGGACTCCGCCGGCGCTGACGAGTCCATCGACTGGCAGGCGATGGACGCGCAGCACAAGGAGGTCGTCGACGCCTTCCTGTCCGGCCCGCCCGCACAGACCAAGGGCAAGGGCGGTGAGGACCTCCAGCCCCGCATGGAGGGCGACACCAAGGTCTTCGAGATGACCGCCGAGGTGGTCGACTGGGAGGTCGCACCCGGCAAGACGGTCAAGGCTTGGACGTACAACGGCGCGGTTCCGGGACCGACCTTGCGCGCGAACAAGGGCGACCACGTGAAGGTGATCCTCCACAACTCGCTGCCCGAGTCGACGTCGATCCACTTCCACGGCCTCATCACCCCGAACGCGCAAGACGGTGTGACCTTCGTCACCCAGGATCCGATCCGCCCCGGCGAGACGTACACGTACGAGTTCACGCTCGAGAACGAGGGCTCGCACATGTACCACAGCCACCACAACTCGGCGGAGCAGGTGCCCCTCGGTCTGCTCGGGGCATTCATCGTCGGTCCGCCTCCGGTCCCCGTCGACCAGGAGTACACCGAGATCCTCACCGACGGCCCGCTCGGTTTCGGCATCAACGGCAAGGGCTTCCCGGCGACCGCACCCATCGTCGCCCAGCCCGGCCAGCGCACCCTGGTCAGGTTCATGAACGAGGGCCTCATCATCCACCCGATGCACCTGCACGGCCAGACGATGCAGGTGGTCGCCAAGGACGGCAACAAGCTCGCGGTGCCCTACGACATCGACACACTCAACATCGCGCCGGGAGAGCGCTACGACGTCGTAGTCACCAACAGCAACCCGGGTGCGTGGGCGTTCCACTGCCACATCCTGAGCCACGCGGAGTCCGCTGCCGGCTTGCACGGCATGACGACCGTGTGGGTCAACAAGTAGGCGGGTGAACGAGATGCGCAGGCTCACTCTCGCGGCGCTGGCCGCGGTGCCGCTGCTCCTCTTCGCCGCTGCCGCTCCGGCCGTGGCCGCCGACGGGCCGGTCGCGCGGGCGGAGTTGACCAAGACCGGCAAGGGTCCGACGCGGACGTACTTCGTGACCCTCTACGACTCCGCCGGCGCACCGGTCGTCGGTGCCGTCGCCGACCTCGGCGGCCTCAGCGACAACCCCGACTACCGCGCGCGGACCGTCGACATGGAACCGACCGCGACGCCGGGCGAGTACAAGGCCACGCTGGAGTTCCCCGCCAACGGTTCGTGGGTGCTCGTCATGCGCACCCACGCGCCGGCCGAGTGGGTCGAGCTGTTCTACGACACGGTGACCGGTGCCGATGTGGGCACCGGCGACCACGTCGAGACGCAGTCGTCCAAGACGCTGCTCGCCGACAACCCGGACTTCTACAAGATCTACGGTGGCACGCCGGGGCAGGCGAGCGGTGTCGTGTCAGGTGAGACGGCGGCGGGCACGTCCGGTGCCGCTGCCGCGGATGCGGCCGGCCACGGCACCGTCGCAGGCGCGGTGGTGGGTGCCGAGCACGAGGGCTTCGAGCTGGTCCCGGTCCTGCTCATGCTCGCTCACGCTGTCGGCGCAGCCGCGTGGCTGGGCGCCACCATCGGTCTCGCCATCGCGGCGCGTGTCGGACCGGGTGCGGGGCGTCGCCAGATCCTCGACTGGGTGTCGCGCAACTACGGGCGCCTGTGCGGCTACGGCCTCGTCACCGTCATCGTGACCGGCATCTACGCCATGGACGCCGCGTCGGCAGGGCTCACGCGTCCCACGGAACTGATGACCACCGGTGTCGGCACCGCGTACCTGTGCGTGTTCGTGCTGAAGATGGTGTTCGTGGCGGCGTCGCTGTGGCAGACGTGGCGCATCTCGCGGGTGCTCGACCCGCGGAGCGCGGCCCCGACGCCGACGCCGGCGCCGGTCGGGCTCGGCGCGATGGCGGCCGATCCCCGTGAAGAGGTGCTGCCTCTGGCGAACGTCAACGTCGTCTTCGCCGGCGTGATCCTGGGCTGCGTGGCGGTGTTGAACCAGCTGCACCACCTCCTGCCGCACTGACTCTCGTCACGTCATGTCGAACTGAGACAAAGAGGGTGATAGTGTCTCAGTGTCTCATGGGAAACCAGAACACGCCGCGCCGCCCGGGCACCGACACGACCGTCCCCGCCGCCACCGGCGACCGGGACGTCCTCGCCGAGCTCGCCGGAGAGGTCGAGTCCCCGGTCGCGAACCGGATCGTGGACGCCGCCCTCACGTGCTACGCCCGTGTGGGGGTCACGCGGACGACCGTCGACGACGTTGCTGCCGAGGCAGGTGTCTCGCGCGCGACCCTCTACCGCACCTTCGACGGGCGCGAAGGCCTGCAGCTCGCCGTCGTGCGTCGTGAGGCGCTCGCGTTCCTCGCCGCCGTCGATTCGAGGCTGAGCGAGGCCGAGTCGCTCGCGGACGTCGTCGTGGCCGTGTTCGTCGACGCCGACGCCGCACGCCGTGGGCACGCCGCGTTGCGGGTGGTGCTCGAGGTAGAGCCCGAGCTCGTGCTGCCGACGCTGATCGGTCCGTCGAGCCCGGTCCTCCACCTCGGATCGGCGTTCCTCGCACCGCACGTGGCGGCGCACGCCGGAGACCATCCCCTCGCCGCCTCCGACCCCGAGCGCTTCGCCGAGTGGGTCGTGCGCGTCGGCGTCAGCTACCTGCTCGACCCCTCGCCGCACGTGCATTTCGGCGACGAGGTGTCGGTGCGTCGCTTCGTCTCGGATCAGTTCTTCGCAGCCAGACCGGTGTCGCCCAACAGGAGAGAGCCATGACCGAGGTCCAGACCGACGTGACCGCCGCCGAGCTCGACGAGCTCGTGAAGACGGTATCGGCCGCGGAGCGTGCCGAGGTCCTCCACGTCGTCGAGTCCGCCAAGGACACCATCTTCACATGGGACTACGGCCAGTCCCGTGTGCCGCTCATCAAGCTGTACGAGAAGGCCAAGACCGGCCAGTGGAACGCGTCGACCGACGTGGACTGGTCGATCGAGGTCGACGTCGAACGCCAGGCTGCCACGGGCCCCAACATCTGGATGCTCCAGGACCTGACCGGCACGCCACTGGAGAACTTCAACGAGGCCGACCACCTGAAGCTCTCGATCACGGCCCAGAACTGGCTCCTGAGCCAGTTCATGCACGGCGAACAGGGCGCCCTGATCTGCACGTCCCAGATCGTCGAGACGGTGCCGTGGATCGACGCCAAGTACTACGCCGCCACCCAGGTGATGGACGAGGCGCGCCACGTCGAGGTCTTCGCCCGCTACCTGCAGGAGAAGCTCGGCGGGATCATGCCCGTCAACCTGCACCTGCGGGCGCTGCTCGACGGCATCGTCTCCGACAGCCGCTGGGACATGACCTACCTCGGCATGCAGATCATGGTCGAGGGCCTCGCGCTTGCCGCGTTCGGTTTCATCCGCCAGACGACCGAGGAGCCTCTTCTCAAGGACATCCTCAAGTACGTGATGGCCGACGAGGCACGCCACGTGGCGTTCGGTGTCCTCTCGCTCAAGGAGGTCTACACCGACATGACTGCGGCCGAGCTGCGCGAGCGCCAGGAGTTCGCGTACGAGGCCGCGATGCTGATGCGCAACCGCTTCTCGATGCAGGAGGTGTGGGAGCACCTCGACCTGCCGGTGCGCGAGATGTGCGAGATGGTCCTCGCCAACCCGATGCAGGCGGAGTTCCGCAAGATGCTGTTCTCAAAGATCGTGCCGAATCTCAAGAAGCTCGGCCTCCTCACCGGCTGGCTGCGCGACCGCTTCGCCGAGCTCGGCGTCCTCCAGTTCGAGGACTGGGCGGACACCGGCGAGGAGTACGAGGTCATGCAGTTCGACACCCCCGCCACCGCCGCCAGCTGACGGCCCTCCGTTGGATAACAGACCGGCCAGCTAGGACGTTGGATGACGA
>JAIBAC010000230.1 GCA_019695375.1 Acidimicrobiia bacterium
CTTGTCGAGGATGTGCGCCCGCGCGTCGGCCGCGAGCGCGAACGCGCCGCCCAGCCCGCGCGGATCGGCGAGGGCGCGGTCGATGACATCGCCGACGTCGGCGTCGTCGAGCGGCTCGAGCCGGAACAGCAGCGCCCGTGACAGCAGCGGCCCGTTGATCTCGAAGTACGGGTTCTCCGTCGTGGCACCCACGAGCACGACGAGGCCGTCCTCGACGGCCGGGAGGAGGGCGTCCTGCTGTGCACGGTTGAACCTGTGGATCTCGTCGAGGAACAGGATCGTGCGCCGCCCCTCCCCCCCGAGGCGCACCCGCGCCGACTCGATCACCTCGCGCACGTCCTTCACACCGGCGCTCACGGCCGAGAGCGTCTCGAACGCGCGCTCGGTCTCCGATGCGATGAGTCGCGCGAGCGTCGTCTTGCCGACCCCCGGCGGTCCCCAGAGGATCACCGATCTCAGCGCGTCGGTCTCGATGAGGGCGCGCAGTGCTTTGCCCGGCCCGATCAGGTGACGCTGTCCGGCGACCTCGGCGAGGCTGGCGGGTCGCATCCTCGCTGCCAAGGGCGCGCCCGCCGCCGTTGCAGTGTCGGCTGCCGCGTCGAAGAGGTCCATCGCCGGTGAGGCTACGCCCCCGAGTCGCCGGCCTCGGTGCCGGCCTCCGCGGCTGCCACGGCACGGGCCTCGGGTGTCATCTGCAGCCCGACATCGGCGAGGACGTCGTCGCCGACAGCAGCCGGTGCCCCGGTCAGTGGGTCTGCACCTGTCTGGGTCTTCGGGAACGCGATCACTTCGCGGATCGACCGCTCGTCGCAGAGGATCATCAGGAGCCGGTCCCAGCCGACCGCGAAACCGGCGTGCGGTGGGACGCCGTGGCGGAACGCGTCGAGGAGGAACCCGAAGCGCGATCGGACCTCCGCCTCCTCCATCCCCAGGATCTCGAACATCCGCGCCTGCACGGCGGCATCGTGGATTCGCACCGATCCCGACCCCATCTCGACGCCGTTGATCACGAAGTCGTACGCATGGCTGCGCACCGCTGCCGGATCCGTGTCGAGAAGGTGGACGTCGTCGCGATGAGGGCTCGTGAACGGGTGGTGCAACGGCGTGAGACCGCCGGCTCCATCGTCCTCGAACAGCGGGAAGTCGACGACCCACAGCGGGGACACGCCCGCACCACCTGCCTCGACGGGTGCATGACCGGCGGGACGGTCGAGGTCGAGGCGCAGTTGCCCGAGCACCGCCGACGCGGTCTGCGCGGTGTCGGCGGCCAGGAGCAGCAGGTCACCCGGCTCCGCGTCCAGGGCAGCCCCGATCCCGGCGAGCTCGGCATCAGAGAGGAACTTGGCGACGGGGGCACGCAGTGACGCGTCGGCCTCGACGACCATCCAGACGAGGCCCTTCGCGCCGAGGTGCTGCGCCCGCTCGATGAGGCCGTCGAGACGATTGCGCGTCAGGTCGCCGCCGCCGCGGAATCGCCAGCCGCGTACGGTCCCGCCGGCATCGAGGGTCGCAGCGAACGCCTTGAACGCCGTCCCGGCGAACACCCCAGCGAGATCCACGATCGGGGGGCCGGCCCGCAGGTCGGGCTTGTCGGACCCGTACAGGTCCATCGCGTCGTGCCATGTGAGGCGCGGGATCGTCTCCGGCAGCTCACCGCTGCGGCCGGCCGCCTCGAACGCCGCGCGCATGGCCGCCTCGATCCAGGCGTACACGTCCTCCGGTTCTGCGAAGCTCGCCTCGAGATCGAGCTGTGTGAACTCGGGCTGGCGATCGGCACGGAGGTCTTCGTCGCGCCAGCACCGTGCGATCTGGTAGTAGCGGTCGATGCCTCCCACCATGAGCAGCTGCTTGAAGAGCTGCGGTGACTGGGGTAGGGCGTAGACGGACCCCGGTGTCTGCCGCGACGGCACCAGGTAGTCGCGAGCTCCCTCGGGTGTCGAGCGGATGAGGGTCGGCGTCTCGACCTCGACGAAGCCTTCGGCTTCGAGCGCGGCGCGCACTGCCGCCGAGACTCGCGCACGGGTGCGCAGGTTGCGCTGCAAACGCTCCTTGCGCAGGTCGAGAGGACGGTGTCGCAGGCGCAGGATCTCGTCGGTCTCGGTGCGCTCGTCCAGGGGGATAGGCAGCGGCTCGGCCACGCTGAGGACCTCGACGGCGTCGATGGGCACCTCGACGGCGCCGGTCGGGAGGTCGGGGTTCTGGGTCCCTTCGGGACGCATCCGGACCCTGCCCCTCACCGCGACGACCCACTCGCCTCTCACGGCCTCGGCGGCAGCGAAACCCTCGGGCTGCTCGTCCGGATGCGCGACGGTCTGGGTCACACCGGTGTGGTCGCGGACGTCGACGAAGAGCACTCCGCCGTGGTCCCTGACCGAGTCGACCCAGCCGCAGACCACGACCTCCGATCCGACGTCACCGGCGCGCAGCTCTCCACAGGTATGGGTACGAATCATCGGATCTCCGATCTCTCAGGGGTCCCCGCGCTCAGCCCCGGTGGCGGCGGTGACATGGGCGACGACATCGTCGGTGGCGACCGTGGCCTCGGCCCCACTGGCGAGATCACGAACGGTCACCCGTCCGGCACCGAGATCGCGGGCGCCAACGATCACCGCGAACCGGGCACCGGTGCGGTCCGCGTGCTTGAACTGGGCCTTGAGCGACCGCCCACCGTATGGACGGTCGGATCGCACCCCGGCTCGCCGCAGCGCATCGCAGATCCCGCGAGCAGTCGACGCGACCTCGTCCTCGGCGCCCGCCTGCAGGACGACGACGTCGGCGGTGGACCGGTCGGTGGCGGCGGCACCCTCGGCGTCCATCGCGAGCAGGATGCGCTCGACGCCGAGCGCGAACCCGATGCCCGGCAGGTCCGGGCCTCCGACGACCTCCACGAGGCCGTCGTAGTGACCACCACCACCGAGAGCGTTCTGGGCCGCCTCGAGCGACGTGGACACGTACTCGAAGGTGGTGGACGTGTAGTAGTCGAGCCCGCGTACGAGCCCGTGGTCGACCGTGTAGGGGATGTCGAGTGCCTCGAGGCCGTCGAGGACGGCGGAGAAGTGCGCCTTGGACTCCACGTCGAGGTGGTCGTAGAGGCGCGGTGCGCTGGCGACCACCTCGGCGACAGCGGGGTCCTTGGTGTCGAGCAGGCGCATCGGGTTGAGGCGCAAGCGCTCGCGGTCGTCGGCGCCGATGGCGACACCGCTGCGCTCGACGAAGCCGCGCAGCTCCTCTATGTAGGCTGCTCGCTCGTCGGGGCGCCCGATGGAGTTGACCACGAGCGCGGCCGCTTCGAGGCCGCAGTCGGCGAGGAAACGCCAACCGAGCGCCACGACCTCGACGTCGAGGTCGGGGTCGTCGACACCGATCGCTTCGACGCCGAGCTGGTTGAACTGGCGCTGGCGCCCGCGCTGGACGTTCTCGGCCCTGAACATCGGGCCCCCATACGCGAGCTTCTGTGGCAGTCCGGCCTGGTCGAGGTGGTGCTCGACGAAGCAGCGCACCACGCCGGCGGTCCCCTCGGGCCGCAGCGTCAGCGACCGTCCACCGCGGTCGGTGAACGAGTACATCTCCTTGCGGACCACGTCGGTGGCCTCGCCCACGCCACGGACGAACAGCTCGGTGTCCTCGAACACGGGGATCCTCACGCGGCGGTACCCGTAGAGGTCGCAGACCTCGAAGAAGCGGTCCTCGAGCGCGTGCCAGCGCGCGGCTTCGGGGCCGTAGACGTCCTCGACCCCCTTCGGTGCCCGGAGTGGCCTGCGTTCCATAGGCCGCGAAGTGTAGGTGAGGGCCATTCGCGCCCCTCCGTATACTCGACCCATGGCCCGGCCCGATCACACCGGCATCACCGGCGGCGACGACGACCTCGTGGCCGCGCTGGAGGACCTCGACGCGGACGAGGCTGCCGAGCTCGACGCACTCGGTCACGCGGTCGGGGCTGCGCTGCGCGAGCAGCAGGAGTCCGAGCTCGACGCTGCGGTCGTCGATGCCATCTGGGACCGCGTCGAGCCCGAGCTCGGCTGAGCCGGCAGCGGCTCGAGGCGGACGACACCGAGCTCGCCGTGGCGCACGCTGATGGAAGCGACGCCGCCCACCATGACGACCTCGCCGCCGTCGATGCGCACCTCGCGGCACGCCGATGCCAGACGCAGCGTGCGTGCCACGGCGTCGTGGACCTCGAGACAGGGGCCGGGGCCGGGACCGATCCCGACGAGCCCACGCGCGGCGAGCCCGGAGACGGCGACCTCGTAGACCGCGTGGGTGTCGACGCTTGCTGGAACACCGACGGGCAGGGCGATGTCGAGGGTGCGGCACAGCACCTCCACCTCGACCATCGCCAGTGATATCCCGCTGCGCACCTTCGAGACCGCGTGCCTCATCGCAGCACCCCGGCGGTGCACCGCTCCCGGACCCTCCGCACCAACAGAAGCCCGATCGCGAGGGCTGCAGCACCACCGGCAGCCGGCATCCACGTGCTGGGCAGTCGCACCGCTGCGAGCACCGGCGCGACCGGATCGCCGCGTCCTGATCGCGCGGGCAGCACCGGCTGCGGCCCTGCCTGCGGCTGCGGCACCGGCGCCGCTTCGGGCCGCGCCTCGGTGGCGGAACGCTCGTCGGCGCGGACGTCCGGCGGCGGCGGCCGTCCCGCCGAAGCCTCCACGGCGTCCACGACCGCCTCCACCGCTGAGGCTGCCGCGGTGACGCGCCGCTCGGCCGCGGGCACCGCGCCGGTTCGCCGGCTGTCCACGCGCACGGCTTCGGAGCCCGTGACACTCCAGTACCGGTCGA
>JAIBAC010000029.1 GCA_019695375.1 Acidimicrobiia bacterium
GGGCCATGGCCGCGAGCGGCACGGCGACGATCACCGCCTCGGCACCGAGCAGGCCACCGCCGATCAGGAGTATGAGCATGATCGCGAGGGCGGGCATCTCGACGGCGTTGCCGACGACGAGCGGGCCGAGCACCATCGAGATCCCCTCGGTCAGGATCGCGACGACGATCGCCGTCACGATCGCCTTGGCGGGGCCGCCACTCGCCCACGCGAGACCGACCGCCGGGATCGCGGCGATGATCGGACCGACGCCGGGGACCAGACGGCCGACGGCGGCTAGCGCGGCGAGCGGGAGGAAGAACGGCAGACCGATGATCGCGAACGCGATGGCCGAGAGGATGCCGCCGAGCACGGAGAGGACGAGCTGGCCGCGCACGAAACCCGTGCCCGTGCGGCGCATCTGCTGGACCGCGCCCACGAGACGCTCACGGCCGGGGCGTGCGAGCCACCGGTTCACCGCAGCGCCGTAGCGGGGCAGGTCCTTGATCGCCAGGAACGCCACGCATGCTCCCAGCACCGCGGACAGGACCAGGTTGAACGAACCGCGCACGAGGCCGAGCAGCGTGTCGCCGAGCCCGGCCGCTGCCGCCTGGTACCGCTCCTGCATCGCACGTGCGAAGCCGTCGACAGCGGTCGCAGCCGCCGGGTTCTGGGCGGCGACGCGGTGCTGGTAGTTGCGCACCGCGTCGGTGACGCGTCCGAGCACGTCGGGCAGGCCGGCGACGAACTTGGTTGCCTGGGACACGAACGGGGGAACGAGCAGGAAGAGCAGGCCCGCGAACGCGAGCAGGGCCCCGACGAACACGATTGCGGTGGCGACGAGCCTGTTGATCCCACGTCGCTCCAGCATCGACACGAGCGGCGCGACGAGCACACCGATTATCAGCGCCAGCGCCGCGGGCAGGAGGAGCGCCCCGAGCTGCACGAGCAGGAAGGCGGCACCCCCGACCACTGCCGCGACGCCGAGCAGCGCCCACGCGTGGCCTCCGAGGGCATCGGTCCCGCGCCAGAACTCCTCGATGCGTCGCTGCCGCCGTCGTGCGGCATCGACCACGGGCGCCGTCGCAGTCACGGGTCCCAAGGTACTTCCGCTTCGGCAGGCAGCAGCGCCTCGATGCGGTCGATGTCCTCGGGCCAGTCGACGTCGAGGAACGATCGCCCCTCGGGATCGAAGGTGCTCCAGATCTCGGGCTCCACCCACGCGACCGTGCAGCGGTCGAGGAGTGCAGCGAGGCGCCGTTCACCCGAGTCGGTGAGCTCCTCCGCGACAGCCGCCAATGCGGTGTCGTACACGCCCACCAGCGGCTCGGGACCGTTGGGGCCGCGCGTCACGACCGCATCGGCCTCGTGGCGGCGCGCCAGCAGGTGTCCGAGGAGACCGGTGTCGAGGAGCGGGTGGTCGCAGCCGAGCACCAGTGCGTGACCGGTGCCGACCGCGGCGAGGCCCCATGCCAGCCCCGCGAGCGGACCCTCGTGCCGCACGGGTTCGAGCGTGCGCGCGTATCCGGGCGGCGCCCAGGGGCCGACCACGACGACCTCGTCCACCAGCGGCGCGGCGACGTCGAGGACACGGCTCAGCAGGGACACCCCGCCGACGCGAGCCGTCGCCTTGTCGGTCCCGAAACGCCGCGACCGGCCACCAGCGAGGACGACTGCACCGACGGATGTCATGGCCCAATGATGTCGATCAGATCGGCAGGGTCGCGCCGCGGCACCGGCGGCAGCACACGCTCGGGCCTGCCCGCGCGCACGAACGCGACGAGACCCTCGACTTCGGTGATGCCGTGCACGCGTCGCAGGATCGCTGCCGCGTCGGGCACGTCGACAGGCGCCGTCATCGCGTGGGTGACCGCTCCCGACGCGCACAGGGCCAGCGCGGCGCGTTGCCAGCCGCGGCCGCCTTCGAAGAGCGCCGCGGGGTCGTTGCGAGGTGACGCGAAGACCAGGAAGTCCGTCGCCGTGGCCGCGGCGCGGCGGGCCTCGCGGCCGAGGCGTGCCGGCACTCCCAGCATCGACACGAGCGGCGGTGCCGCCAGCACGCGGCCCACGATGCCGCGTATCCGACTCATCCCCAGGTTGGCCGCCAGGAGCCCGTCTGTCGCGCGCTTCGCCTCCCACGGCCAGAAGCGGTGCCAGCGGTGCAGGTCGCGGCGTGCGTCGCGGTCGCCCACCTGCACACGTACGGCGAACTCGACTGCATCGAGCACGCGGACGCGATCGCGCGCCGGCGTCGTGACGACGCGGGCACCGGGCAGGGCCGCGCGGGCGGCAGCAGACAGCTCGGCACGGCTCAGCGGCGGTGGCGTCATACGCCCCCGGTGGGTGCGGCGCGACATCATCTGCGCAGCGAGCACCACGTTGGACTGGTCGGCCGTCGTGCCCGTGGCGACCTGCACCGACGCCGGCCACTCCTGCGTCGGGTCGAAGCTGACGGCGGTCGCGTAGCCCGCAGCGGCGGCCGCAAGCCGCGCGTTCTCGACTGCTGCTCCGAGCGAGACCCAGGAGCCCCGGTGCGTCGGGTCGACGACGGGGAACATGCGCGACGGGTCGAGACGCGCGTAGAGGCGGTCGCCGTGGGGCAGGAACCGCCATCCCTGCGCGTTCTGGGGGCTGTAGGCGGCGGCGGCCGCCTCGATCATCGTATGGAAGAGAGGTTCCACTAGCTGGAGGCGGCGGGCGGAATCGAACCGCCGTAAAAGGTTTTGCAGACCTCTGCCTGAGCCACTCGGCTACGCCGCCCGGTCAGCCTGGGAGAGTAGCAGTGGCCGAATTGGGCCCTGAAGGTGCAGACTGCGCCGCATGAGGTTCGTCGAAGCCGCCGGTGTGCGCATGTCCGCCATCGGGCTCGGCACCTGGCAGTTCGGGTCACGTGAGTGGGGTTACGGCAAGGAGTACGCCGACCACGAGGCGGCTGCCATCGTGCGCCGCGCGCTCGAGCTCGGTGTCAACGTCATCGACACCGCAGAGGTCTACGCGCTGGGTCGCTCCGAAAGGATCGTGGCCGCGGCCATCGAGGACGTCGGGCGCGACGAGGTGTTCCTCGCCACCAAGGTGTTCCCGCTCTTCGCGTTCGGCGCCGTCATGGCCGCGCGGGCGCGTGCCTCCCTGCGACGCCTCGGCGTCGACGCCGCCGACCTCTACCAGATCCACTTCCCGAACCCCGCGATCCCGTTCGGCCTGCAGGCAGCCGGGCTCGCCCGCGTGCTCGACGACGGCCTCGCCCACCACGTCGGTGTCAGCAACTACAGCCTCGCCGGCTGGCGCAAGGTCGAAGACGTCCTCGGACGCCCGGTGCTGTCGAACCAGGTGCAGTTCTCGATGGTGCGGCGCCGGCCCGCCGAGGTGATGGTCCCCTACGCAGCGAGCTCCGACCGCGTCGTGATCGCCTACAGCCCACTTGCGCAGGGGTTCCTGTCCGCCAGGTACGGCCCCGACAACCTGCCCGGCGGTGGGGTGCGACGCTCCAACTCCCTCTTCAGCAAAGACAACCTCACGCGGGCTGCGGACCTCTACGACGCGCTGCGTGACGTCGCTTCCAGCCACGACGCCGAACCGGCACAGGTTGCGCTCGCGTGGTTGATCCACCACCCGCACGTGGTCGCGATCCCGGGGGCGAGCAGTGTCGAGCAGGTCGAGTTCAACGCGGCGGCTGCCGACATCGTGCTCGGCGACGACGAGTTCGCGCACCTGACGAAGGTCGCGGAGGAGTTCACGCCGGCTTCGCGCGGTCCGCTCGGGCGCCTGGTCCGGACCTGACGTGTCGCGTACCTACGAGAACCCGGGCTTCCCGGTCTTCCCCGCCGATGCGGTGGACATGCTGTGGGTGCGCCACGGCCGCTCCGAGGACTGGCAGGAGGACGTCGAGATGCCGCGCACGTCCGACGGCCACGGCGACCCACCGCTCTCGGACGAAGGCCACGTGCAGGCGGAGGCGCTCGCACGCCGCCTCGACGGTGTGCGCATCGACGCCGTCTACGTGTCGCCGTTGCGTCGCACGCACCAGACGGCCGCTCCGCTGCTGCGCCGCCGCGGCTTCGAGGCGGTCGAGCTCGCGGATCTGCGTGAGGTGCACCTCGGGGAGTGGGAGGCCGGCCTCTACCGGCGCCATCTCGCCGACGGACACCCTCTCGTAGCCCGGATCTACGCCGAGCGCCGTTGGGACGTGATACCGGGAGCGGAGCCCCACGACCGCTTCCGCGAGCGAGTCGAGGGCGCGGTCGGTGCCGTCGCAGCCGCCAACCACGGCCGGCGCGTCGTAGTCGTCTCCCACGGTGGCGTGATCGACATGGTCTTCGCGCTGGCGATGGGGATTGCCGACAGGGCACTGGTCTTCGGCGTCGACCAGTCGTCGATCTCGCGCGTGGTCGCGGTCGGCGACCACCTGCGCGTGCGTTTCGTCAACGACACCTCTCATCTCGGCGACCACGCCGACCGGTGGGTGCTCGAGTCCGACGAAGCCGAGCTCTGAGGCGCTGCCCCCGGCGCACCGCGGCGGCGATGTTCAGTGGATGCCTGCCAGGAGGTGCGACGACCCGGTAGCCGGCGGCGGCGAGGGCGTCGGGGCTTCAGTGCATCTCCTGGCCGCCGGTCACGTTGATCGCCTGACCGGTCATGTACCCGGCCTGATCCGACGCCAGGAACGCCACGACGCCGGCGACGTCAGCGGGTGTCTCGAGCCGCCCGAGCGGGATCTCGCGGCGGACGAAGTCGGCGAGTGCCGCCTCGGGTGTCTTCCCCGACTGCATGGCGAGCATCTGGCCCAGCATTCCGTCCTTGTTGGTCAGGTCGGTGTCGACCGTGCCGGGGCAGACCGCGTTGACGGTGACGGCGCTGCCGGCGAGCTCGAGCGCCCACGCCCGCACCATGCCGAGCACGCCTGCCTTCGCCGCGCAGTATGCGCCGAGCAGCGGGAAGCCCGTCTTGGCGGCCTGGCTCGCGATGCAGATGATGCGGCCGCCGTCACCGCGGGCGACCATGTCGCGCGCTGCGGCGCGGCTCACGAGCCACGAGCCCTTGAGGTTGACGTCGACGAGCTTCGACCACTGCTGCTCGGGCAGGGCGATCAGCGGCGCTGTGCCCATGCCGATCCCGGCGCCGCCGGCCGCGTTGACGACGATGTCGATGCGACCGAGCTCGTCCAATGCCGCGGCGACGGCCGCCTCGACCTCGGTCTCGACAGACACGTCGGCGTGCACGGTCACCGCCCTGCGGCCCCGGTCGCGCACGAGCGCCGCCGTCTCCTCGAGCTCGCCGGCCGTCGCGAGCTGCGCGTAGTCGGGCAGCTCGTCGTAGCGGCGGCCGATGTCGAGGGCAGCGACGTCGCAGCCCTCTTGCGCGAGGCGCAGCGCGATCGCCCTGCCGATCGAGCGCGGCCTGGCGCAGCCGGTGACGAGAGCGACCTTGCCGTCGAGGTCGTACACAGGCCTCCTCCTTGCTGGTCGGTCGTCAGGACAAGCCAGTTTGGAGCACGCGGCGGCCACATGTGGCCGCCGGGTGCTCCAACCCCCTGGCTTCCGCCTCGGCGTCAGCCGACCCCGGCCGCCGCCATCGCGGCTGTCATGGGCGAGCAGACGTCAGGGTCGATGGCGACGTTGATGCATGCCGGGAGCCCCGACGCCAGCGCACGGTCGATGGCGCCGCGCAGTTCGGCGGGGTCGTCGACGAACTCACCGTACCCGCCGAGGCCTTTGACCATCTCGTGGTACGGGCGGACGCCGAGCTCGGTCGCCACGAACTGGTCGTATCCGAACTGGATCCCCTGGCCGTGGCGCGACATCCCCCACGAGCCGTCGTTGCCGACGAGGCACACGAACGGCAGGCCGTGTCGCAGCGCGGTGTCGAACTCCATCGCGTTGAGGCCGAACGATCCGTCGCCCTCGAGCAGGAACACGGCCGTGTCGGGCCGCGCGAGCTTGGCGGCTAGGGCGAAGGGGATGCCGACGCCGAGGCAGCCGAGGTATGTGCTGATCGAGATGAGCTGGCCGGGCCCGCGGGCACAGAAGCCTGCCGCACCCCAGGTCATGATGTCGCCGCCGTCGGCTACGAGCGTGGCGTCGGCGCCGGCGACGTCGTCGATCGCGTGGACGAGCTCGAGGGGGTGCACGACGCCGTCAGTGCCGGTGCCGCTGAACTGGTTCACCATGTTCTCGCGGTTCTTGGCGCCGGCCGCGCGCAGGTGGTCGCCCCAGCGCTGCCGCGCGGCCGAGATGCCGCCCTGCCAGCCGGCTGTGAGCTGCTCGCAGAAGACCCGCGCGTCGGACACGATGTTGTGGTCGCCGCTCAGGTTGCGGCCCATCTCGGGCGCGTCGACGTCGACACGGACGACGGTCTTGCCGCGGAGGAGCGCGCCGTTGAGGAGAGTGAAGCCGAGGCGGGCGCCGATCACGACGACGACGTCGGCGGCGAGGGCGTCGCCGAAGGCACCCCCCATCGGCAGCGTCGGCCCGAACGACCACTCGTGCGTGTCGGCCACCGCGCCGCGGCCGGCGTTGATCGTGAAGATCGGCAAGCCGGCGGTCTCGGCGAGACGGGCGAGGGCGGGCCCTGCCCCTGACCAGTGGACACCGCTGCCGGCGATGACCATGGGCCTTTCGGCGGCAGCGAGCACATCGGCCACGGCCTGCAGCGCGTCCGCGTCCGGCGCGGGCGGCGCCGCGACGACCGGCGCCCCCACTGCCGTGCTCTCGGGCGTCGGCTTGAAGAGGACGTCGAGGGGGATGCCGAGGTAGGCCGGGCCGGGGCGGCCGCGGCCCGCCTCGGCGAGAGCCGCCGCGGTGTACTCGCCGCAGCGGTCGGCCGCCGCGCAGGTGCGCGCCCACTTGGTGATCGGCTTGACCATCTCGAGCTGGTCGAGGTCCTGCAGCGGCCACGTGTCGGCCTGCGCGAGCGGGCGTGCCCCGGCGATCGTGAGGGTGGGGCTCAACGACATGTGCGCGTTTGCGATGCCGGTGACGGCGTCGGAGATCCCGGGACCGGCGGTGACCGCGCATACACCGGTCTCGCCCGTGGCGAGCGCCCAGCCCTCCGCCATGTGCGCGGCAGCCTGCTCGTGGCGCGTGTCGACGACGTTGATGCCCTCGTTGAGGCAACCGAACAGGAGCGAGTCGATGTGACCGCCCTGGAGGCAGAAGAGGTGGCGGACCCCTGCCGCGGACAGCGTCTTGGCGACCAGGCGTCCCCCGTCGTGCCTGTCGTACATGGGTCTTCCCCCCCGCAGCAACGGCGCCAATTCTCGCGAGCAAAAGTATTCTATTGTTGCCGCGTTGCACGTCTGCGGGACCGGGGGTGCCGGCGTGGGTGAACGGCGGACGCGGGGAACCGAGGACGGGTACCGCAGGCGCTTCACATACGAGCGCGTCACGTGGGGCTCGCACTGCACCAACTGCATCGCGACCTGCTCGTACCGGGTCTTCACGGGTGCCGGTGGCGTCCGCTTCGAGGAGCAGTCAGGGGTCTTCCCACAGACCCAGCCTGGAGTGCCGGACCGCAACCCGATGGGCTGCCAGAAGGGCGCGGGGTGGAGCGCGCAGATCGACTCCGGCGACCGCGTCCTCTACCCGCTCCGGCGCAGAGGCGAGCGCGGCGCAGGCGAATGGGAGCGGATCTCCTGGGACGAGGCGGTCACGACCGTGGCCGACGCGATCCTCGACACGGTCGAGGAGTCCGGGCCCGAGGCCGTCCTCGTCGACGAAGGCCCCGAGGGCGGCATGCTCACGATCGGCGCGTACCTGCGCTTCGCCAACACGCTCGGGTGCGTGTCCCTCGACGGCAACAGCACCGTCAACGACGTGCCCGCCGGACACATCCTCACGTTCGGGACGATGGGTGCGGGCTCGAGCGCCGAGGACACGTTCCTTGCCGACCTGATCCTGGTGTGGCACGCCAACCCGGCGTACACGCGGATCCCGTACTTCCACTACCTGACCGAGGCCCGCTACCGCGGCGCTGAGGTGGTGCTGATCGCCCCCGACTTCAGCCCGTCTGCACCCCACGCCGACTACCACATCCCGGTGGTGCCCGGCGGCGATGCCGCCCTCGGCCTCGCGATGTGCAAGGTCGTCGTCGACGAGGGCCTCGTCGACGACGAGTTCGTCCGCACCCAGACCGACCTGTCACTGCTGGTGCGAACCGATACCCGCACGCTGCTGCGCCACAGCGACCTCGAGGCCGGTGGCTCGGGGGAGCGCTTCTACGTGTGGCGGCCCGATTCGGACGCCCCGCATATGGTCGCCGACGACCACCTCGGGCTCGACTTCGCGCCGCCGCTGCGCGGCCGTCACCTGGTGACCCTTCACGACGGCACCGAGGTGGAGGTCGTGCCTGCGTTCGAGCTCCTGGCCGAACGGCTCGAGTCCTTCGAGCCCGAGATGGTCACCGCTGAGTGCGGTGTGCACCCAGACACGATCCGCATGCTCGCCCGCAAGGTCGCCAGCAGGAAGACCAAGCTGCACGAGGGCTTCGACACGGCCAAGCACTACCACGGCGACCTGATGGAGCGCGCCATGAACCTGCTCCTCGCTCTCACGGGCAACTGGGGCAGGCAGGGAACCGGCCACGACACGTTGTGCGGCTGGTCGTTCGAGGGTGCGTACCTTGTCGAGTTGAAGACCCGCGCCGGCCTCGAGGCCGGTGCGGCGGTGCATTCCAGCATGACGTCGATGGTGGACGCGATGGCGACCCGCGTCGACGACGACGGCTTCCGCCACTTCCCGTCGACGGCGTTCACCAGGTTGATCCACATGGCCGCGACACAGGGGTCGACCACGCCGCCGTTCTTCTTCTGGCTCAACCACTGCGGCTACCAGTCCGTGTTCGAGAACTCCGACTGGGGCGCGAGCCCAAGGCCGTTCATGGACTACGTGGCGGAGGCAGAGGCGCAGTGGGCGCCGCTGATCCGTCCCGGCCGCGACCAGACGCCGCGGGTCCTGATCGAGGCGGGCACGAACGCGCTGCGCCGCACCCGCGGCGGCTCCCGCATGCTGCTCGAGAACCTCTGGCCGAAGCTGTCGCTGATCGTGTCCCTCGACAACCGCATCAACTCCGCAGGGATGCACGCCGACCTGATCCTCCCCGCGGCGCACGAAGCCGAGCGCGTCAACGTGCAGTACCCCGTGGCGCACTCGCACGAGCTCGTGTTCTCCGACAAGGCGGTGGAGCCGGCCGGCGAGGCGCGCAGCGACTGGCAGATCCTCGGCGCGATCTGCGCTGCCGTGGCGCGGCGCGCGGACGCGCGCGGCATCGGCGACCGCCGCGTGGGCCGCATGCGCAACACCCGTCTCGGCGACCTCCACGACGCGTTCACCTTCGGCGGCGCGATCGCCTCTGACGAGTCGATGGTCGACGAGCTGGTGCGCGACACCGCTCTGTCAGGCGTCGTGGCCGAGGACTGCTCGCTGTCCACCCTGCGCGAGCGGGGCTGGGAGCCGATCATCGGCAACGGCGGGTTCCCATCGGGGATGGCGGCGGGCAGCCCGATGGACCCGATGCAGACGTACTCGGCTCACCGGTGGCGGCTCGAGAAGGGGATGGTGTACCCGACGCTGACCGGCCGTGCCACGTTCTACGTCGACCACCCGTGGTTCGTCGAGGCGGGCGAGGAGCTGCCGACGCACAAGCCGGCGCCGGGAACGGGCGGGGCGGATCGCGAGTTCGTCCTCACCGGTGGACACCCGCGCTGGAGCATCCACGCCTGCAACGCCACCAACCCGCTGATGCTCGAGACCACTCGCGGTCACCCGACGCTCGTCATCAACAGCCGTGCGGCTGCCGCGAAGGGCATACGCGACGATGCGCCGGTGCGGGTGTTCAACGACCTCGGCTCGTTCGTCGTGGCCGCGAGGCTGTCACCCTCCGTGCGTCCGGGCCAGGTGATCCTGTACGCGTCATGGGAACCGTACGGGTTCGAGCAGTGGCACGACTCCACTCGGGTCGAGGCGGGCATGGTCAAGTGGCTGCACCTCGTGTCGGGCTGGGGCCACCTGTCGTACTCGCCGTTCCAGTGGCAGCCTGCCCCGTTCGACCGCACCACCCGCGTCGACGTCGAGGCCGTCGAGGCTGTCGAGGCCGCGCCGGTGGGATCAGCGTGACGACACCTCGCCGAGGGTGAGGTCGCCGAAGGAGAACGTGGGCCGGATCCCAGGGAACGCCCAGTACTGGGCGAGCTCCGAGGAGCTCACGACGTTCGGGAACTCCGGGTTGCGTGCCGACGGACCCGCGATCTCACGCTCCTGCACCATCGAGATGTACTGATCGACCGCACCGTCGAGCGTGTTGCCGTTGAGCACGACCTCCATCCCGGTCGCAGCGGCGTAGCGTGCGACGCCGGGGATGCGCGACGCGTGCGGAGCGTAGGTGTCGGGCCCGATGCCGTTCTCCGACGAGACCATGATCCCCTCGGGGGTGCGGCACACGAGGCTGTGGTTCCCCTCGGTGTGACCGGGGGTGTGAACGAGTGCGACACCCGACCCGAGCCGCACCGACCCGTCGAAGCACACCACGCGGGCACGGTCGATCCCGTCGGTGCCGTCCGGGCAGTACCACTGCTTCTGCATGGGCAGGGGTGCCTGCGCGGTGGCCCACTCCTGGCGGTGGACGAGCAGCTTGGCGTTCGGGAAGTAGCCGCGCGAGTGGGCGGCACCGAGCCACGCGCGGACGTCCTGGGTGTGGAGGTGGTCGTAGCTGATGTAGTCGACCGCCGCCGCTGAGATCCCGAGCGCGCCGAGGGCCTCCTCGACGGTCGCGATCGTAGGAGCGAGGAGGTCACGGCCGTAGTGGGCCAGGGGCTCGTACTTGAGCGGGCCGATCGTGGCGAGACGCTTGAAGAACGGCGTCTCGGCGTTGGCTTCGACGTCCGACGGCGAGAACAGCAGCGTCTTGATGCCTTCGGCGCTGTCGAACTGGATCACGAAGAGGCGGTTGAGGATGTGCACCAGCGGCGTCGGCACCGAGCACGCGTCGCGCAGGCCGTACTTGCGCGGGTACGGGACGCGCACGAGGCCACGCGTCGCGTAGAACGGCACAGGCGCCTCGTCGAGGAACTCCTCGCGGAACGTGCGGGCCCTGGCGCGGACGTGGCGGAGGCGGTCGGCGGGGCCGGGTGCGATGCGGGCGCCGTCGAAGGCGGTCAACGGCGCGATGACGCCGTCCTCGTACCGGTCGCCACCGGCCGTCACGATCGCTGCCACTCCCGTCGCAGTGGCCATCGACTCTCCCATCGTTGCCTCGGCCGCCCGTCGATCGTGCAGTGTATTGGCAGGCGTCGGCGCCTCGACAACCGCCTGTCGTCACCGCAGCGGTGTCACCACGCGACCTCGTCGCAGCCGAGGTGGTTCTCGGGCTCCACCTGCAGGGTGGCATGTGTGATGCCGTGTGTCTCGGCGAGCACGTCGCGGGCGCGGTCGAGCACGGCGTGGCCGTCGGTGCCCTCGGCGACCATGAGGTGGGCGCTCGCCACGTCCATCTCCGAGGTGAGCGTCCACACGTGCAGGTCGTGGACGTCGACGACGCCGGGCACGGCCGCGAGGTCCTCACCGATCGCGACGACGTCGGTGTGCGACGGCGCTGCCTGCAGCAGGATCCGCAGGGCGTCACGGGCGACTCCCCATGCCCGCGGCAGGATCCACAGACCGAGGGCGACACCCACGATCGGGTCGACGACGGCCCAACCCGTGAGCCTGATGGTCACGGCCGAGACGACCACGGCGGCGGATCCGACCATGTCGGCGAGCACGTCGAGATAGGCGCTCTTGAGCGTGAGGTGCTCGCCGGAGCCTTCCCGCAGCAGGAGGAAGCACACGAAGTTGACGACGAATCCGACGACGCCGATGACGAGGACCGGTAGCTCGTGCAGGTCCGGCGGGTCGGCGAAGCGGGTGACCGCCTCGTAGAGCACGTACCCGGACACGCCGAAGAGCAAGAGGGCGTTGGCCAGCGCGACGAGGATCTCGAGGCGGTAGAGGCCGAAGGTGCGCTGCGGGTCGGTGGCCGGACGCGAGGCGAGCGTGATCGCCGCGAGTGCCATGCCGAGCGCAAGCGCGTCGGTGGCCATGTGGCCGGCGTCGCTCAACAGCGCCAGCGAACCCGACACGACCGCCACGACCACCTGTACGACCACGAACCCGAGAGTGAGCGCGAACGCGACGACGAGTCGTCCCTTGTGCCGCGCTCCGGCGCGGCCGTGATCATGGGAGTGGCCGTGACCCATCGTGTGTCGAAGCTACCGGCCTCGCTCGCGCGCCATCGCCGCGAACGGATCGAGGGCCGCGGGGTCCGCGAGGGCACCGAGTGCGGCCGCCCGCTCGGGGTCCATACCCGCCAGGATCCGCTTGACGGGAACCTCGAGCTTCTTGCCCGAGAGGGTGCGCGGCACCGCCGGCACCGCGACTACCGCGTCGGGGACGTGGCGCGGCGACAGCGCCGTGCGCAGCGCGGTCGCGATCGCACGGCGCAGGGTGTCGCTGAGCTCGCTTCCAGGCTGGAGCTGCACGAAGAGGAGGAGCTCCCCCGCGCCACCCTCGGCGTCCTCGAGGTGGACCACGAGGCTGTCGGCGATCTCGGGCATCGCCTCGACGACGGAGTAGAAGTCGCTCGTTCCCAGGCGCACGCCGCCGCGGTTCAGGGTCGAGTCGGAGCGGCCCGTGATCACGCAGGTGCCGTCGGCGCCGATCCGAATCCAGTCGCCGTGGGACCAGACCCCGGGGAACTCGTCGAAGTAGGCCTGGCGCAGGCGCGACCCGTCTGCGTCACCCCAGAACCCGATCGGCATCGACGGCATCGGCGCCGTGACGACGAGCTCGCCCGTCTCGTCCACGATCGAGCGGCCGGCGGCGTCGTACGCCTCGACGCGGGCGCCGAGGCAGCGGCACGCGATCTCGCCGGCACGCACTGGCACGAGCGGGCTGGCGCCGACGAACGCCGTGCACACGTCGGTCCCGCCCGAGACCGACGCGAGGAGCACGTCGCGGCTGACCGCGTCGTAGACCCACCGGAACCCCTCCGCAGGCAGCGGGGCGCCCGTCGAGCCGACACCGCGCAGGGCCGACAGGTCGGCAGCCGCGCGCGGGCGCAGGCCCTCCTTGCGGCACGCCATCAGGAACGGGGCGCTGGTCCCGAACAACGTCGTCCCCGTCTCGGCAGCCATCGACCAGAGCGCCGTGAGGTCGGGGCTGGCGGGATCGCCGTCGAAGAGCACGATCGCGGAGCCGACGGCGAGGCCCGAGACCAGGTAGTTCCACATCATCCACCCGGTCGTCGAGAACCAGAAGAACCGGTCGCCGCGACCGAGGTCGTGGTGCAGGGCGAGGATCTTGAGGTGTTCCACGAGGATGCCGCCGTGGCAGTGCACGATCGGCTTGGGCAGGCCGGTGGTGCCCGACGAGTAGAGGACGTACAGCGGGTGCGCGAACGGGACCGCCTCGAAGTCGAGGGGGGCCGCGTGGGCGCAGAGCTCGTCCCACGTCATGGCGCCCTCGATGCGGGCATCGGGGTCGCGGTATGGGACGACGACGGTGGCCTCGAGCGACGGCAGCGCGCCACGGATCGCGTCGAGCTCGCTGCGCCGGTCGACGTCCTTGGTGCCGTAGCGGTAGCCGTCGATGCCGAGCAGGACCTTGGGCTCGATCTGGCCGAACCTGTCGACGACGCTGCGGATGCCGAACTCCGGTGCGCACGACGACCAGACGGCGCCGAGGCTCGCGGTCGCGAGGAAGGCCACGACGGTCTCGGCGATGTTGGGCAGGTAGGCCGCGACGCGGTCGCCGCGGCCGACGCCGAGGCGGGCGAGGCCTTGACGGGCGCGTGCCACGGCGTCGCGGAGCTCTGCCGTGGTCAGGTCGAGCGGACCGCGTGTCTGCGAGCGGGTGACGATCGCCGGCCCGGCGGCGTCGCTGCGCAGCAGGTTCTCGGCGTAGTTGAGCGTGGCGCCGGGGAACCAGACGGCACCGGGCATCGAAGCGTCGGCGAGCACGCGTTCCGCCTCGGTGTGCGCGATGACGTCGAAGTGGTCCCAGATGGAGCCCCAGAAGGCCTCGAGCTCGTCGACCGACCACTTCCAGAGGTCGGCGTAGCTGTCGAAGCGGAGGCCGCGCTCGTCCTCGAGCATCGCCAGGTAGGCACCGATACGGGACCGCTCGCGGATGTCCGGTGGCGGGCGCCAGAGGATCTCGCTCTCGTCCATCGGCTGACTCTAAGTGCGCGACGGCCGCCCGCGGGTCGCTCGAGGCCGGATCTCGGCGCGCAGACGGACGTCGGAGCCGGTCTCGGCGCGCTGGTGGCACGATCGTGCCGCCAGCGCGCCGAGATCGAGGCAGACGTCCACGTCCGCGCCGAGATCGCGGCGGTCGTCCCAATTCTGGGACATCCGCTGCCGCGCCCTGGCAGGCGCAAATACGGACATATACCCTGATCGCCTGCCGGTCAGTCCTGGGAGGAACGATGGGGAGACGGGCAACGGCGGCGGTCGTCGCGCTCACGCTCGCAGCCACGACGGTGATCGCGGTTCTCACGGGAGGCACACCAGCGGGCGCCGCGCCGGACACGACGCCACCGAACGGCACGGTCGCCGTGCCGGCACCGAATGCGGCCCTCACGGGTCCCTCCCCCGTGGTCCGTGGCACCGCGACCGACAACGTCGGTGTCACCAACGTCGACTACGTCGTCCGTGACCGTTCGACGAGCAGGTGGCTGCAGGCCAACGGCACGTGGGCGACGACCTTCGTCTGGCTCCCGGCGACCCTGGCCGCGCCCGGGTCGAAGTCGACGGCGTGGTCCGCGACGCTGCCTCTGGGCACGGGTTCGTACGCCCTGCAGGTGCGCGCTCGCGACGGCGCCCGCAACGTCGACCCGACCAAGCCGTGGGTGCCCTTCACCGTGACCGGGACACCGCCGCCACCGCCGCCACCACCACCCGGCACCAAGCCGAACGTGGTCTTGATCCTCACGGACGATCAGCGCTGGGACACGACGGCGGTCATGCCCAACGTGCAGTCGCAACTGGCGGACAAGGGCGTCACGTTCACGAACGGCTTCGTGGTCGACTCGCTCTGCTGCCCGAGCAGGGCGACGATCATGAAGGGCGCCTACTCGCACAGCACGAAGGTGTATCAGCTCACCGGGCCCGACGGCCCCTTCGGCGGCAAGTACGACGACTCGTCGACGATCGCCACCTGGCTTGATGGCGCCGGCTACCGCACCGCGCTGGTCGGCAAGTACTACAACGGCTACGACCTGACGCGAGGCACGTACGTGCCGCCCGGCTGGGACAAGTGGGCGGCGATCGCGACGAACGATGTCGGCGGCGGCAGCTACTACGACTACGACCTGAGCCTCGACGGGTCTTTGCGCCACTACGGCTCGGCCACCGCCGACTACTCCACCGACGTGCTCGCGCAGCAGGCCGAGGACTTCGTGCGCTCCACACCGGCGGGCGACCCGCTCTTCCTCTGGTTCTCGCCCTACGGCCCGCACGAGCCTGCGACCCCCGCCCCGCGCCACCAGAGCATGTTCTCGAACCTGTCGCCGTGGAGGCCGCCGAACTACAACGAGGCCGACGTCTCGGACAAGCCCGCCTTCATCAGGTCGATCGCGTCGTTCTCGTCCGCCACGACCCAGCGCATCGACGGTCTGCGCCGCAACCAGCTGCGCTCACTGCAGTCCGTGGACGACGCCGTCGGGCGCCTCGTCCAGGCGCTGGCCGACACGGGCCGGCTCGAGAACACGATGATCGTGTTCACGTCCGACAACGGGTTCCTCTGGGGCGAACACCGCTGGGGCGGCACCGGCGACCGCAACAAGCAGGTCGCGTACGAGGAGAGCATCCGCACGCCCTTCGTGGTCCGCTACGACAGGGCTGTGAGCGCGCCCCGCAGCGACTCGCGCCTGGTCACGGTCATGGACCTCGCGCCGACGTGGGCAGCCCTCGCCGGTGTGGGCGCACCGGGGGCCGAGGGTGTGAGCCTGATGCCGCTCCTCGACCAGTCGGCGACGACTTGGCGCAGCGACTTCCTCGTCGAACACGGGCTCACGGGCTTCCCAGCATTCTGCGCCGTGCGCAGCACCTCGGACCTCTACGTCCAGTACGCCACGGGCGAGGAGGAGCTCTACGACCTCGCCGCCGATCCGTACGAGCTGCAGAACCGCGCTTCGGACGCGGCGTCCGCGTCGACGCTGACCGCACGACGGGCCCGTGCGCACCAGCTCTGCGTTCCCACCCCGCCGAACTTCACGTGGCGCCACTGACGACACCCGCGAGGACCACGGCACCGGAGTGCGCGACGTCCTTGGTCGCGGTCAGGAACACGACGTGGCCCTCCCGCGACGCCCGCGCGAGCGAGTCGACGGCGGTGACACCCGGCTCGTGGGCGAGCTCCTCGCGGTAGCGGCGCGCGAACTCGTCGAAGAGTCCGGGGTCATGGCCGTACCAGCGGCGCAGCTCGGCGCTCGGCGCAGCGTCCTTGGCCCAGAGGTCGAGCGCAGCGGCCTCCTTCTTGACGCCGCGCGGCCAGAGGCGATCGACGAGGACGCGGTACTCGCCGTTGTGGGCGCCGGCGCCGGAATCGTCGTAGATGCGGCGCACCTCGGGGCTCGGGGGTCGATCGGTGGTCACAGGCACCTCCAGGGCTCACACCCACGATACGACGCGAATCAGGTGGGTACCGGCGTGGGGGTGGCACCGGAGCGGCCGATCGCGGCGGCATCGGTGCCGAGGTAGGACGAGATCACACGTTCGTCGGCGAGGACCGTCTCGGGTGTGCCCCATGCGATCGGGCGGCCGAGCTCGAGCGCGACCATCTGGTCGCAGATGCCCGCGAGCAGCGGCATGTCGTGTTCGATCACGAGCATCGCGCACCCGGTGTGGTCGCGGATCCTCAGCAGCAGCGGCCCGAGTGCCTCGGTCTCGCGCTGGGCGACGCCTGCGGACGGCTCGTCGAGGAGGAGTACGACGGGGTCGGCGGCGAGCAGGCATGCCAGCTCGACGATGCGCCGCGTCCCTGTCGAGATCTCCGACGCGAGCTTGTCGGCGTGCTCTCCGAGCCCGAGCAGATCGACGAGCTCGTCGACGCCGACAGAGGTGGAGAGCTCGGATTCGAAGCTGGCCGGCTGGTGGAACGCGTCGGCGACCAGTGATCGGCACGCGGCGTTTCTTTCGAACGCGGTGGCGATCGTCTCGCGCACGCTGAGGGACGGGAACAGCCGCGCTTCCTGGAACGACCGGCCGAGGCGCGCACGTGCGCGTTCGTGCGGCGCCCAGCCAGTGACGTCGTGACCGCGCAGGCGGATCCGGCCCGCGTCGACACGGTGGAAGCCCGAGATGCAGTCGAGCAGCGTGGTCTTGCCGGCCCCGTTCTGGCCCACGAGGCCGACGATGCTGCCTTCGCTCACCCCGAGGTCGACGTGGTCGACCGCGGTTATCCCGCCGAAGCGCTTGCTCACGGCGCTGCACTCGAGCACGATCTCGTGCCCGCCCGCATCCCGCTTCACGGCGGCAATGCCCGTGCCGTTGCCGTTGCCGTTGCCGTTGCCGGCGACCGCGGCGAACGTCCGCGTGAGACCCGAGCGCGCTTCGCCCGTCGCGGCGCCGGCACCTGCGAGGAATACCGAGCGCAGGATGTCGGGGCGGTCGAGCAGCTCGCGGGTGGGGCCCTCGAAGCGCACCTCGCCCTTCTCCATGAACACGGCCCGCTGCGCGAGCGTGAGCGCGACGTTGACCGACTGCTCGACGATCACGATCGTGACACCGCCGCGGTTGAGCTCGCGCACGACCTCCAGGAGGCTGGCGACGACGGTCGGCGCGAGGCCGAGGGACAGTTCGTCGATGAGGAGCAGCTCGGGACGTGTCATGAGCGCCTGTGCGAGCGCAAGCTGCTGCTGCTCGCCACCGCTCAGGTTCCCCGCGGCCGTGTGCTCACGCCGCACCAGCGCCGGGAACAGCTCGAACATCGCCTTCGTCTCGGCGACGACCCGGGTGCGATCACGCCGGAACGTCCATGCTGCGAGGCGCAGGTTGTCGGCGACCGTGAGTGTCGGGAACACGCCCTTCCCGCCGGGCATGAGCTGCACGCCGCTGCTCGCGATGCGCTCCGCAGGCATCCGCGACAGGTCCTTGCCGTCGAGTCGCACGGTTCCCTTGCCGGTGTCCACGAGGCCGCAGATCCCCTTGAGCAGCGTCGACTTGCCGGCCCCGTTCGTGCCGAGCAGCGCCACGATCTCGCCGCGCTGGACCGCGAAGTCGACGCCGAAGAGCACCTGGAGGGCACCGTAGGAGACGTCGACGCCGTGGCAGTCGAGCAGCGGCGCGCCACGGCCGTTGCTCGATCCGGCCGCGACGAGCGGTATCTCCTCTGTCGTGTACCCCGGCAGTTCGCGCCGGACGATCCGCTGCGATGCGAACGCGGCCGGCTCGCCCGGTTGCGGCGCGATCCGCGGCGCCGCGAGCCCGGCAACGGTGATGCCGCGCCTGCGCGCGACGGCGCGCAGGCAGCGGTCGCGCAGCGCCAGCACGAGGCCGCCGAGTCCGCCGGGGAGGACGAGGAGCACGACGAGCAGGCCCGTGCCGCCGATGAGGAGGCGTAGCGACGTCGACACGAGGCTCTGCACGCTGCGCAGCGACACCACGCCGAGCAGCGCTCCGCCGACCGAACCGAGGCCCCCGATCGTGGCCTGCGAGAAGACGTCGATGCTCTGGCCGGGCTGGAACGTCCCGACGCGGGCGCCGTGCAGGATCATCACGTGCAGACCGCCGGCGATGCCGGCGAGGACGCCGCTGAACACGAAGGCCTCGAGTGTCATCGCCCGTGTCGGCACCGACAGCGCCTCGGCCATGCGCGGGTTGTCGCGCGTCGCGAGGAGCAACCGGCCGCTGCGCGCGCGGCGCACGCCGTACGCGGCGAGGACCGCGACGACGCCGACGGCGACGCAGAACCAGAACGCGACACGCTCGTCCTCGAGGTCGAAGCGGCCCCAGAGCACGGGACGCACGACCTGCTGGGGCACCCAGCCCGGGAAGTTGTTGGGGTTGAGCACGTAGCTGTCGAGCGCCACCGCGAACGCGAGGGTCACGACGGCGAGGAACGGCCCGCGTATGCGCAGCGCCGGCAGGCCGAGCACGAGCGCGATGACCGCGCCGCCGGCGCCGGCGGCGGCGAGGGCCACGAAGAGGTCCACGTCCCAGCGGGCGAGCAGGTTGCCCGCCAGCATCGCCCCTACGCCGGCGAAGGCGAACTGACCGAGGCTGATGTGGCCGCTCCAACCCGTCAGGACGACAAGGCTGACGGCGACGATGCACCAGATGACCGTGACGCTCATCACGTTCAGCATCGAAGTCGACGCCACGAAGGGTGCAGCCACGATCGCGGCGACGGCGAGCAGCGCTGCGGCCACGTACGCGATGCGGACCTCCGGCAGACGTTTGAGCGCCTTCGGCACTGCGCGGACGACGGCGGCGTCCTGCCACGAGGACTCGCCCGTGTCGGCGCGGCCTCGTGCGCGGGGCTGCACCAGCAGGGCCGCGAGGATCACGACGAGGAAGACCACGTCGACGAGCGACGGCGTCGTGGTGTTCCACCGCACGATCTGCTCGACGATCCCGAGCACCACCGATGCCGCGAACGCGATCGGCAGCGACTCCATCCGCGCCACGACTGCGGCTGCGAGCGCGGGCAGCAGCAGCGTCGGCCCCGCCACGGCTCCCGGTGTCGCCCCGAGGAACGGGGCCTTGAGGCAGAACGTGAGTGCTGCGAGCCCGCCGGCGACTCCCCAGATGACGGTGTTGAGGCGTCGCACGGGGATGCCGAGCAGCCGCGCGCGGTCACGGTTCTCGGCTGCGGCACGGATCGCGGTGCCGGCGTCGGAACGCATGAGGAACCATGCGAGGCCGGCGATCACGAGCGGTACGCACGCGACCACGAGGAAGTAGTCGCCGGTGATCAGCACCGGCCCGATCGGGACCGAGAACGACGACAGCGGGGTTGCGAACCCGCCCAGGATCGAGCCCTTCGCGTCGAACAGGAACCCGGGTACGAGCAACTCGATGCCGCCGAGCACCTGCGCGAGGCCGATGGTGGCGACCGTGAGCACCAGTCGCGATGCCCGCGAGAAGCGGCGCACGGCTGCGACCTCGACGACGACGCCGACGACGAGGCCGAGCACGACCGCGCACAGCAGCGACACGAAGTAGTTCCAGTGCCAAGACAGGAACAGGTTGACGGCGATGATCCCGGCGGCGCTGCCCATCGCGCCGTAGGCGAAGTTGATGATGCGGTTGGCGCGGTAGACGAGGATCAGACCGAGGGCGACGAGGGCCGTCGCCGATCCCAGAACCGCCCCCGCGACCACGAGGCCCGGCGGCGCACCTTTGGGCAGCAGGAGCGCGGCGGCAAGCCAGCCGCCGAGCAGCACCGCCACGACCACGATCGAGCGAAACCACCGCTTGGACCAGGCAGCGCCCAGCGACCGTGCAAGCGACCGTTCAGCGGTGGTGATCGCCGCCATCAGCGCACCTTGGGCTCTCCGGACGGGAACTGCCCGATGCCGAAACGTGAGCCCGGCGACGTGTCCACGTACGCACCTTGCTCGCCGTTCTGGACCGAGCGCCGGTTGGGATCCCAGTAGATCTCACGTGCGTCGTCGCTGGTGGTGAAGTCGCCCGCTCCGAAATGCCATGTTCCTGCCGGGCCGGTCCGCGGCGGGTACGCGAACAGGCCCTGCTGGAACGTCGACGGCGTCAGGTTCGGCCCCGCCATCTGGATGCCGAGGGCGAGGATGAGCATCTGGTAGTAGAGACCGTCGGTCGCGAACGCGGGCTCGTCGGAGCGCACGGACTTGTAGGCGTTGTAGCCGAGGCTCGCCTTCATCGGCTGCACGTCACCGGCGAAGCTGACGCCGACGGAGTTCACCCACTGGCTCTGGTCGAAGAGCTGTCCGACGATGTCCTGGTCGGTGAACGCGACGCCGGTGAGGATCCACTCGGGGAAGTAGTTCTGCTCGCGTGCCTTGCCCGTCATGAACAGCAGCAGCACCGGGTCACAGCCGCAGACGACCGTGGTCACGTTGGCGCTCTTGAGCTTGGCGACGAGGTTCACCGCCTGGTTCGACATCAGGTTCAGGTCGAGGATGTACTTCTCGTTGAGCGTCGGTGTCAGGCCGTGGCCCTCCATGATCTTGAGCCCGGCGGAGACGCACTCCTGGTACCACGAGTTCTCGGGCGCGATCACCGCGGGAGCACGGTCCCTGCCCGCGAGGTCTCCCTGCGCGAGCGACGCCGGGTGCCCGGCGAGGCGTTTGGCGTAGTAGTCGCTCACGGTCTCGACGATGATCGAGCAGTCCGTGAAGGGGCTCCACGAATACGGCGCTCGTTGGGAGTACCACTCCCGCGACATGTACGGCGAGCCGATGTTGACGATCTGACGCCGGCTCAGGGCGTCGGCATAGGGCGGGGTCGTGGCGGATAGGTCGGCGAACGCCCCCACCTCGTCGGAGACCTTGATCGCGTCCGCCTCGGCTCCCTCCTGCCCGCCGCCCACGACCTCTTTGAGCGGGTCACCCTTGCCGGTGAAGAACTCGAGACGGATCTTGCGTCCGTAGAACTGGTAGTTGGCGTTGAAGTAGTCGGCGAGGCCGAGGAGGGTCCGTTTCGTGTCCTCGGGCGAGTCCGAGATCGACGCCCCCGCCGCCTTCGACAGGGCGTCCTGGAAGCCGCCGCCCTCGCTCTCGCGCACCGCGATCACGATCTCGGTGTCGGTTACGCCTTTGGACGTGGCGCCGCCGTTTGAGCCTGAGAAGGCGAGGCACGGCGGCGAGTACGGATCACCGGCGACCTGGTCGCTGCGGTCGGGGCACGCCGTGCCGCCTGCCGAGGCGGGCATCCCGGAACCGGCGGCCGCCCCTGACGCGCCCGCTGCCGCCCCCCCGCCGGCACCGGCACCGCCGGTAGCGGCCGCGCTGTCAGCGTCGGAGGAGCCGGCTGCGACGCGTTCGGTGATGATCTCCTGGCGCCGCGTCGGCACGAACAGCGACATCAACAGGAACAGGACGGCGAACCCGATCAGCGGCCCGTAGCCGCGGAGCAGGCGGGTCACCGTCTGCGTGGGTGCCTGAGGACTCTCGCTCATGCGTCGGGGATCCTCCGCCGCCCACGGCGCATCGCGACGAGGTCACCGGTGGCGAGCGCCGCTGCACCTGCGAGGGCCACAGCGCCGACGGCGACGGCGATGCCGCCGGTCGAGCCGTCCATGAACTTGCGGTTGGCCGCTTCGTCGAGGCTCGGCGCCGCGATGGCGGCCTCGGGCTCCGATGCCAGTGCCGGCACCGTCCCCGTGCCGCCGGCTCCGGCCACGGCAGCCTTCTGCGCAGGAACCGGCCGTGCGCTCGATGCGCTCCCGGTGCCGAGCGCCGCGCCGCCGGCCCCGAAGGGGTTCTCGAAGACGGTGTCGTCGGTGGAGACCGTCACGCCGCCGACCTTGAAGCTCAGGCTGCCCGATCCGGCGAGGATCGACAGGACCACGTCGAGCAGAGTGACGGTCGTGGCGTTCTTGCAGTCGACCTTGAGCATGTAGTCGACGAGGACCTCGCGCAGCGGCTGGGCTTTGGCGAGGGCGGGTGCGAGATAGCGGGCACCTGCCGGTGGATCCGTGACGCCGAACTCCATGGGCGTGACCGACACGCGCTTGTCCTCGACCTCTACCCGCGGGTAGTCGAGGTGCACGCCGAGGTCGTCGAGGTTCTTCTCCACCTCGCCTGCGAACTGCTCGAAGCCCGCCTCGGCGTCGGCCGCGCTGCGGTCGACGCCGAAGAGCTTCGCCGACGAGAAGGTGAACCGGCCCGTGGTCGTGGTCTCGGCGCCGCTCGCGGCCTCCGCCTCCCAGCGCGGGTCCTTGAAGCTGATCAGCCCGCCGAGCACGCTCAGTTCGGTGCCGGTGACCACGGCCTTCGCCCGGCGCGTCCCGTCGACGATCTCGGTGGTCACTTCGGCGCGCCCGCCGTCGAGGCCGACGAGGAACAGGTTGGTGTCGACGGTCGCGGTGCCCGCCCATGACCACGGCTGGTTGGTGGCGCGGGCGTCCTGGGTGCCGACCGGCGGTCCGGGTGCAGCGGCACCTGGGCTCGCAGCCGCCGTGATGTGGGAACCCGCGGCGCCGGCGTCGCGCGAGTCGACGCGCACCGCGGGCGGGATCGTGGCCGGGTCCAGCGCCGGCGGGCTGCCGTCACAGGTCGACCCGAGCAGGTCCTTCAGGATCCCGAGGTCGAGGGCGCGGCCTTCGGCGATCCCGGTCGACTCCTGGTACTTGGCGATGGTGCGGCCCCAGGTGAGGCCGATGGTGGCGCCCCCGGCCACGATCCCGGCCGAGAGCGTGTCGGCCTTCGCCTCTGCACTGCCGAGCACGAAGTCGTCGGGGGTGCCGCTGCTGCGGGCGGTGGGCGCTAGGAGCGTTCCCGTCGTGAGCGCCACGACTCCGCACACGACCAGGAGCACGACGACCGGACGTAGCCGGACGTGCCCGCGACGCTGCGCGCCACCCCCCAAGGTCTACCCCCCTCGCGGTCGCCGCGGCCCCCTGCACACGGCGACAACCCATCCGTAGATGTGCAGTGAAGTGTATCGACGCCCGCACACGACCGAAAGGACCACGTCAGGATGTGTCAGATTCCGCGGCGGAACTCGCCGCCGGCCGCGACCTCCTCGATGCGGTCCAAGAGGCCGTCGACGCCGGAGCCGTGCAGGGTCATGCCGCCGTCGACGACGATGTTCTGCCCGGTCACGTAGCGCGCCAGCGGCGAGCACAGGAACACGACGACGTCCGCTACGTCCTCGGGTGTGCCGATGCGGCCGAGCGGGGTCTTCGCCGCCCACCAGTCCTCGGCGGCGGGGAGCCCGTCGAGCAACGGGTTCGTGAGCGCCGTGCGGATCGCGCCCGGCGAGATCGCGTTCACGCGGACCTCCGGCGCGTACTCGAGGGCTGCCGACGCGGTGAGCGCCACGACCGCGGCCTTCGCGGCCGCGTAGGGCGACTCTCCGGCAGCCGGGCGCGTCCCGCTGATCGACGCGGTGTTGACGATCGCTCCCCCGCCGGACTCGAGCACGTGGGGGATGCCCGCCTTCATCGCACGGAACACACCGCCGAGGTTGAGCAGCACCGATGCGTCCCAGTCGTCGACGCTGCGCTCGTGCGCGCGGCCGATGCCACCTGCACCTGCGTTGTT
>JAIBAC010000231.1 GCA_019695375.1 Acidimicrobiia bacterium
TCACGAGCCTCATCGCCGACTTCGCGCTGGCGCACGCGCCGGCGTGAGGTCGCGGGAGAACGGTGCTGCAGCGGCGAATGTCGCGGGGTCGGGATCGCTTACCGGGTAGGGGCCGCATGCAGCACGAAGCGTTGTCGCGCCGGAGCGTGCTCGGCGGCGGGATCGTCGCCGCGACGACAGCCGCGATCGGCGGCGGCCTCTGGGCACTGAGAGGAACGGCGCGTCGGACGGTCGATCCTGCTGCGTGCCCACTCGACCACCTCGTCCTCGTGATGATGGAGAACCGCTCCTTCGACCACCTCCTCGGCCGGCTGCCGGGCGTGGACGGCCTCGACGCGGGGATGGCGTGCACGGGCGACGACGGCTCACAGACGTTCGTGCACCGCCAGCGCGACATGACGTGCACCGTCGGCGACCTCCCCCACGGCTTCAGCGACGGCATCGAGTGCTGGAACGAGGGTGCCAACGACGGCTTCGTGCGCTCCAACGGCCCGCAGTCGATGGGCTACATGAGCCCGCTGGAGGTGCCGTGGATATACGCCGCCGCACGCGAGTACGCCGTCTTCGACCGCTGGCACTGCTCGCTCCTCGCGGGCACCTGGCCCAACCGCCGCTACGCGCTGGCTGGCACGACGAACGGATCGCGCGACGACACGTTCGACTCGCCGCTCGGCATCGGGTACGCGGGCCGCACCCTCTTGCACCAGCTCTCCGACGCCGGCATCTCGTGGGGCGTGTACTTCACCGACGTCCCGTTCCCGGCGCTGTACCCCGACCTCGTGCTTCGCTACGGGTCCAACTTCAGGCCGATGAGCCGCTTCCACGCCGACGCCGCCGCAGGCACCCTGCCGCGGGTGGTGATGGTCGAGCCCGGCTACCTGATCGGCACCGACGACCATCCGCCGCGCAACACCCAGCTCGGCCAGCGATTCATGCACGACGTCGTCAAGTCGCTGCTGTACTCGCCGCTGTGGCCGCGGACGGCGTGCGTGATCACCTATGACGAGTGGGGCGGCTTCTTCGACCACGTCGCCCCGCCCGTCCTCGCCGACGACCCGCCCGCGATGGGGCGTCCCGCCGGGTTCCGGGTCCCCGGCATCGTGGTGAGCCCGTGGGCACGCCGCGGCGTCGTGTCGTCGAGTGTCAAGGACCACACTTCGTGGCTGCGCTTCGTGCAGTGGCGCTTCGGCCTGCCGCCGCTTTCGGTGCGGAACGCCGGCGCGGCAAACCTGCTCGAGGTCTTCGACTTCGACGCACCGATGCGCACCGACGTCCCCGAGCTGCCCGTGCCCGAGGTCGACGTGAAGCTGTCGCAGCTCTGCTGGCTCGGCGACCACATGCGCCCTCAGCACGACTACCACTTCGAGATGCCCGGCGGCGAGGGACGCGAGTCGGCGCAGGCGTGGGCACAGGGCGCCGCTGCCGGGCCACCGATGACGGGCGTCGACACCGACGGGTCGCCGGTCGACGTCGACGCCGCCTACCGGGCCGCGCAGGCGGTGCCCCTCGACGGTCCCGGATTCCTCGACGCGGTGGTCACCAGCGGTGCCGTGCCGCGTGAGCTCGACCTGCGTCCGCGCAGCTCCGCTGAGGCCGTCCGCAGCCCGTACCTCGACCCTGCGTCGCTGCCCGCGGCACCGCTGTGGCTGGGGCGGAAGGGGACCGCGGTGGGTTGACCGGCCGCGGAGGTGTCAGGCGGAGAAGGTCGCCTTGGCCTGCTTGAGGACGACGTTGCCCTTCTGGGTCTCGGCCTGCACGATGGCCTCGCCGTCGCCCTCGACCCACATCTTCACGATGATCGTGTCACCGGGGTACACCTGGTCGCTGAAGCGCCCTTCGAGGCCGCCGAACTTCGCCGGGTCACTGCCGCAGAGCGTGTGAAGGATGCCGCGCCCGACGAAGCCGAACGTGCACAGCCCGTGGATGAAGGGCGCCTCGAAGCCGACCATCTTCGCGAACTCGGGGTCGACGTGGAGGGGGTTGACGTCGCCGCTGAGGCGGTAGATCGCCGCCTGCTCGGGCCGGGTGACGTCCTCCCAGACGTGGTCGGGGTCACGGTCGGGTGCGACGTTGACCGTCTTGGTGTCGGGGCCGCGCTCGCCGCCGAAGCCGCCCGCGCTGCGGTCGACGATGCCGAAGCGGTTCGTGAAGATGGGACCGTCGCTGTCGGAGGTCACCGCCTCGACGTTGACGACTCCCATCTTGCCCTTGTCCCACACCTCGGTGATCTTCCCGCTCGTGGTCACCTTTGCGTTGGGCGGGATCTCGCGGTGCAGCGTGATGCCCTGCTCGCCGTGGAGGATCATCGCGGGGTTCAGCTGCACCTTGGAGAAGACCGCCGCCATCGCGGGGAAGGCCGGGATCACGGCGTAGGTCGGCAGGACCTTGGGTCCCTTGCCCTCGTACACGAACTCGAGCTCACCGTCGGGCTTCGCCCCCACGCCGAGGGCGTAGAGCATCGTGTCCTTCGCGGTCCACTCGAAGGGAGCCTCGTCGATCTCGATGCCGACACATTCAGAGGAAAGGGGTACAGCGCTCATGGGGGCGAATCATGCTCAGCAACCGATTCGCGGGTCAAGAAGCCCCGGTCTTGGATGACGGATCGGCCAGGTGCGGGGCTTGGATGAGCACAGGCGCGCTTTTGCGCGTCCCTGTCATCCAACGTGGCCCTGTGGCGTCCCTGTTATCCAACGTGGCCACAGTGGGGGCAGGTCACTCGTCGAGGATCGCGCCCATGAGGTCGAGGTTGCCGGCCTCGATTCCTGGCGGCAGCGACGCGACGACCGCGACGACGACCGCGAGCGCGGCCGCGACGAGCGTGTTGACGGGCAGCAGCGCCCACGGGATCGGCGTCGGCAGCAGCGCCGGGGAGGCAGTCGTGGACAGCCACGTCAAGGTCGCGCCGCCCGCCGCGCCGAGCACACCGCCGAGGACGCCCATCACGACGCCCTCGTAGACGAGCGTGCGCCACTCGACGGGGGCACTGAAGCCCACGAAGCGCAGGACGGCCCGCAGCCGGCGGCGCTGGAGCATGCTCAGGACGAGGAAGTTGGTCACGGCGAGTCCCGCGATGACCAGGAGCAGGATTCCCATGATCTGCACGGGCTGCAGGAACCGGTCGATGCTCGCGGACGCCTCCTCGCGCAGGTCCTCCCCGTTGAGCACGGCCAGCCCGAGGCTCGATCCGGACGCGTCGACCGCCGATTGGAGGTCCTCGGCGCTGACGCCGGGCGCGGGCGCCACGAGCAGGGTCTCGATGGGCGCGGCCCAGAACCGCTGTGCCGTCTCGTCGGACGTGATGACGTTGTCACCGATGCCGTTGTCGACACCGAAGAGCGGCACCCCCAACGCGGCGACACGGAAGGCGTGCGCGCCCTCGATCGTGGGCAGGACGAGGGAGTCCCCGACGCCGACACCTTCGCGCCGCGCCAGCAGTTCGGTCACGACGACGTCACCGGCGGCGACACGGGCCCACACGGCCTCGGCGTCGTCGCTGTCGATGGCGACGCTGCGCCGGCGCCGGTCGGCTTCGGTGGCGGTGCTCGTCACGTTGACGCCGTTCGTGCTCCAGTCGAGCACCGCGAGGCGGATCGGGTTCACGAACTCGACCTCGGGCAGCTCCTCGATCGTGTGGAGGGCGTCGGAGTGGACATGCGCGTCGATCTGTGCCGCGGTTGCGCGGGGGAGCATGTACACACGGCTGCCGACCTCGTCGGCGACGTTCGTCGACAGCGTCGATGCCGCGATCGAGTTCACGTTCGTCGTCGTCAGCACGACCATCACACCGAGGGCGAGGGTTGTCACCACCGCTGCCATGCGGATCGGGTCGCGTGAGACGTCCGCTGCCGTGAGGCGCCCTGCCGCACCCGCGACCTTGCTCCACCAGGTCAGGAGGCGGAGGGCGATCGGAGTCACGCCGAAGGCGAACATCAACAGCCCGGCGGCCCCGACGCCTATCGCCGCGAGCCCGACGGCGAGGCCGGCCTTGCCGTTGCCGAACGCCCATGCGAGGACGGCAGCGACGGGCACCAGGAGCACACCTGCGATCGGCCAGCGTGGCGCGTCGTAGACGGGCAGGATCCCCGCCTGCTCGCGGATGGCCATGAGGCTCCCCTCGCGCAGAAGGCGCACGGCGGGCAGCGCGGCTGCGACCACACCGCACGCGATCCCGGCGCCGAGTCCGACGGGAACGATCCACCACTGCCAGGACGCATCCAGCTCCGCTCCGGTGCCGCGCAGGATGCTCGTGCCGACCGTGTGGGTCAGCCACACACCCACCATGTACCCGGGAACCAGTGCCACCAGGCCTCCGAGCGCCCCGAGGATCGCGCCTTCGGCGGTCAGGCCCGTGATCGTGCGGCGCGGGCTCGAACCGAGCACCTCGGCGACGGCGAGCGCCTGGCGCCGGTCGTCGAGGGAGAGGGTGAACGAGTTCACGGCGATGAGCACACCACCGACGAGGACGAGGACACCGGTGAACGCGAGCAGGCCGCGCGTGAGGCTGAGGAAGAGGGCGAGGTCGGCCCGCGGCGGGTGCGCCTCGGCGGTTGGAGCCACCGCCGCCTGGAGGGCAGGCCCGGTCGCGGGCACCACCGGATCGGTCTGAACCAGCACGCTGTTGAGGAACGGGCCCTGGTCCAGTAGCTGCTGGACGTCGGGCACGGATCCGATCACGGCTGCGCCGCCGTTGAGAGCGCCGGGCAGGTCGACGATCGCGCCGACCACGGCGGCGTCCGCCGCGCCGCCCTGCACGCCGACGGCGTCGCCGGTCTCGAGAC
>JAIBAC010000030.1 GCA_019695375.1 Acidimicrobiia bacterium
CACGGCCTCGCCACGTACCGCCGCGCGGATGCGATAGTGACGCTCTCGGAATCCGAGCGGCGTCGTCTGGTGGCGGTGGCGCCCGAGCTGGCGGACCGCACTCGCACGATCCCCCACGGCGACCTCGGGTTCCTCGTGGGGGAGGTGCCGGGTCGCGCAGAGGCCCGATCGCGGCTCGGGTTGCCGGCGGACGGCCCGCTGCTCCTCTTCTTCGGCTACCTCAAGCACTACAAGGGAGCCGACGTTCTCGTCGACGCGGCCGCCGTCCTGCGTGATCGCGGCAGGCCGGTCCCGGTGCTGTTCGCGGGCAAGGCGGACGCCACGGTCGCCGGCGCGCTGGACGACCAGATCAGGGACCTCGGCCTCGAGAGCCTTGTCGAGGTGCATCGCGGCTACGTCGCGGCCGATGCCACAGGTGCATACTTCGCGGCCGCCGACGCCGTCGTGCTGCCGTATCGCCATGCCACGCAGTCCGGGGTCGTGCAGCTCGCGTACGCGCACGGCCGGCCCGTGGTCGTCACCGATGTGGGTGGTCTCGCCGAGGACGTCGTCGCGGGCGAGACGGGAGAGGTCGCCGAGGCCGAGGACCCCGAGGCGCTCGCCGATGCGATCGAGCGGCTCGTCTGCTCACCCGGCCGCCTCGCTGCCGGCGAGCAGGCGCTTGCCGCCGGGCCGCCACTGCGGAACCGCTGGGACCAAGTGGCGTGCGCATATCTAGAGCTCCTCGGCGACGATGCCGGTGACCCCGTCGTCGTCTGGGTCACGGACGTGCACTGGGACGGTGTCTGGTACGGGGCGCAGCACCTCGCGTCGCGCCTCGCCGAACGCGGGTTCCGTGTGCTCTTCTGCGAGGTGCCTGTCAGCGTGCTGTCGCCGCTGCGCGACCGGCGCAGGCTGCGTCAGCTCACACACCGCCTGCGCCGCGCCGGCGCGAACCTCGCGGTCGACGCCCCTGTCGGGATCCCGCCCCAGGACCACCCGCGCATGCTCGCCGTGAACGCGCGCGTGTACGCGAGGAGGGTCGAGCGGGTGCTGTCACGGCTCGGATGGGGACCACCGGCGATCATCGTCGGGCGCTCCACGTACTCGTGGCGGCTGGCAGCGCTGTTCCCCGACGCCGAGTTCGTCGCCAACCTGAGCGACACCACCTGGCCTTTCGACCGCGGCGAGGCCGAAGAGCAGCGCGCACGGCTCACGACCGCCGATGCGGCCTTCTGCGTGTCGCAGCCGCTCGTGGACAAGGCCGCCGAGGCGGGTGTGAGGCGCACGCTGCTCCTGCCCCAGGGCGTGGACGTCGAGAGCGTCCAGGCCGCTGCGGCACGAGGACCCGACGCCGCCGTGAGCGCTGTCGGCGGGCCCGTGATCGGCTGTCTGGGCAACCTCACCCCGCGTACCGACTTCGCCCTCATCGACCGCCTCGCTGCCGCGCGCCCCGACTGGCAGTTCGTGCTCGTCGGTGCCGCCGGAGTGCTGTTCCGCGAGCTCGAGGGCGACCTCGCCGCGGCCGGCGTCGGCCTCGACGCCAGGGACAACGTCCACCGCCTGCCACCTTGCACACCAGACGCCGTCGGGGCTGTGGTCGCCGCGTTCGACGTCGCCTGGGTGCCCTACGTCTGGAACGAGTTCAACGAGGCGTCCAACCCGCTCAAGGTCTGGGAGTACCTCGCGGTGGGGGTCCCTGTGGTCGCGCCGGCGTTCCCGGCCCTGGAGCGGATGGTGCCGCTCGTGTCTCTGGTGCCACGTGATGGAGGCGATGCGGACTGGCTGAAGGAACTCGACGCTGCGCTCGCCGAGGCCGGCACTGCCGCACGGGATGCCCGGCGGGCGTTCGCAGCAGCCAACACGTGGGACAGCCGCGCGGACACCCTCGCGCAGTTCCTGCGTGAAGGGGCGGCGCGCTCCTAGAGCTCGTCGCTGAGGTAGACGGGCTGGATGGACGGCCGGTCCCGCTCCGCCGGACGCGACCGGAGGACCTTCTCGATCGTGCCGAGCAGGGCGTCGGGGTCGAAGGGCTTGGTCACGTACTCGTCGGCACCGAGCTCGCGGGCCTTGCTCAGATCCCGTGTCGACGCCTTTGCCGTGAGCAGGATCACCCGTGGGCGCGGGTCCATCAGGGCGAGGCGCTCGAGCACACCCCAGCCGTCCACGACGGGCATCATCACGTCGAGGAGGACGAGGTCGGGTCGCTCCTCGGCGATGCGGCGCAGGGCGGTCTCGCCGTCACCCGCCAGCAGCGTGGAGTACCCCTCGGCCTCGAGGTTCACACGCAGCATCAGCAGGATGTCGGGTTCGTCGTCGACGATGAGCACGCGGGGCCGGCTGTTGCGCATCGGTCCTACGCCCCGCGAACCGTCGATGCTCCCACCGGCGGCAGCGAGCCGGTGCCCGTGCGGGCCGGCGCGGTCCGCATCGGCAAGGTGAACGTGAACGCCGTCCCCTGGTTCACCTCGGACCGCACCCAGATGCGCCCGCCCATGCCGGCGACGAGGTTGGCCGTGATGTAGAGCCCGAGGCCGACGCCGGGCGTTGCCCCCGAGTTGCCGTGCGCCTGCCGGAAGCGCTCGAAGATGTGGGGGAGGTCGGCTTTGGGTATCCCGGGTCCGAGATCCGACACGGTGATGGCGATCTCGTCGCCTGCCTCCGCGAGACTGACGGTGACCGGTGTGTCGCCGGGCGCGTACTTGAGGGCGTTGTCGACGAGGTTCGTGAGCACCTGCTGCAGTCCGTTCGGGTCGCCGATCGCCGCCATGGAGTTCGAGTGCGGCGGGGCGACGAGGCACACGCGCCGGCGGTGGTCGCGGGCGTTGAAGCTCGAGACCACCTCGTCGACGAGACGGACCACCTCGAGCGGCTCGCCGCGCAGGCGGTTCTCACCGGCCTCGATCCTGCTCGCGAACAGGATGTCGTCGATGAGCTGCAGGAGCCGGTTGCTCTGACGCTCGATCACCGTGAGGAACTCGTCCGCCTGATCCGACGCCATCGCCTGGCCGCGCTTGCGCAGCGTCCGCACCGAACCCACGATCGAGGTGAGCGGGCTGCGCAGCTCGTGGCTCACGGTCGCGACGAACTCCTGTCGTTGGGCGTCGACCTCCTGCAGCTTGGTCACGTGAGCGCGCTCGGCCTCGAAGAGCCGGGCGTTGCTGATCGCGACGGCGGCGTTCTCGGCGAAGAGCTGCAGAGCGCGCAAGTCGTACTCGGTGAAGCTCTGGGCCTCGTCGAGGGAACTGACGTAGAGGACTCCGAGCAGCTCACCGCGGTTGATGAGGGCGACGCACATCGCGGAGCAAGCGGGGCTGCCAGGTGGGACGAGGCGGCTGAACATCCCGTCGGCGCCGTCGCGGTGCAGGAGGATCGGGTCGCGGTGGTGTGCGACCCAGCCCGGTATGCCTTCGCCGAGCGCCACCTCGTCGGGCCCGTCCACGGCGGAACCGTCAGCCGAGAGCTCACAGACCGAGCGCAACAGGTTGCGCTCGCGGTCGATCAGCATGATCCGCCCGCCGCTGGCGTGCAGCAGCGACAGGGCCGACTGCAGGATCTTGCCGAGCACCTCACGCGTGGTGAGCACCGAGTTGATCGCCTGCGCGACCTCCGACAGGGTGGCGAGCTCGGTGACGCGGTTCGTGAGAGCCGCGTTCAGGACCCGCTCGTCGACGAGCGCGCGGGTGACCTTGCGCAGCATCCGCTCCTTCTCGTACACGTAGACGCAGAAGGCGATCGTGACGGCCAGGAGGCACACCCGGAGGACCGGCATGCTCGCGAAGTTCCTGATCTGGCCAGGCAGCGCTTCGGTCCAGAAGCTGGCGACGATGACCGCCGCCGACAGCCCGACGAGGACCAGGAACATGACGGTCCACATCTGGATGCGTCGCCGCTCGACGGCCTCGAGCGATGGTGTGGTCATGCGCAGGCCCGCGGCGCGAGCAGCCTGGCTCAGCGGCGAAGCGGCCTCGCGTTCCGCCCGGCGGCGGCGGTGGCGGCGGCCGACCCGCTCAGCGCGTGGCTTCCCCTGCGTCTCAGAGGAGGAAGCCGCCGCGCCGGCGCCGTCTTGGTCTCGAGGTCGTCTCACCTATGACAGTGTCGGTTGCGCCTGACGGCGACTTGAGCCGTGCGACCTCCCACCCGGGCTGGACGACCCACCGGCATCTGTGCCGGTCGGGCCGTGTCCACCGGTCGCTTCGGCGCCCGCCGGCGTGCGCCCTGGTGGCAGAGTTGGTGCACCGACCAGGGGGTTCATGTGGCTGAGTTCGTCCAGTACCGGGAGGGGGACCCGTTCCCCGGCGTGGTGGGGCGGACCCTCGACGAGTCGGAGCCAGCGTGGCCGACCGCGGGGCGGGCGCCGGAGGCGGCCCCGAACGTGGTGCTCTTCGTCCTCGACGACGTCGGCTTCGGGCAGACGTCGCCCTTCGGAGGCCTGTGCGAGATGCCCACCCTCGACCGCCTCGCCGCCAACGGACTCCGCTACAGCAGCTTCCAGACGACGGCGCTGTGCTCGCCGACGCGAGGATGCCTGCTCACCGGCCGCAACCACCACGTGCTCGGGCTCGCGTCGATCACCGAGCTCGCGCTGGGGTTCCCGGCGCACAACGCCTTCATGGGCAAGGAACACGGTTTCCTGTCGGAGGTGCTGGTCGAGCACGACTACAACACGTTCGCGGTCGGCAAGTGGCACCTCACGCCCGGCCAGGAGACCAGTGCAGCGGGGCCGTTCCACCGGTGGCCGCTCGGGCGCGGCTTCCAGCGCTTCTACGGGTTCATGCAGGGCGACACCGACCAGTGGTTCCCCGAGCTCGTCAGCGACAACGGCGCGGTCGAGGCGCCGTATGCGCCCGAGGACGGGTACCACCTCAACCGCGACCTCGCCGACCGCGCGATCGACTACATCAAGAGCGCGCACGTGGCGGCACCCGACAAGCCGTTCTTCCTCTACTACGCGGCGGGTGCCGGCCACGCCCCCCACCACGTGGAACGCGAGTGGGTCGAGAAGTACGCGGGGCGCTTCGACGACGGCTGGGACCGATACCGCGAGGACGCGTTCGCGCGGCAGGTTGCTCAAGGGCTCCTGCCCGCGGACACCGCGCTGTCGGAGCGTGATCCCGACGTGCCGGCGTGGGACGAGCTGACCGACCAAGCGCGGCGCCTCTACGCCCGCCAGATGGAGGTCTACGCCGGGTTCCTCTCCCAGACCGATCACCACTTCGGCCGCGTCGTGGACTTCATCGAGGAGATCGGCGAGCTCGACAACACGATCGTGATCGCCGTCTCCGACAACGGTGCGAGCGCCGAGGGGCGCGTCCACGGCTCGGTGAACGAGGCGTTCGTGTTCAACAACGTGCCTGTCACGATCGAATCCAACCTGGAACGCCTCGACGACTGGGGCGGTGTCGACACGTTCCCCCACTACGCCTGGGGCTGGGCGTGGGCGGGGAACGTGCCATTCCGGCGCTGGAAGCGCGAGACCTACCGCGGTGGCATCAGCGACATGTGCATCGTGTCGTGGCCGCGGGGGATCGCCGCGCGCGGCGAGGTGCGCAGCCAGTACGCACACGCCATCGACGTCGTGCCCACCCTCCTCGAGGTGATCGGCGTCGACGCCCCCACCCACCTCGGTGGCGTCGAGCAGTCGCCGATCCACGGAGTCAGCTTCGCGCACACCTTCGACGACACGGGAGCCGAGTCGCGCCACCACACCCAGCTCTTCGAGATGTTCGGGCACCGGTCGATCTACCACGACGGCTGGAAGGCGGTGTGCCCGTGGGTGGGTCCGAGCTTCGCGGAGGCCGGTCAGAAGGGGCGTCTCTTCGGGTTCACGGAGCTGACGGCGGAGGCGCTCGACGTGCTCGACGCCGAGGAGTGGGAGCTCTACGACCTGTCGGTCGATCCGGCCGAGACCAGGGACCGCGCGGCCGACGAGCCGGAGCGGCTGCGATCGATGGTCGAGCTCTGGTACGCGGAGGCCGCGAGGTACGGCGTGCTCCCGCTCGCGGGCGTGGGCCTGGCGCGCTTCGGCGATCGGCCCCAGCTCTGGGACCACGGTGACGAGATCATCCTGTATCCCGGCGCCGCTCCGCTGCCGTTCACCCTTACGCCGCGCATGGTCAACCGCCCGTACTCGGTGAGCGTCGAGGTCGCCGTACCGGAGGCGAACGCACCCAGCGGTGTCCTCGTCTCCCAAGGTGGTCGTCACGGAGGTTTCGCGCTCTACATGAAGGACGGCCGCGTCTGTCACACCTACAACTACCTGGGGATCGAGACGTTCACGCTCGAGGCCCGAACGACAGTCCCGCCCGGAGAGCACGTCGTCACGCTCGAGGCCGACCCGACCGCTGCGCCGAACGTGTTCGCCGGGCACGGGAGCCCGCTGCACGTGGTGCTCGCGTGTGACGGCGAGGTCATCGCCGAGGGTGATGTGGCGCGGACGGTTCCCATCTTCCTCGGACTCGGCGGTGGCCTCACGTGCGGCTACGACGCCACCGACTCCGTCGACCCGGCGGCCTGGAGGCCACCGTTCCGGTTCACAGGCGCGATCCGCGTCGCGAGGTTGACGGTCGGGGGCATCGCCGCCACCCACGACCTGTCCGAGTTCAACCGCCTGATGGCACAGCAGTAGGCAGCAGTGGCCGCCGGCTGCGGGGCCGCTTCACTGTGCGTTCTGTGCGTCGGCGCCGTGTTCGACGGGCAGCTCGAGGACGTCCTTGCGAACGTCACCGCTGATCTCGACCGGGTAGTCGCCCGACAGGCACGCAGTGCAGAACCCCTGTTCGGCGATTCCGGTGGCACGGAGCATGCGGTCGATGTCGAGGTACGCGAGCGAATCGGCCCCCACGTAGTCGCAGATCTCGCCGACCGACATGTCGGCGGCGACGAGCTCGGACCGGCGACCCGTGTCCATGCCGAAGAAGCACGGCCACCGGTACGGCGGCGACGAGATGCGCAGGTGGACCTCCGCGGCTCCGCTCTCGCGCAGCAGCGCCACGATCTTGCGCGTGGTGGAGCCGCGCACGATCGAGTCGTCGATGACGACGAGCCGGCGCCCCTTGACCCTGTCCACGAGAGGGTTGAGCTTGAGCCGAATCGCACGATCGCGCAGGTTCTGCTCCGGTGCGATGAACGTCCGCCCGACGTAGCGGTTCTTGACGAGGCCCTCGCCGTAGGGGATCCCGGACGACTTGGCGTACCCCTGTGCTGCGGGCACACCGCTCTCGGGGACGGGCATGACCATGTCCACGTCGACGGGCGCCTGCCGCGCGAGCTCCTCGCCCATGCGGTAGCGGACGTCGTAGACGTTGCGGCCGTAGAGCTTGGAGTCGGGGCGCGCGAAGTACACGAACTCGAACACGCACAGGCGCGGCTCGACCTCCTCCACCGCCCGCATCGTCCGCATGCCGCCGGCGTCGATCACGACCACCTCGCCCGGCTCCACCTCGCGGATGAAGTGGGCGCCCACGATGTCGAGGGCGCACGTCTCGGACGCGAGGACCCAGCCGTGCTCGAGCTTGCCGAGGCACAGAGGGCGGAAGCCGAAGCGATCGCGCACGCCTATCACGCGGGCGTCGTCCATCAGGACGGCCGTGAACGCGCCCTCGAGCAGGGGAACCGCCGCCATCACCGCCCGCTCGAGCCCGCGGCTGTCCGTTGTGTCCCCATCGTGCAGTTTGGCGATCAGGGCGGCGACGACGTCGGTGTCGCTGCTGGCGTCCACGTCGAGGCCGTGCTCCTCGATCAGGGCCGCCGTGTTCGTGAGGTTCCCGTTGTGGCCGAGAGCGAAGCCGACGGCGCCGGCCGACCGGTACAGCGGCTGGCTGTTCTCCCAGGTCGTGGAGCCCGTCGTCGAGTACCGGACATGTCCGATCGCGAGGTGTCCCTGAAGAGGAGATAGGCGACGCTCGTCGAAGACCTGTGTGACGAGGCCGAGGTCCTTGACGACCGTGATCGTCTGCCCGTCCGACGAGGCGATCCCGGCAGACTCCTGGCCTCGGTGCTGCAGTGCGAGAAGACCAAGTGACGTCATCGACGCGGTAGGGGCGCCGGGCGCGTAGATCCCGAACACGCCGCAGGCTTCACGGGGTTTGCTGATCTCAGGGAAGACGGTCGACATGGTTGCCCATCCTCGCTGGTGGGGGCGGCTCGGGGAGCGGCCCCGACATCAAGCCGGGTGTCCGTTGGGAGAACCAGTATCGCATCCCGGCGGAGGACTTTCGTGATCGGTGGCGTTCGGGCGGCGAGGCGAGGCTCATGACGTTCCAGGGGCATGGTGTGCGAGCACCCTGGCAGCAGGCAGATATCGAAGAATTGACTCTCACCACACGAGCACAAGCCGAGCCGGAGCGCATCGGCCAACCAGCCCCGCGAACGGCCGCGCGCGCCGGACGCCGCAGGGGCGCGCCGGCCGAGAACGTCACTTCCCTGACCGAGCGCGGCGACGCCCGACGCGCGCCCGAACTGGTCCTCGCCGATTTCGACAGGCGCTCCTCCGGCCTCGTCAACCGGGCGTTGACCAAGGTGGCACGGGTGTCGTCGCCGGTGCGCCTCGCCACCGATGCCGGCGCGATCGTCATCGCGACGCTCTTCGTCCTCGATGTCGTCGCGTGGCCGATCCTCGCGACGTTCCTGCCCGTGCTCATGGCGTGCCGTCTCTACGCCCCGCACAAGGACGTGACACCCAACACCCTCCTCGGCGACCTGCCCCGCCTGCTCGTGGGATCGACGGTCGCGGCGTTCGTGCTCGCGGCGCTCTACCCCAACATCGGCGGCTACACGCTCCGTGACGCCGCGCTGGTGTCGTCGGTGACGTTCGTGATCCTCGTCATCTGCCGCGGCACCATGCACCTTGCCGGCGAGCTCCTCAGGGCCCGTGGCTTCGGCGCCCGCCCCACCCTCATAGTCGGGCGTGGGCCGACGGTGGCACATCTGGTGGAGAAGATCGCCAAGCACCCTGATCTCGGCATGCGGGTGCTCGGCGTGATCGCCGATGCCCGCGGTGACGAGGACGACCTCAGCCTCGTCGCCCGCCCCGAGGACCTCCCCGAGCTCGTCACCCGCCATGGCATCGAGCAGCTCGTGCTCGTGCCGGAGGCCGACCACCTCGACTTCGCGACCGAGTGCTTCCTCGCCGTGGACGGCTTCAAGGTGAACGCGGCGCTGGTGCCGCCGCTCAAGGACTTCCTGCTCTCGCCAGGCGGGGTCGAGCACGTCGAGGGAATCCCGCTGATCTCGCTCGGGCGCCTGTCGTACTCACCGCGCATGATGCCGGGCAAGCGCCTCATCGACGTGATCGGCGCCGCGCTCGGCCTCCTGATCGTGTCGCCGATCCTCGCCGCCGTCGCGATCGCGATCAAGATCGAGGACCGGGGTCCCGTCTTCTTCTCACAGCGCCGCGCCGGCCACCGGGGCCGCTACTTCAAGATGCTGAAGTTCCGCTCCATGTGCACCGACGCCGAGAAGCGCCTCGCCGATCTCAGGGACAGCAACGACTCCGACGGGCTCCTGTTCAAGATGCGCGACGACCCGCGGATCACGCGTGTGGGCCGCTTCATCCGCAAGACCTCTCTCGACGAGCTACCCCAGCTCGTCAACGTGCTCAAGGGCGAGATGAGCCTGGTGGGCCCGCGGGCGCTGCCCGTCGAGGTGGAGCACTTCGGCGACCTCGCGATCAAGCGGCTCAACGTGCGACCCGGATGCACCGGCTTCTGGCAGGTGCTCGGGCGCAGCGACATCACCTACGACGAGATGGTCAAGCTCGACCTCGCCTACATCCAGAACTGGTCGCTGTGGGTCGACGTGCAGCTCATGCTCAAGACGATTCCCGTGCTGCTGCTCCGCAAGGGCGCCTATTGAGACCGGACCCCCACGCTCGTGTCGGGTGTCCGGTCCCAGCCAGTGCTTCCATGACCGCGTGGGAGCCTCCGATCGGATGGGGAGACGAATGACCGATTCGCCCGTTTCGGGCGGCCACTCAGGCGGCCGTGAGGTCTACGCGGGTGACGAGTACCTGACACGGAACCCCGACTGGCACGTCGAGGACTCCGCGTGGAAGGCGGACCGCGTCCAGCAGATGCTGGCCCGCCACCACGTCGACCCGCACTACCTGGTGGAGGTCGGATGCGGAGCGGGCGAGGTGCTCGTCGAGCTGGCGCAGCGCCTCGGCCCCGAATGTGAGCTGGTGGGTTACGAGATAGCTCCGGCCGCGTTCGAGATCTGCAAGCCGAAGGAGACGAACTCCGTCCGCTTCGAGCTCGCCGACTTCCTCGAGGTCCCGACCACGTCGCGGCGGCCGGACGTGGTTCTGCTCCTCGACGTGATCGAGCACGTCGAGGACATCTTCGGCTTCCTCCGCGAGATCAGGCAGCGATCGGACCTGTTCGTGTTCCACATCCCGCTGGACACCAACGCCCAGGCGATCATCCGCAAAGGCCGGTCGCTGGAGCCGCGGCTCCACTACGGCCACATCCACTCGTTCACACGCGACATCGCGCTGGCTCAGCTCGAGGACACGGGTTTCGAGGTGATCGACGACGAGTACACGCCGCACTGGCGCGGGCTCGAGCCCGCGTCGAAGAAGGCCGCGCTCGCGCTGTGGCCACGCAAGTTGATGTATGCGATCGCCCCGGACCTGGCAGTCCGCACCCTGGGCGGCGCCTCCCTGCTCGTCCTGGCTCGCTGAGGCCGAGCGCACCCGGCACCGCCGGAGACGGCAGCGGCCGACCAGTCAGGGCAAGAGCGTGACGAGTCGCCGGTTTTCGCGGATAGCCTCGGGAGGGTTCCGATCCACGGGTGGAGAAGAGTTCGCGCGGGCCGGTGAGTCCGAGGGCCGTGGGGTGAGGGACCAGCAGTTTTCGCGACGACCACCACGGCGGTAGCAAGGTTCACATGGATCTGGCCAGCATCCTCAGAGTGCTGGGACGGCGTTCCCTCTTCATCCTCGCGTTCGGCCTGGTGGGCATGATCGTCGCCGGCGCCACGCAGCTCACGATCGGGTCCGGGGGCCTCCAGCCCAAGGCCGGCTCGTTCCGGGGGGCGACACGCATCCTCCTCGACACCCCCGGTGCCGATGCGAAGTCGGCGCTCAACCTCATCCTGCTCGCGCTGTCCGATGCCGAGGTCGTGCAGACGCAGGCCTTCGCCGAGGAGATCTCCCGCCGTGTAGGTGGCGCCTACTCGCCGGATGAGGTCAAGGAGCGCTTCAAGGCGTTCGGGATCGCAGCCACACAGATAATCCAGATCGACGTCGCCGGCGACTCACGCGAGGACGCGGTGGCCCTCTCGCAGGCTGCCGGCGCGGCCTTCGTCGACTGGATGACCACCCATCAGGACAACGCCGGCACATCCGAGAGCAGCCGCATCGTCGCAACCATCCTCGACACCGACACGGTGGACACGGTCGAGCCTGCATCGCTCGTCGCCAACGACTGGTTGATCTTCGGAGCCGTCGCCGGCCTCACCCTCGGCGTCGTCTTCGCCTTCGGGCTCCCCGTACCCGATCCGAAGGCGAAGCGCCCCAACGCGCGTCATGGCAGCCGCCCCCGGCGACGTGCCGTGTCGCTTCCCCAGCTCAGCAGGAGCAGCCAAGCATGAACCTCGGTGAAGTCATCCGCGTCCTCGCTCGGCGCTGGCTCCTGATCGTGGGCTGCACGCTCATCGGTCTGCTGATCAGCGGACTCCTTCTCTACAAGGTCGGAAGCGGCGGGATCACGCCACGCAAGGTCGGCTACAAGTCGAGCGCCACGATCCTGCTCGACCAGCCCAAGGTCGCGGGCACGGCCGCGACGGCCGCGATGGGACGGCTTCTCGTCCTGCCGACGACCTACGTCGAGATCATCCAGAGCGACGAGATCGCCCAGCGGGCGTCGGAGAAGCTCAACGGCGTCTACTCCGCCGAGGACATCCGCGACTGCACGAGCGGCGAGTCCACGATCGGTACCCAGGTGATGACCATCAGCTCCTGCGGCGACAACCCGACCGATGCCCAGGCTGTCACCAACGCCGTCGTCGACTCGCTCAAGGACTGGCTCAACCAGCGTCAGGACGACGCGGGCGTCCTCGGCGCGAACCGTCTCGCCATCAGCGTCCTCTCCGCCCCCCAGGTGCCGAAGAGCCCGAGCGGGTTCCCGCCGATGATCTGGGTGATGGTCGGGGGTGTCCTCGGCTTCATGGTCGGCATCCTGATCGCGTTCGGCGTGGAGAGCGTGCAGGAGGCCGCGGCGCCGGCCGCGCCCGCGGTCGCGACGCTGCCGGCCAACCGTGGCGCTGCTCCCATCGGTGCAGGAGGTGCCGCACCCATCGCTCCCGCCGCCACCGCTCAGGGCGCACGGTTGCGGCGCCCGCGCCGTGGTGCCCGCACGTACTGACCTGACCGCGACGGCGTCCCGAACGGGATGTGACGAGGACCACTCCGCCGATGACCGACACGCTGCAGACCGAGATCGGCACTGCGGCTGCCCCTAGCGAACTGCGAGCCGGCGTCCTCGTCGTGGAACGGACCGGTCGCGGAGCCGTTGCGGCGTACACACACGGGTTCTGCAGCCACCTCAGCGTCAGCGGCCCCCCTGTGTACCTGCTGACGCCCAAGCGCGACGAGCAGCCCGCCGTATCCGGCTGCCCCGAGTACCTGGTGGCACCGTGGCTGCGCGACACCTCGCGTCACAAGCGCGGCGCGGTGGCGTGGCTCCGGCGAGCGCTGCTCGAGGTCGTCAACATGTTCGTCCTCCTGTGGACGATCCGGCGCCTCCGCGTGAACGTCGTCGTCTGGGAGTCGTCGGCACCGCGGCGGCTCGACCCGCTCACGGTCAGGCTCTTGCACCTCGGGAGCCGCCGGGTCGTGTGGGTGGCCCACGAGCTCGCCCCGCAGGGCCGCCACGCCAGCTACCTGCGTATCGGGATCGGCGTGCTCGCTGGCGGGCTGCTGCTGTTGTTCGGCAACTACGTGGGGCTCGGGTTCCTCCCCGACGGACTCGAGCTCGCTCTTCGCGTCGGCGGCTTCTACGGCTCGTGCATCGGCCTGTGGATGACCGTTCGGTGGTGGTTCTCCGAGCGCGGCGGTACCTGGCCGCTGTTCGTGCGCAAGCTGTACAGCCGCGTCGACGTGCTGATCACGTTCAGCGAGGCGGATGCGGCCACCGTCGTGAACGACACGAGGGCACGCAGGGCGCAGGGGCTGAAGCTCCCCGGCGACGAGGTCGAGATCGCCGACAAGGTGCGTGTCGTCCCCTACGGCGACCTGTCCTACCTCGTCGACGTGCAGGCCGATGCGGCAGCCTGCAGGCGCCGCCTCGGTCTGCCGCTCCGCTCGACGGTGCTCCTCGGCATCACCGACTCCCGCGACGGCGGCGCCGAGGACCTCCTCGATGCCCTGGCCCTGGTCGCGGCCCACGGAGTCGAGGTCGACGCCGTCGTCGTCAACCCCGGCGAACGCGGCGGCGCCGCCGAGCTCATGGGGAAGGCGGCGACGCGTGGCCTCAGCGTCACCGCCTACGACGCCGATCCGTTCTCACCCGACAGCGACGTGTTCTTCGAGGCAGCCGATGCGGTCGTGCTGCCCGATCGCGTCGGGACGCCGACCCCGCTCGTCCTGCTCGCGTTCGCGCACGGCCGCCCGGTGGCGGTCACCGACGCGTCCGGAGGGGCCGAGGTCGTGCATCACGGCTCCGACGGCGAGGTCGCCCGCGTGGGCGACCCGTCCTCGTTGGCGAACGCGGTGACTGCGCTGGTCACGCCACGCAGGCGCCTCCAGCAGCGTCAGTACGACCTCGCCCAGGGCAACGAACGTCACGCGTGGGACGACATCGTCGCGCGCTACCTGCCGGTCCTCAACGTCGGCGACGTCGCCACGGGCCGCCAGATCACCACCAAGTCGTCCAACGTCGTCGCCGCCATGCTCTGGATCGGCGTGCTGTTCGTGGCGCTCGCAGCGACCATGAACGCCCTGTCGACGAAGGGCTTCGTGGTCACGAACCTGCCCTTGATCGCCGCGATCGCAGTGCCCGCGGCAGCCGTGTTCCTGCTCGCGACGACCATCGAGGTGAAGATATTCACGTCCCTCGCGTTCATCCTCGTCGGGGACCTCGTCAGGCGGTTCGTGTATCCGTTGCCGATCCAGCTCGTCTGGTCGCTCGCGATGTGGGCGACGGTGCTGCACATCCTGATACAGCCTCCACCCGTACGGCTCAGGCTCAAGAAGACCCACCTCGTCCACATGCTGATCATCCTCTACGTCGGGTGGGCGCTGGCGCAGGTGTTCAACCCGAACGTCGCCGGTGTCGGCCTGGCCGGATGGCGTCAGTTCCGCATCTACGTGGAACCGGCCTTCTTCTACGGCTGTCTGCTGGTCTACCTCCAGGATCGCCGTTCGGTGCGGCGGTTGATCAACTGGTTCATGACCCTGGGGTTCTTTGCGCTGATCTGGGGCACCAAGATCGCGATCGCCGGCTACTTCAGCTTCGAGAAGGACTACTTCAACACGACAGCCGCGCGCAGCCTCGTGACCGAGAGCCGCAACGTCGGAACAATGCTCACGCCGTCGTCGTGGTCGATGTGGTGCGCAGCGATATTCGTGATCGCGCTCGCCGGGTTGCTCGAGCGCGGCGCGTTCAAACGGCGCTGGCTGCTCCTGCCGGTCCTGCCGCTGGCAGCCCTCAACACGGTGTCCTCGGGCAACCGCATCGCGCTTGCCGTGATGGCGGTCGCGGTCCCCGTCGTGCTCTTCATCGGGCTCGGCTCGGGGCGAACGCGCCTGCGCGCCCTCATCGTCATGGCGTTGATGGCCTTCGCGGCCGTCATGCTCTGGAACTGGATACCTGAGACGGGCGGCAGCCGCGTGGGTCTGCAGTCCAAGAACCCCCTCGCCGCCACCCGCCAGAAGCTCGGATCGATCAAGAACCCCAAGGCCGATCAGGCCAGCATCGACGACCGGCTCGAGCAGGGGACGAACACCGTGAACGCCGTCTTGCGACATCCGATCGGAGGCGGCATGGGGATCCTCAACATCGCGAACTTCTCGAGCGCGCTCGGCGGCGGCCAAGCCCAAGCGGGATCGCTCCTCGGAGGTGGTGTCAACACCTCCGAAGCCCGTGCGTACAACGTCGTGCCGGTCAAGGCCGGCGACTACTTCTACGTCAACCTCGTCGCCGAAGTGGGCATCCCTGGCCTCATCGTCATGTGCTGCCTGCTGATCATCACGTGGGTGAAGGCGATCATCGTGTTCATGGCGGCGCGCACACCGTTCTTCCGCGTCCTGTCGGTGGCGGCAGTGGCCTGGTTCATGGGGAACATCGTGAACTCGATCACCAATGGAGCGATGTTCATGATCCAGACGTCGGCCGTCTTCTTCATGTTCGTCGCCCTGACGTTCGTGATGCCGGCGATCGAGGACCAGGAGCTCGGCCCGGCCGACCCCGAGCTGGGGCGCGCCGAGCTCGCTCCGGTGACGTGACGGGCCGGCACCGATGACCCATGCCCGAGTTCGCCGGGTCGTCTGGGCGGTGCGCCACCCGCGGGGGGGACGGCGCTGGCGCCGCGTCCTCGGACCCCCGCTCGTCGTGATCGGCGTCGTCTACGGACTGTTCGCCGTCGACGCTTTCGTGTACCGGTCCGAGGCGAACGTGGACACCGCCCGGATGCAGGTGGGGACCGTCGACGAACGCGCCGAGCTGTGGCGGTCCCCGCCGTACGGCCGCGGCGACCGCGCGTTCCGCTGGGGCATGTCCGAGAACGGCGACCAGGAGACGGCATACTCGCCCGACCAGGTCCAGGCGCTGCCCGCGTGGCTGCCGCTGTACGACGACCTCGACGTCGATCTCGTCCGCCTCTTCCCCGGCTGGCGCTACTTCCAGCCGCACGGCCCCGGCTCGCTCGACACCGGCTACTACGTCGGCCGGCTGATCGAGGGCTTCTCCGACGCGGGTTACAAGATCGAGGTGTCCCCGTGGAACGCTCCGATGTGGGGGGTCACCGGCGGTCCGTGGCGCCTGTGGGGGCCGAACGTGTTCCAGTACATGCCTCCGCTCGCGTGGGCCGACGCCGACGGTCCGTACTGCGCGTGGCTCGCCGCGATGCATCGCGAGTACCCGGCGATCACGGTGTGGCAGGTCTGGAACGAACCCGACTACCCGCACGGAAACCCTGACGCGACGTGGAACCCGCTCGTCTACAGGTTCTGGCGCGGGACGGCGCTCCGTTACGGCGAGCTCCTCGGGGCCTGCACGCGCCAGATCCACAGCTGGGGTGACGGGAGCACCGTGTCGACGGGAGGTGTGTCGCAGCCGAGCTACCTCGATGCGGTCCTGGCCGCGCCCGGTGCGGGCGATGTCGACGTCCTCGACATGCACTTCGCAGCCGGCAGCGGTCTCCCGGACCCCGACACCGAACTGGACCGCCTGCTGCGGATGGCGCACGAGCAGGTGGGCGTCGCCGGCGCACGTGGGATGCAGCACCCCGGGCTCTCGGTGTCCGAGCTCAGCTTCGCCTATTCGCCCGCAGGCGCCGACGCGCAGGCCGATTTCGTGGCGAAGTCGTACGCGACGGCCGTCGCGCTTGGATGGGACCACATGTCCTGGTTCACGATCAACGCCGCCCGCAACTACTACGACACGGGACTGGTCGACTTCGGCGCCGGCGACGACCCCGGTCCGCCGCGACCGTCGTACTCCGCGTACCGGTTCAACAAGGTGGCTCTTTCACGCGCGACCGCGCTCGGGCTGTCCGGTGACGGCACGACCGTTCGCTCCGCCGATTTCACCACCGGCGACGGCCGGCCCGTGTTCGCAGCCTGGAGTCCCGGCGGACGGGGCGGCACGGTACCGTGGCCCGCTGACGCCGGTCCCGGTGAGGTCTACGACCATCGGGGTAACAAGATCGCCGATGTGGCGGCAGGCGCATCCGTGGAGCTCGCGCCGACCCTTCGCTATGTGGTGCCGTCGGGCTGGGTTCGCTGACCGCCTGCTGACGACCGGTGCGAGGCCGGCGGCGGCGGCGCGCCCGTGATCGTTCAGATCGCCGCGAGGGGAGAAGGCTCACCGGCCACGAAGCGGTGCAGCGCCTCGCGCCAGGGCGGCATCTCGATCCCGAGCGACGCGAGCTTGGAGACCCCTAGCGGGGAGTAGGCGGGACGCGGGGCGGGGCGGGTGTCGGGGCCGACCGTGACGATCGAGGGATCGCCGCCGAGCTCGGACACGATCGCCTCGAGCAGCGCAGGTCTGTCCGTGCGCGGCGGGTTCACGACGTTGTACAGCCCGGGAGCGGCATCGCCTTCGAGGAGGATGCGTACGACCTCGCACAGGTCCGCCGCGACAGCGGGGCACGCGTGGCCGCCCTCGGGCAGGCCGACCTTGCCGGCCTCGATGCTGGAGCGCACGCCGTCGAGGAACCTCTCACCGACCACCCACGACGTACGCAGCACGTAGGCGTGTGCGCCAATCGCGTCGACCGCGCGTTCGCCGAGCAGCTTCGAGTGCCCGTAGACGTTGACCGGTACCGCCTCGGTGGTCTCGTCCAGGTATTCGGGCGGCTGCGCGAGCCCGCCGTGGACGAAGTCGGAGCTGAACGTCACGAACTGGGCGCCGGCGTCGCGTGCAGTCCGTGCCAGCACCATCGGTCCCAGCGTGTTGCCCTCGTAGGCCGAGACAGGATCCTGCTCGCAGCCGTCGACCGAGTTGGCAGCGGCGAGGTTGACCACGGCCCCGTAACCGGGCCCCGCGGAGACGGCCGCGCCCACGGCTGCGAGGTCGCGGATGTCGAGGTCCGCGTGCGACAGCGCCGTGACCTCGTGGCCCGTCCGCTCGAAGGTCGCGGTCAGCGGCGCGGTCAGCTGGCTGCCGGCTCCGGTGATCAGGACTCGCATGCTCAGCGGAGGTCGCGGTTGATCTCTTCGAGGCGGTCGAGGCGTGGATCCGTCGAGACCTGCGGCAGCCTGTCGATCTCGGCCTGCATCTCGGCGACGACCTCGGCGACCATGCCGTCGATGCCGATGGGCTCCTCGGGCGGCAGCGGCAGGCCCGCCGTCGCCTCGTTCCTCATCACGTAGGAGCGGGGACGGCCGGTGTACTCGCGGTGCACGAGCTCTGCGCCGGTGAGCTGGCACACGCCCTTCGCGATCCCGACGACCGTCACGTTGTCGTCGCAGATGTTGAAGAAGTGCGACCCGTCGGGCACCTCGGTCGTGGCGAAGTGGAAGTAGTTGCGCACCGTCCGCGACAGCCGCAGCATCGGCCGGTGGTTGTCGCCGGTGCCGTCCACGAAGACCTTGCCCTTGCGCACGGCGTTGAGGCTCATCTGGTTGAGCACGAGGTCGAGGCGCGGGTTGGGGCCGAGGCCGCAGAGCGTGCCCTTGCGCAGCGCCACCTTCTGCGGAATCGCAGACGCAGTGACGACGCGCTCGGCGCAGGCCTTCGAGCGTCCGTACGCCGAGACCGGTCGTGGGCGTGTGTCGACGCGGGCGAGGTCGTCGCTGCGGCCCTCGAAGATCGAGGCCGACGACGCGAGCACGAAGCGCCGCACGCCGGCCTGCTCGGCTTGGTCGAGCACCCGTCTCACACCCTCGACGTTCGCGTCCCAGATGATGTCGTCGGCGTCGGTCCACTCCGGTGCGAAGCTGACACCGGCGAGGTGCACGATCGAGTCGACGCCTTCGAAGAGGTGGTCGGGGAGGTCGCGGATGTCGCCTTCGGTCGTGTGCTGTGCCGGACGGATGTCGACACCGAGGACCTCGTGGCCTTCGGTGTGGAGCATCTCGGTGAGCGGCTGGCCGATGTAGCCGGCCGCTCCGGTGACCATGACCTTCATGTGGAAGACTCCAGCGAACCAGGTGAGGGGGATCGTGCCGCGTGGCAGCGCCGCCGACAGAATGATTCGACCCGCGTTCGGGAACGTCCTGCAGATCGAGGCGCTGCGCAGCCTTGAAGCTGGGCGAGACCGTATTCGACCCAGACCGTGCGGAGCAACGTGAGCACGAACGACAGGACCGTCCTCGTGGTCGGTGGTGGCATAGTCGGCCTCTCGGTGGCGCTCGCGCTCACCGAGCGCGCTCCCGACGTCGCCGTCGTCGTCGTCGACAAGGAGACGCGCCTCGCGCACCACCAGACAGGCCGCAACTCGGGCGTGCTCCACTCAGGTCTCTACTACCCACCCGGATCGCTGAAGGCACGGCTCGCCGTCGACGGACGCGCGCAGATGGTCGAGTTCTGCCGCCATCACGGGATCGCGCACGAGGTGTGCGGCAAGGTCGTCGTCGCCACTCGACCCGACGAGATCCCCGCGCTCGAGGTGCTGCACGAGCGTGGTCTCGCCAACGGTGTGCCCAACGAGCGGATCGGGCCCGAGGCGCTGCGCGAGCTCGAACCGAACGCCGCCGGCCTCGCCGCCCTCCACGTGCCGTCGACGGGCATCGTCGACTACGTCGCCGTCTGCGACACCATGGCGCGTCTGGTGGAGAAGGCGGGCGGCACTATCCGCCTCGGCACGCTCGTCGAGTCCGTCGACGCCACCGGCGGGGCCCTCCGTGTGCGCACCGATTCGGGCGACCTCGGCGCCGATCTGGTCGTGAACTGCGGGGGTCTGCAGTCTGACAGGGTGGCGAGGGCGTCCGGCACCGACCCCCACGTGCAGATCGTCCCCTTCCGCGGTGAGTACTACGAGGTCGTGCCGGAGCGGCGCGACATCGTGCGCAACCTGATCTACCCCGTGCCCGACCCGAGCTTCCCGTTCCTAGGAGTACATCTCACGCGGATGGTGGGTGGCGGCCTCGAGGTCGGTCCCAACGCCGTGCTCGCGCTCGCGCGGGAGGGATACAGGTGGCGCGACGTCGACCTCGCCGACCTGAGCGAGGTGCTGCGCTACAGCGGGTTCCGGCATCTGGCACGGAAGTACTGGCGGACGGGTGTCGGCGAGATGTGGCGGTCGGCATCGAAGCGCGCGTTCCTGCGCGCCCTCCAGCGCCTCGTGCCGTCGCTGCAGGCGGACGACCTCACCCGTGCTCCCTCAGGTGTGCGGGCGCAGGCCTTGCGCCCCGACGGCGCCCTCGTCGACGACTTCGCGATCGTCGAGGACCGGCTCTGTGTGCACGTCCTCAACGCTCCCTCACCCGCGGCGACGGCATCCCTGCCGATCGGCCACGTGGTCGTCGATCACCTCGAAAGGCATCTCCAGTGAGCGAACGCAGAAGGCGACGATCAGCCGATCCCGACGCACTGCAGGTCCTGGTCGTCTCCACGGACCAGGCGAGCCTGCGCGCCGGCAACACAGCTTGGTGGCGCGCCGGGCAGTACGTCGACGCACTCGCGGACCAGGGGATCGACCTGCACACGTCGAGCACGGTGCCACCATGGGTCTTCCCGTGGGGGTGGACACATGGGATCGCCGGCACGGCCCGCAAGATCATCGGCATCACCTCGGGGATCGTCAAACGTGTCGCGCAGTCGTTCACGCTGCCCCGCTACGACACCGTCGTGATCCTGCGCGACGCCCTGGTGTTCACCGGCCCGCCGATCTTCGAGGAGCTCGTCGCCGAGCGTGCCAACTACCTCGTCTTCGAGCTCGACGACGCGATCTGGATGTGCATCGACGATGCTCCGGTCCCGCCGTTGTGGACCCCGCGCAAGGCCGAGCGCACCGCCGAGCTCGCTGACAGGGTGATCGCCGGGAACGAGTTCCTCGCGGATTGGGCACGTCAGTACTGCGACGACGTGGTCGTGATCCCGACAGCCGCCGGTGACTGGATCGAACCGCGGCACGGACCACGAGAGCCCGGGCCCGTGAGGGTTGGGTGGTCGGGAGCACCCGACGGCGCCTACTTCCTGAAGCACGTGATGGAAGGGGTCGCGGCGGCACGGCGGCGTACCGAGTTCGAGCTCGCCGTGATCAGCCAGCCCGAGGCGATGGACATCATGGGCGAGGTCGAGGGCCTCGACCGCCACCTGATCGTGTGGGAGTCGCCCGAGACCGAGGCGAAGCTCGTGCACTTCGACATCGGGCTCATGCCTCTCGACGACAGCGAGTTCGCGAAGGGCAAATGCGCGTTCAAGCTGATCCGATACATGGCCGCGGGACTGCCCACGGTCGCGTCCCCGGTCGGTATGAACTCCGAGGTCGTGATCGAGGGCGAGACCGGCTTCCTGGCGTCGACACCGGCGGAATGGGCGGACGCGATAGTCGCGCTCGTCGAGGACGAGGAGCTGCGCGAACGCATGGGCGCAGCGGGACGCAAGCGCTACGAGGCCCATTACAGCCCCGCCGCGGTGCTGCCCCTCTACGCCGAGGCGATCACGCCGCCGCCCGACCGCCGCCGGGTCGACGCCGCGGGCACGGAGAGCTGGCGCCGGCGGCTCGGTCGCCAGCGGGGCGCGAGACCGTGACCCGCGACAACCCTGCTACGGCACCGTCCGTGCGGTCGCTCCGGGCCGGTTGCCGTCACAGCAGCTCGCGGCGCACCTGGTCGATGAGCGTCTCGGCGACGGCTCTGCCGCCGTGGTGTTCGCGCACACGGGCGCACACCGACATCCGGCTGCCGAGCGTGAGCAACGTGACAACGGGGTAGAGCGGGGAGTTCGAACCCAGGAACACCATGTCTGTCACGCCCGGGAGCAGGGACTCGTCGATCCTGCCGAGGTTGTTCACGTTGATCGAGATCGGAGGTTGCTCGAGTTCGGGTGTGCCCGGCCCCGGGTCGTGGCGCCCGCGGTTGCGTGCGCGCGCGGCGAGGGACTCCCAACGAGCGGCGTAGCGGGCTGTCTCGAGGCGCCGCCGGATCGTTGCCGCGAGCTCGGCGGCGGCGACGGGCGCGTCGAAGTCCAGCAGCAGATGGCCGATGTGGTTGCCGGCCGGCCACCACGGCTGCTCGCGCGGCCTCAGGTTCGCGGGGATGAAGAGCGTTGCGAACGCCCCGCCGCGATCCTGCCCGAGGCAGTGGTTCAAGAGTGTCGATGCGGTGATCCCCATCGGACCTGTGCGGCCGGCAGCGGTGAGCACCGCCTCGGTCTCACTGGCCGTCAGCGACCAGACGGCAGCATCGCTGCCGATGACAGGTGCTCCGGTCGCCGGGAACGGTGTCAGGTGCACGGCCGGTCTGCGGCGCAGCTCGACGAGCTCCCTGAAGACGGCGGGACGCCACGCCTCCCGGTGGAGCATCGGCCATGCACGCGTGCCGTGCTCGGGTGCCGTCGTGGCGGACAGCGCCGTGAACAGGTGTGACGCAAAGCCGACGAGGCCGGGCGTGTCGCAGACGGCATGCATGCAGGCGAGCACGATCCGGGACCCGGAGACGGCGACGCGCAGTGGAGCGTCGGTCCGAGGGTCGAACTGCTCGTCGACGAAGGAGGTCCGCAGGTCGTGGAGTGCGGCGCGCGAGTCCTCGACCTCTTCCACGACGGGCACAGGGCCGGGCACCCAGCGCCTGCCGCGGGCACGCGAGCACAGCCGTGGGGCGAGCGCGCAGGCAGCAGCGAGCGCCGCCGCGACGTCGCGAGCGGCCGGACGTGACTCCAGACCGAACTCGAGGCCGTAGTTGGTGGACCAGATCGAACCGACGGCCGCCAGGTGCCCTTCGTCGGCGGCGGTGATCCGGCCGGGGCGGGACGCTCCAGCAGATCTCATGCGGCAACGAGGGTAGTGGCGCACCCCGTCCGCGGTCGGGGGACCGCAGACCGCACGTCCAACACATCGCGCTGACCCGCTGCTCGCTCAGAGGCGCACGTGCAGCTTCACCCACGAGTGCTTCGAGCAGGCCGGGCAGCGGGCCCAGCGCGAGTACTTCATCACCGGCACCCACACGAACAGCGGTGCTCGTGAGCGCAGGAGCTGCATCGGCGAGACCGCTGTGACGGTGTGGCACCGGGCGCACTCGATCTGCAGGCGACCCTGCTGGTTCTGGGCGGTGGGGCCGCTCGTGAAGAACACGTGGCGGCCGGTGGGATCGGCCTCGTTGCGGGGGCCGGCCCCCGTCGGGTGCGCCGAAGGGGTCACGCGCGTGGCGCTCGAGCGCTGTCGCGGAGGCGGGCTCACAGCGGTTCCGTGTCGATCGGGATCGTGCGGACGCCGACGGAGCGCTCAGGTGGTGGCTGGGGCATGTCCGGCGTCGCAGCCGATGCCTCGTGCGCGGGCCCGGCCTCGGTCGGCGATCGAACGGCCTCGGGCGGATCGTTCCGGGGTTCGCTCGTGCCCGCACCCTCTGCCCCGGCGGCTGGCGGTGGCGCTGGCTCTGGCGCCCAGTCGCGGAGCTCCCGCGCGATCTGGCGGTAGGCGTCGGCCCCCGGGACCGACGGTGCGCGCTGGAAGATCGTCTCGCCCGCCGCCGGTGCCTCGGCGAAACGGATGCTCTTGCGCACGGGCGGTTCTAGGACCTTGAGGCCGTAGGAGTCGGTCACGTTGGACAGGATCTCGCGGGTGTGCTTCGTGCGCGGGTCGAACATCGTGGCGATCACGCCCCTGATCGAGAGCTGCGGGTTCGTGAACTGGCGCACGTCCTCGATCGTCTCGAGCAGGTGGCTCATGCCCCGCTGGCTCAGTGACTCGCACTGGAGCGGGATGATGACCTCGTCGGCGGCGGTCAGCGCGTTGATCGTGAGGATCCCGAGGCTCGGCGGGCAGTCGATGATGACGACGTCGTAGGCCTCGGCCACCTTCGTCAGCGCCCGTCCGAGCACGAACTCGCGCCCGGTCTTGGTGAGCAGGAACACCTCGGATCCGGCGAGGTCGATCGTCGCCGGGGCGATGTGGCAGCCGTGGGCCTCCCACAGCACGTCGGCGATACCGGCGCGGCCGACGAGGACGTCGTGGAGGGAGACGTCGAGGTCCTCGGGATCGACACCCATCGAGTAGGTCAGCGCGGCCTGTGGATCGCAGTCGACGAGAAGGACACGGTCGCCCATCTCGGCCCAGGCCGCGCCCAGGGACAACGTCGAGGTCGTCTTCGCGACCCCACCCTTTTGGTTGGCGAGCGCTATGACCGACATGGCGGCATCCTAGTGGCACCCCCTCCCGGCGGACAGGGTCCAGGCCACGATGTCCTGGTCGGAGCCGGTTCCGGACCGCTGCCCGCGGCGTATCCTCGCCGCCGTGGCGGACGTGCGTGTCGGAGTCGACTCGGGGGGAACCTTCACCGACGCCGTCGCGCTGGGCGGCGACGGTGCCCTCCGGGTCGCCAAGGTGGCGTCGACGCCGGCCGATCCCGCCGCGGCCACGGCGAT
>JAIBAC010000031.1 GCA_019695375.1 Acidimicrobiia bacterium
ACGACTTCCTGGACGGTGCGCGGGCCTGTCGTGGTGTCGTGCAAGCCGGCCTGCGCCCCGCCAACTGCCGGCTCCTCGACCCCACCGAAGCGCTCATGGCCGGTGCCGGAAGCGGTGAGCGCGCCGTCCTCCTGCTCGCGTACGAGTCGGCGCACGAGCCGGTCGACGCCGCGCTGGCGTCCGCTGTTGCCGCGGCATGCGATCACGGGGGCACCGTGACGCCGCGATCGGCGTCGACGCCGGGAGGTGACGCGGTCGACTCGTGGCGCTCGGCGTTCCTGCGCCTGCCGGACCTGCGCGACGCCATCGCGCGTCTCGGTGCGTTGACGGAGACGTTCGAGTCCGCCGTCACGTGGGATCGATTCGACGCCTTCGTCGGCGCCGTGCGCACTGCGACCGAGGACGCCCTCGACGCCACGTGCGGCGGCGGCACGGTCTCGTGCCGGCTCACCCACGTCTACCCCGACGGCGCCGCGCCCTACTTCACGGTCGTCGCTCCGAGCTCCCTCGGCGACCAGCTCGAGCACTGGGACGTGGTCAAGGCGGCGGCGTCGGAGGCGATCATCGCCGCCGGGGGCACGATCACCCACCACCACGCCGTCGGCCGCGTCCACCGCCCCTGGTACCTGCGACAGGTCCCCGACCTGCACACGAGGGCGCTCGCGGCCGTGAAGGCCGAGCTCGATCCCGCCGGCGTGATGAACCCCGGTGTGATGCTCCGCTGAGCGCGAGGACGGTCGGTCAACTTTCCCGAACCGCTCGATCCATGCCGTGACCAGCGTATTTGGTTGCGTGAGGTAGAAGGGGGGGCTAGTGTTTGCGTCGAAAGACTGCGGAACAACCCCAATGGCGCATTTCGATGCGAGATCAGGGCCGTGGGGCAGTCTCTCGACAGAGAGCGAAATTGGTCGGTGCTGGGAGGCACGGCATCGGACCCGGTGAGGAAGGTAGAGGTCTGAAGATGAAGCTCCTTGGCCGTATCGCAGCTCTTGCTGCTGCGCTGATGATCGGTTTCGGCATGTTCGCCGTCGCCGCCGAAGCGCAGTCCTACCCTCACCCGCCGACCGAGAAGGTCGGTCCCCACGGCGACCCCGGAGACCCCGGCGACCCCGGCCTCGGTGGCGGCAGCGGCAACGCCAGCGTCGCCGACCCGGGTGCAGCGTCGACGTCGCTGCCCTTCACCGGCGGTGACGTGCTCGGCCTCCTCGCAATCGGCGCCGTTCTCGCCGGCACCGGCTTCGCGGTCGTGTACACCTCGCGCCGCCGCCGCCACGCCGTCTCCTGACGTAGAGAACCCTTCTCACCCCGACGCCCGCGGCCTGTGCCGCGGGCGTCGGCGCGCATACGCTCACAACGATGTTCCCGCAGCACTGGGCGCTGCTCCGCAGCTTCTCCACCGATCGCGACACGCTCGCAGGCAAGAGGCTCGAACGTGACACCCTGAAGCGCGTCCTGCGCTTCGCGCGCCCGTACCGGGCGAAGCTGATCTGGTTCGTCGTGACGATCGTCGTCCTCGCGATCGTGGACGTGTTCCCGCCGCTGCTGCTCCGGTCGCTGATCGACAAGGCGATCCCCGAGGCCAGCCGGTCGCTTGTCATCGCCCTGGCAGCAGCAGCAGCAGCGATCGCGATCATCAACGCGATCCTTTCGCTCGTGCAGCGCTGGCTCTCGGCCGACATCGGCGAGGGCCTCATCTACGACCTGCGCACGGCGCTGTTCGATCACGTCCAGCAGATGCCGATCGCGTTCTTCACGAGCACGCAGACCGGCGCTCTCGTGAGCCGCATGAACAACGACGTGATCGGCGCCCAGCGTGCCCTCACGCAGACCCTGAGCCAGATCGTCGCGAACCTGATCGGCGTGGGTGCGACCCTCATCGCCATGTTCGCCTTGAGCTGGCAGGTGACCGCGATCGCGCTGCTCGTGCTCCCGGTCTTCATCTTCACGTCGCGCCGCATCGCCAAGCGCATGCAGGTCCTGACCCGCGAGGCCTTCGACGTCGACGCATCGATGAACACGATGATGAACGAACGCTTCAACGTCGCGGGCGCCATGCTCGTGAAGCTCTTCGGCAAACGCCGCCGCGAGCTCGACGAGTTCGGTTCGCGGGCAGGCCGTGTGCGCGACATCGGTGTGGTCACCGCCGTCTACAACCGTGCGTTCATGCTCGGGTTCGGTCTCGTCGCGTCGCTGGTGACCGCCGGGCTGTACCTGATCGGTGGACTCGGCGCCGTCGACGGCACCTTCGCCGTCGGCACGATCGTCGCACTGAGCATGTACCTCGCTCAGCTCTACCCGCCGCTGACCGCGCTGACCACGACACGCATCGACTTCCTCACGGCGATGGTGAGCTTCGAGCGCGTCTTCGAGGTGCTCGACCTCGAACGTGCGATCGCGGAACGGCCCGGCGCCGTGCCCCTCGACGACCCCGAGGGTCGCATCACCTTCGACCACGTCGGGTTCGCCTACCCGACCGCGGCGCAATCGGCGCTTGCGTCGCTCACCGACGGGGTCGTGTCGTCGGACGGGCGCAAGCAGGTGCTGACCGGCCTCGACCTCGATGTCGAACCGGGAGAGCTCGTCGCCCTCGTGGGCCCGTCGGGTGCCGGCAAGACGACGACTGCGTCCTTGGTCCCGCGCCTGTACGACGTCACCGAGGGAGCCGTGCGCGTCGACGGCCATGACGTGCGTGACCTCACACTCGAGAGCCTCCGGTCTGCTGTCGGGGTCGTGAGCCAGGACCCGCACCTGTTCCACGTGTCGATAGCGGAGAACCTCCGCTACGCGCGCCCGGATGCCACGACCGAGGACCTGCGCCGCGCGTGCCGTGGCGCGCAGATACTCGACCTCGTCGACTCGCTCCCCGACGGGTTCGAGACGGTCGTCGGTGAGCGCGGATACCGGCTCTCGGGCGGAGAGAAGCAGCGCATCGCAATCGCACGGGTGCTGCTCAAGGACCCCGCGATCGTGATCCTCGACGAGGCGACCAGCCACCTCGACACCGAGAACGAGCGCCTCGTGCAGCGCGCCCTCGACGAGGCGCTGGCGGGAAGGACCAGCCTCGTGATCGCACACCGGCTCTCCACGATCGAGGGTGCCGACCGGATCCTCGTCCTCGACGGCGGAAAGGTCGTGCAGTCGGGCACCCACACCGATCTCCTCGCCGAGGGGGGCCTCTACGGCGAGCTCTACACGGGCAAGTTCGCCGCGTCACCGGCACATGTGGCGGACCCGGTGGACTAGCGCAGCGCCGGTCGGACATGCTGGTCTACGGGGCTGGCGCGACCAGCGGCCATGATCGCCCGAGCCCGATCCGCGACCGTGGGAGCCGCAGTGAGACGAGGCATGTTCCTGGCGGTGACCGGCGCCGTCGTGCTGCTCGCCGTGTCGGCTTGCAGCAGTGCGGACACGTCGGCACCGACGACAGCTGCGTCGCCGACGAGCGCGCCGGACGTGGTCACCACCGACGGCGGGTTCGTGATTGGCGGATACCGGGTCACCGCCGTCGAACCCGGCGCCACCGGTCTCGCCGTACCGCCGGACCTCGAGGGTGTCACCGGATACCGCTACTTCAAGGACGCCGACGAGGTCGCCGTCGCGGTCCAGGGCCTGCTGCCGGAGTCCGTGTCGCCCAACGACGAGAACCTCCAGCGCGTGCTCGCCGAGGCCGCGGGCGGCGGCTCGGCGACCGCGATCGAGATCGGCGAGCAGCGCGGGTTCGTGATCGAGGGGCCCGGCGGCGAGGTCTACATCGGCAACCTGCTAGAGGACGGCACGGTCAACGTCGTCAAGGGACGCGACCGCGACGCCCTAGTGGCGATGCTCGTCGCTCTGAACCAGGCGACATCCAGCGCGCAGTAGGCTCGTGCAGCCCATTCCCGTCCTGGAACTCGATTCGAGGAGAAGCCGAAGATGAAACGCGCTCGCCGGATGTCGCTCATGCTCGTCGGCGCGGTCGGTGTCGCCGCACTCGGTGCCTGCAGCGTCAAGGCCTCGATAGGTGGCGACGACACGACCACGACCACGACCACGACCAAGGCCCCGACCACGACCGAGGCCTCGCCGGCAACGACCGGCTCAGGCAGCCAGACGCCACCGGTGGGCGCGACCGAGCAGATCGGCGAGTACACGCTCACGATGGTCGACCCGTCCGAGGCCGGCCTCAGCGCACCGCAGGGCGTCACCGAGGTCGCGGCGGCCTCGATCACCAAGGGCACCCAACCCATCGGCCTGTTCATCAAGTACACCGTCGACGGCACCGTCACCGACGACCAGGTGCGCGAGATCCTCACCGTCGCCGGCAACGGCGCACCCGTGTCCGAGGTCACCATCAACGGCAAGAAGGGCTTCGACGTCACGCTCGCATCCGGCCAGGTGGTCATCGGCCGCGCGACCGAAGAGGGCGACATCGGCCTCGTCATCGGCGTCCCCGGCGTCACCGAGGACCAGCTCGGCCAGGCAGTCGCGGACGTCGCGAGCTGACACAACCTTGTCCTGTGGGCGCACGCGGCCATGGGTCGCGCTGGTGATCGCTGCCGCGACCGCTCTCGCACCCGTGGCCGCGTGCGCACAGGACGATGGATCGGCGGCGACCACGACCGCCGCTGCCGACGATCCGACCGCCGTGCCGGACGCAGGCACCGTGGCGGCAGCCGGCGGATACACGGTCGTGTTCACGGACCCGTCGCTGTCACGGGTGCCGCCCGCCCTGTCCGCGCAGGCCGAGAAGGTGCAGACGGCGACGATCATCTCGCCGGAGTCGAAGCCGGTGGCGGCCTTCGTGCTCGTCACGCCCAAGACCGGGGCGGTGCTCACGGATGCGATCCTGGCCCAGGTGCTCGCCGGCCAGTTCGGTGCACCTCACCCGACGACCGTCGCCGGCAAACCGGCCCTCGCGGCGACAGCGCCCGAAGGGACCGCAGTGATCGCTCGTGTCAACGAGGACGGCATCCTCGCGATGTTCGTCGGCTACCCGGGTGTCGACGAGACAGCCCTGCTCCGCGCCGTCGAGGCGGTGGCAGCGGTCCCGGCGCCACCGCCGTGACGGCACCGGCGCTGGGTGTCGTGGTCGGAGCCGCCGCCGTTGCGATCGCGGTCGCCGGTGCCGGAGCATGCGCCGACAGCGGGCCTGCTCCCGCGTCGCCGGCTGCGGGCACGGAGACGTCCGCGATGCCCGAGGCCCCGGTTACGGCTGCTCCGGCGGATCCCGCCGCGGGGTTCGAGGACCACCAGGAGGTGGCCGGCTACACGATCACACGTGTGCCTGCGGCCGCGGGTGCGGCCCTGCCGCCGGGCGTCGGTGACGTGGCCGCCTACGACATCACCGACGCGGCCGGCAACCGTGTGGCACGGTACCTGCGCATCGTGCCGGCCGGTGGAGGGCGGCCCACCGATTCGACCGTCGCGTCCCTGCTCGCGGACCTCGCCGGCGCCCACGGTGGCGGCACCCCGCGGCAGAGCACGATCGCCGGTCTCCCGAGTTGGGAGGTCGCCGCCGGTGACGGTACCGTGGGAATCGCACGTGCATCCGAGGACGGCCCGGTCGTGGTCTTCATAGGTGCCGACCGCGCGGCCGTCGAATCGATGATCGACGCCGTCACGGCGGCACTCGACACACCTCGCTGACCCCAGCCCAGGAGAAGCGCACCCATGCCCGCCACACGTCCCGCCCCCGTCCAGCGACGCGTGCGGCTCCCAGTGCTCCTCTGTGTCCTGCTGGCCGCAGCGGCCGTGTTCGCCGCCGCATGCAGTTCGTCCAAGGACAGCTCCGACGCGACGACCACCGCCGCCTCGCCCGACGCGTCGGGTTCGACGTCGGAGAGCTCGCCCGGCGAGGTCGATCCCAACCAGCCGCAGCAGATCACCGTCGGTGCGTACACGTTCACGATGAAGCCCCAGACGAACCCCACCGACGTGCCGTTCCCGGAGGGCACCTTCGCCGACATCCAGGGCTTCGACATCAGCAAGGACGGGTCCACGGTGATGACGGCGTACTCGACGACCCTGCCGCCGGGCCAGACGGCCGACGCCGGCACGGTCGACAGGCTCCTCTCGGCCGCTGGCGCCACCGACCCCACCCCCGGCGAGGTGCAGGGACAGCCCTTCACGTCGGCCAACCTTCCTGACGGGCGGGTGGTCATCCTCGCCGTCTCGGGCGATCAAGTCGCCGTCGCGATCGGCCAGAACCGTGACCAGATGGTCAACGCCCTGACCGAGACAGCGCAGGCCCAACCGGCTGAATAGATGTAGCCGCACGGGGCATGGCAACATCGGGACCTCTCAACAGGGGATCCCGGAGAACCACATGGCTGCTGTCAAGGTCGGCATCAACGGCTTCGGTCGCATCGGCCGCAACTTCTACAGGGCGCTGCTCGAGCAGGGTGGCGACGTCGAGGTCGTCGCCGTCAACGACATCACCGACGCCGAGACGCTGGCGCACCTCCTCAAGTACGACAGCGTCCACGGGGTCCTCGACGAGGACGTCTCGGTCGACGGCGACGCCATCGTGGTCGGCAACGACAGGATCAAGGTGCTCGCCGTACGGAACCCGGCGGAGCTGCCCTGGGGTGAGCTCGGTGCCGAGATCGTCATCGAGTCCACAGGGCTGTTCACGTCGAAGGAGAAGGCGTCGGCGCACCTCGAGGCGGGCGCCAAGCGCGTCGTGATCTCGGCGCCGGCGACCGAGCCCGACAACACCTTCGTGCTCGGCGTGAACGACTCCGCCTTCGACCCCGACAGCGACTTCGTGGTCTCCAACGCCTCGTGCACGACCAACTGCGCGGCACCGCTCGTGACGATCCTGCACGAGAACTTCGGGGTCAAGAGCGGCTTCATGACCACCGTGCACGCGTACACGAACGACCAGTCGATCCTCGACCTGCCACACAAGGACCTGCGCCGTGCCCGCGCGGCCGCCGTCAACATCATCCCGACCTCGACCGGCGCCGCCCGTGCCATCGGCCTCGTGATCCCCGAGCTCAAGGGCAAGCTCGACGGCATCGCCCTGCGGGTGCCGGTCCCCGACGGCTCGATCACCGACTTCGTCGCGACGCTCGACCGCGAGGTCGGCGTCGACGAGGTCAACACGGCGTTCCAGAAGGCTGCCGAGCAGCCCCGCTGGCAGGGCATCCTGCGCTACAGCGAGGACCCGCTCGTGAGCTCCGACATCGTCCACGACCCCCACAGCTGCATCTTCGACGCCAAGTCGACGCAGTCGCTGGGCAACCAGGTCAAGGTGCTGGGCTGGTACGACAACGAGTGGGGCTACAGCAACCGCCTCGTCGACCTGGTCGCCAAGATTGCGTGACCTCGCCGAGCTCGACATCGCAGACGGCACGAGGGTCCTGGTCCGCGCCGACCTGAACGTCCCGATCGAGGGCGGCGTGATCCAGGACGAGCTCCGCATCGACGCGGTGCTGCCCACCCTCCGGTACCTGCGCGAGCGCGGTGGCGTCGTCGTGGTGTGCAGCCACCTCGGCAGGCCCCAAGGCGAGGTGGTCCCCGAGCTGTCCCTGGCGCCGGTCGCGCAGCGTCTGGCCGAGAAGCTCGGCACCGAAGTGAGGTTGCAGAGCGCGGTGGTCGGCCCCGAGGTCGAGGCCGCTGTCGCAGCGCTCAAGCCCGGCGACGTGACGATGCTCGAGAACCTCCGCTTCGAGCCGGGTGAAGAGGCCGACGATCCCGCTTTCGCGGAGCAGCTTGCACGTCTCGCCGACGTCTACGTCAACGACGCGTTCGGTGTGTCCCACCGCGCTGCCGCCTCGGTCGTGGGTGTGTGTGCACTGCTACCGCACGCGCCGGGGCTTCTCGTGGCGGCAGAGGTGAAGGCGTTCGAGCGCATCCTCGTGGACCCGCCGCGACCGTTCGTGGCGATCCTGGGCGGCGCCAAGGTGAGCGACAAGCTCGGGGTCATCGACGCACTCCTCGACAAGGTCGACGTCCTCCTAGTGGGCGGCGCGATGGCGTTCACGTTCGCTCGCGCCGAAGGCGGCAGCATCGGCGCGAGCCTGTGTGAGGACGACCGCATCCTCGACGTGAAGGCAGCGGTCGCGCGGGCGGCCGAGCTCGGCAAGGAGCTGCTGCTGCCCGAAGACGTCGTCTGCGCGACCGAGATCGCGTCCGCGGCGGAGACCCGCGTGACCGCCCCCACGGACGTCCCCGACGGCTGGATGGGCCTCGACGTCGGTCCGCGGACGGTGGAGAGCTTCGCTGCGCGCATCGCGTCGGCGGGGAGCGTGCTCTGGAACGGCCCGATGGGCGTGTTCGAGACCCCGCCCTTCGATGCCGGCACCCGTGGTGTCGCCGAGGCGTTCGCGTCCACGGAGGCGTTCACCGTCGCTGGTGGCGGCGACTCGGCCGCCGCTCTGCGCCAGATGGGCCTCGCCGGTCGTATCGACCACCTCTCCACCGGTGGCGGCGCGTCGCTCGAGTACATCGAGGCCGGCGACCTGCCGGGCCTTGCGGCCCTCCGCGCGCCCGATCCCACCTGACCGATCCCGACCGACGAGGTAGCAGATGTCCCGCAAACCGATCCTGGCGGCCAACTGGAAGCTGCACAAGACCCACGCCGACGCCCTGCAGTTCGCGCAGAAGCTGCACTACACGCTCGAGCGTGACGACTGCGAGCGCGCCGATGTCGTGATCTGCGGTCCGTTCACGACGCTGCGGACGCTCCAGACCGTGATCCAGTCCGACCGCATGCCGTTCCACCTCGGCGCCCAGAACGTGTACTGGGAGGACAAGGGCGCGTACACCGGGGAGATCTCGGCGCCGATGCTCGCCGCCCTCGACGTCGAGTACGTGATCGTCGGCCACAGCGAGCGGCGCGAGATCTTCGGCGAGACCGACGAGTGGGTGCGTCGCAAGGTCGATGCCGTACTTGCGGGCGACATGACGCCGATCCTGTGCGTGGGCGAGACCGAGGCCGAGCGCGAGGCGGGGGACAAGGACGCCAAGGTGTCGCGCCAGATCTCTGCGGGCACCGAGGGGCTGACACCGGAGCAGGTAGGCGGACTCGTCGTCGCGTACGAACCGATCTGGGCGATCGGCACAGGCCGAACGGCCACGCCCGAGGACGCCCAGGAGATGTGCGGCCTGATCCGCGGCCTGCTGCGGGAGCGCTTCGGTGACGCGGCAGACGCGACCAGGATCCAGTACGGCGGTTCGGTCAAGCCGGGCAACACGGAGGCGCTCATGGCCGGCGCCGACGTCGACGGCTGCCTCGTGGGCGGTGCCTCGCTCGACCCCGAGGACTTCGCCGCCATCGTGCGCAACGCCGTCTAGGTCTCCGAGGCCGGCGACGTCAGCGGGATCCCGGCCGCGTCGAAAGCGGCCTTGACGGCGCACGCCATCGCGTCGCCGACGACGACGCGGCTCACGTCGGCGGTGTCGAACCACGCCCGCGCCGAGAGGGTCGTGCCTCCGTCCGCGAACGAAGTCACCAGCACCACGGGCTCGGGGTCGGTCCGCACGTGCGGCAACGCCGACACCGCCTCGAGCGCGACGTGCTTGGCGCGGTCGATGTCGATGTCGTGGGGAACGGTCGCGTCGACGAGCGCGCGGCGCCGTCCCATGCGCGTGTAGTTGGTGATCGGGTTCTTGTAGACGGTCGCGGAGGGGATCAGGACGAGCTCGCCGTCGAAGCTCGTGAGCTGCACGGTGCGCAGCGTGATGTCCTCGATCGTGCCCTCGAAGCCAGCCGTCGCCACCGTGTCGCCGCGCCGGAACGGCCGCGACATCTGCAGGAACACACCCGAGAGCAGGTTCTCGAGGATGTCCTTCATCGCGAACGCGATCGCGACGCCGAAGACGCCGAGGGTGCCGAGGATGGCGCCGAGGCCGCGGACCTGCAGCGATCCGAGCGCTGCGACGGTGCCCACGACCATGATCGCGTAGGTGACGAGGCGGCCCACGAGGCGGGCGGCGAGCTCGTCGCCGTCGCTGCGGCGCACGGCGCGGGCGATGACGTGACGCACCACCCACGACACGATCAGTGCCGTGACCAGCAGCGCGGCGGCGACCACCCAGTCGCGCCAGTCCCGTGACACGTTGAGCTGCTCGAGCTGCGCGGCGCTTGGTGCCGACGGCACCTGGGCGAGGAACATCCCGCGCAGGCTACGCGGCCGGCGCCCCGGCCCGGTGGCAGGCGGTCCAGCCGCAGGCTTTGCCAGCCACGGTGCCGGCGTCGCCTAGAGTGGCGAGGCTGTCCGAAAACCGAGAGCGCTACTACACCATGCTCATCAACGTCATCATCGGCGTCGTGCACTTCTTCGCATCCGTGTTCCTGGTCGTGTTCATCCTCTTGCACTCAGGCCGCGGCAGCGGGCTGTCCGACATGTTCGGCGGCGCGGGCGCCGGCGGTGCGCTCGCGGGTGGCACCGTGGTCGAGCGCAACCTCGACCGCATGACGATCGTCGTCGCGCTGATCTTCACCTTCGCGAGCGTGTTCCTGGCCCTGCGGCTCCAGCCCGCGTCGGTGCCCGTGCCCACCACTGACTCGGACACGCCGGTCACGGCGCCGGGCGAGGCGGGGACTCCCACCGACTCGCTCCCGGTCGACGTGAACCCGGCAACGCCCGGCGACATCCCGTCCGGCGACGCGCCTGCGTCGGTGCCCGCTCAGACCAACCCGGGCTGACGTGCGCCGAGGCCTAGCGGCAGCTCTGGTCGCTGCGTCGCTCCTGGTGGCGGCGTGCACGTCCGGTCCCACAACCGGCCCCGACAGCCCCCCGAGCACCGATGCGCCGGGCGAGCAGCCCGACATCGGCGGCACGATCGTCGTCGCGCTCGAGCGTGAGCCGTCCACCCTGAACCCGTGGGCGACCCAGGGTGCGGTGCCGGAGACCGCCGCCGTCGTCGGTCCGATCCTCGCGCAGCTCCAGACCTACGACCCCGACATGCAGCGCCAGACCCAGCTCCTCGACGGCTTCCCCGAGGTCGTGACACCCGACCCGCTGCGCGTGCACTACAAGCTGCGCTCCGACGCCATCTGGGAGGACGGCACCCCCGTCACCGCGGCCGACGTCCAGTACACGCTCAGCCAGGTCCTGTCCCCCAACAACGACGTGGCGTCGCGGGCGGGCTACAACCTCATCCGCGACGGGGCCCTCCAGGACGTGTCGGCGGACCAGAAGGAGTTCACGCTCGAGTTCACGCGTCCCTACGGCGCGTGGCGGGACCTCTTCACGTCACCGACGCAGCCGATCCTGAAGGCCTCCGCGATGGCGGGCCAGGACTTCAACATCGCCCTGAACGACTTCGTGCCGTTCTCTTCCGGCCCGTTCCGCTTCGACAGCTGGCGCAAAGGCCAGGAGCTGGTGGTGGTGCGCAACGACTCGTGGTGGGGCGATCACAAGTCCTACGTGGACCGCATCGTGTTCCGCTTCGTGGAGGCGCCGTCGCTGCAGGTCGACGCGATGCGCAGCGGTGAGGTGCAGATCGCGAGCCAGACGCTGCAGCCCCAGATAGCGCGCGACATGTCGTCGCTGCCCAACGTCGACGTGCAGGTCCGCCAGGGGCCCCTGCGCGAGCAGCTCGACATGAACCAGCGCGACGCCGTGATCGGCCTGCCCGAGGTGCGCGAGGCCATCGCCTATGCGATCGACCGGTCGCGGATCGTCTCCGACGTCGTGGCGCCGTACGACTCGCAGGCGCAGGTGCTGCAGAACGCGATCTTCGTGACGAGCCAGCCGGGCTATCAGCCGCACTGGAACACCTATGAGCCGAACGCCGACAAGGTCTCCGACGCGTTGACCCGAGCCGGGTTCACCCGCGGCCCTGACGGGTCGTGGCAGAAGGGCGGCACGAAGCTGAAGGTCACGATCGCGACCACCCAGGGCAACGGCGAACGCGACCAGGTCGCGGCGATGATCAAGGACCAGCTGGCCGCGGTGGGCATCGACTCCGCCGTCGACGCCGTGCCGTCCCAGGACCTGTTCTCGCGCCTCGCCAACTGCGAGTACCAGGTCGCCCTGTACGCCACGCGGGCGTCGCCGGATCCGGGGGTGTCGGCCGACCAGTTCAGCGGGAACCAGATCTCGTGTCCGGGGCCGCGCCAGAACCCCGACGGCAAGAACTCGACCGGCTTCGACGACACGGAGGTGACCCAGCTCATCGACGTGGCGGGTGCCGAGCCCGACGGCGCCAAGCGCGACAACCTCTACGACCAGACCGACACGATCCTCGTCGGGCGGATCCCGACCCTGCCCCTGTACCAGAAGGCGACGACGCTCGCGTACTACCGCCAGATCCACAACGTCGTCGACAACGCCACGATCCAGGGCCCGACCTGGAACGCCGTCGACTGGTGGATCAAACAGGGCTGATGCGCCGGTCCGGTCCCGGTCGACGTCTCGGCGCGCTGGTGGACACCCACACCCGTCTCGGCGCGCTGGTGGCACCAACGTGCCGTCACCGCGCCGAGAGCTTGGATTGCGTCCATATGCGCGCCGGGATCACGTCGCGATCGTGGGGCCGTTGTGCCACCTCCGCCCTCGGGGGCTCGCGAGCCGCGTTGCTATGATCGGCGCCGCTGTCTCCGGCCCTGCCTCGCCGTGGCCCGGGGATTACGCTACGTCGGAGTGGCGGAATTAGGCAGACGCGCTAGGTTGAGGGCCTAGTGCCCGATAAGGGCGTGGGGGTTCAAGTCCCCCCTCCGACACCAGCACCTGACCAGTACGAAAGTGCTGGTCAGGCGTACGTTTCGACGGCGGTTGGGTCGTTGATAGCATGACGTCATGACGCGCAAGGCGACCACCGTTCGGCTCCCCGAGGACCTGGCAGACACCGCCGAGGTGGTCGCCCGCGCTCGGGGGGTCAGCGTCAACCAGGTGATCCTCGACGCGCTGCAGGCCGAGGTCGACCGGGTTCGCCAGGACGAGGAGTTCATGAGCTTGCTGCACACCCTCGTCGAGCGGGACAAGGAGATCCTCGACCGCCTCGCCGAGTGAGGTACCTGAGCCTGTCCGAGGCGCTCGTGATCGCAGAGGCCGTCACCGGAATCGACGTCCCGACGCTGAGCCTGATGCTCGGAGTGGCGGCCGGTGAGTTCGACGAAGCGGTGGTCGCGGAGTGGCTGCTCCGGCACGTCGAGCCGACGGCGCCTGATGACCAGCGATGACACCAAGCCTGGCCAGTTGTGCCTCGCTGGTCCGTGCCACGCTCGATGGTAGATTCCGTGCCATGAGGACCACCATCGATCGTGCCGGGCGGGTTGTGGTGCCCAAGGCCATCCGCGAGCGGCTCCGTCTCGACGACGGTGGGCTTGTCGAAGTCACCGAACGCGACGGTGTCATCGAGATCGTGCCTGTCGGCGTCCCCGTCGACATCGTCGAGACGCCCGAGGGTCCGGTTGCCGTGCCGAACGAGCCTGTTCAGGCCCTCACCGACGACGTGGTCTTCGACACGATCGACACAGTGCGGACGTGACGGTTCGCGCCGTCGACACCAGCGTCGTCGTTCCCGCGCTCCTCGCGTCGCACACGGAGCACGAACGCTGCCGTGTCGCCGCCGCCGGGTGCTCGGTGCCGGCTCACGTCCTCGTCGAGGCGTATTCAGTGCTCACGCGCCTGCCGTCTCCGCACCGGCTACGGCCGGAGGTGGCAGATACCCTGCTCGCCCGCTGGTTCCCGGCCGACAAGGTGCTTGTCGTGCCGGCAGCGCTGCAGCGAGCGGTGCCGGCACGGCTGCGAGCATCGGGTGTCAGCGCCGGTGCGGTCTTCGACGGCCTCGTCGCCCTCACCGCAGCGGCACACGATCGCCAGCTGCTCACCCGGGACATCCGTGCGTTGCGCACTTACGAGGCGATCGGGGTGAGCTACCGGGTTCTCGAGCCCTGACCCGCAGCCGTGACGCTCAGCCCGCCGAGCGGCCGATGCGGACCTGCCACTCCTCGGGGCCGGACACGAGGTAGTCCCAGGAGAACTGACCCGTGTGCTCGGCCTCGAACTGGTAGTAGAGCGGCTTGGGGTCGTGGTCGTTGACGAGCACGAACGCAGTGCCCGGTGTGAGGGCTGCCCAGGTCTCGAAGATCAGCTCGTGGCGCCGTGCCGGCGGCTCGTTGCGGACGTCGAGGCGGGGGTCGGATGTGGTGTCGGTCATCAGATAAATCTAGAAAACGGTAGAAGAACGATCAAGCATGAGGGAGCAGCACAGTGGCGTGGAGCGCAGCCGAGATGTACACGAACGGCCTCGAGTTCTTCGATGCCGTCGTCGCCGGCGTCGATGCGGAGGGCTGGACGCGCCCGTCGCCGTGCGAGGGATGGTCCGCCCTCGACGTCCTCGGCCACGTCGGCGAGGCGACGATGATGGGTGTGCGGATCCTGCGCGGCGGCGACATGTCCTTCACCCGCCACGACCCGCCGTCCTCGGTCGTCGACGGTGACCCCGCTGCCTGGTGGGTGGGCGTCGCCGCCGACGCCCGTGACAGCGTCTCGCGTCTCACCGACGCAGACCTCGACCGCGAGGTGGACAGCCCCATGGGCCGCCGCAGCGTAGGCGAGGGACTGTCGTTCCCTGCGGTCGACCTCTTCGTCCACGGCTGGGACATAGCCACTGCGACCGGTCAGGAGGTGACGTTCCCCGACGCCGCCATCGCGTTCACGCGCGCGATGTTCGACAAGGTGCCCGACGAGGCGTCGCGCCGCCCGGGAGTGTTCGCGGATGTGCAAGCCGCAGGCGCCACGGCGACGCCGACCGAGCAGCTCATCGCGTGGACCGGCCGCGACCCGGGATGGTCGGCGGCCTAGGACTGGGAGCGCTCCTCGGCCGCCTTGGCGAGGCGGTCGATAGAGTCGCAGAACTCCTCGGCGACCATCTGCGCCTGCGGTGCCTTGTCGCGGCAGGTGATGACGCCGATGTCGAGGTTGCCGCAGTTGGACAGCGCCGTGATGTTGAGGCCGCTGCCGTGCATCAGGGGCCCCATCGGGTAGATGGCCTCGACCGACGCGCCCGCGCAGTAGAGCGGGATCGGCGGGCCGGCGATGTTGGACACGACCATGTTGAACGCCGGCGGAATCCGGTCGGGGAGGCGCACGCGCTCCATCGTCATGCTCAGGCCCTCGACCAGCCGCGGCGGCAGCACGTCGGTCGTCTGCTGGAGGAGCTGCGCGCCGATCCGCCCGGCGACCGCCTTGGCGGCGCGGGCGTCGGCGGCGACGTAGTCGAGCACGGCTGCGTCGTCGTCCATCTGCACGGGGAGGCGCACCGTCATCAGCGAGACCTGGTTTCCGCCGGCTACGCCGCCGTCGCCGTCGTCACCCTCTGTGCGCACCGAGATCGGCACCGCGGCGTGAAGGGGGCGCGGCACCATCGCGTCGAGCTCGAGCAGGAGCCTGCGTGCAGCTGCCGACGACGCTGCCAGGATCACGTCGTTGACGGTCGTGCCGAACGCGGACTTGATCGCCTTGACCGTGTCGAGCTCGACCTGGCCGAAGCCGACCGCGCGCGATGCGGTGAGCTGGCCGTTGAAGGCCGTGCGCGGCGATCCGAACACCTTGGCGGTCGTCGAGCGGCCACCGATGTTGTCGCGCACGGTCTCCACGACGCCGCCGCTCGCGTCACGGACGGCGCGGAGGAAGTCGGCCGGGCGCAGGACGCGCTTGGCCGTCGCCGACGCCGCGAGCCGCAGCTTCGACGGCACCTCCTCAGGGGTCCAGTCGTCCTCGACCGCCTCGATCGGCTGGTCGGGTGTGAGGTCGAAGATGCGGGCCATGATCTCGGCGCCCGCACCGCCGTCCATGATCGCGTGGTGCAGCTTGGTGATCACGGCGACGCGGCCGCCCGCGAGGCCCTCGACGACGGCCATCTCCCACAGCGGCCGTGACCTGTCGAGCTGCACCGATGTGAAGCGGCCCACGAAGTCGCAGAGCTCGGCGACCCCGCCCGGAGGTGGGACGGCGGCGTGCAGGAGGTGGTCGTCGAGATCGAAGTTGGCGTCCTCGATCCAGGACGGGTGGTCGATGCCGAGGGGAGCCGGCACGAGGCGGCGGCGGAACTGCGGGATCACGCTCAGTCGCGACGCGAGGATCTCGCGGAAGCGCTCGAAGCTGAATGCCGAGTCCTCGCCCGTGGGGTCGAGGATGAGCGTCCCGATGACGTGCATGTGCGCGGTGGGGGTCTCGCTGTAGAGCAACGAGGCGTCGAGGCCGCTGAGGCGGAGCATTGTCGTCCTCCGATGAGGGTCCTGGCCGTGCCGGGCGGCAGGGTGCGAGGTGGGCGAGGGTGGTGCCGATTGGCACAATCTGGATGCTATCGAAACGGCCTCAGCGGCCGGAATCCGGCAGTGGCCGCAATCAGATCGGCATCCGGTAGCCGAAGAACTCCTGGTCCTCGTTGTAGCCGCCCTGTCCGGCACCGAGGTGCTCGAAGCTGGAGACGAGCTCGATCGCCTCGACCCACTTGACCTGCTTGAAGCCGAGCTCGACCTCGTTGCGCACCCGCAGGGGGGCGCCGTGGGCCTCGTTCAGGAGCTCGCCGTTCATCTCGTAGGCGAGGATCGTGAGCTCGTGGTCCATGCTCTCGATGCGGTGGCAGTCGTAGTAGCGCCCGGTGCCGGGCGTCTCGGGGCCTTCGGCGAAGGAGTAGAACACCACCCACTTCGCCTCCGGCGTCGGACCCGCGAGGGCGAGCAGGTCCGCCATCGCGACGCCACCCCACTTGGCGACGCCCGACCAGCCCTGGATGCAGTAGTGCTGGGTGATCTGCTCCTTCTTGGGCATCGCGAGGAGCTCGTCCCAGCCGATCGCGATCGGCCGTTCGACGAGGCCCTCGATGCGCAGCTCGAAGTCCTTCCAGCCGCCGTCGCGCAGGCGCCGGTACTCCGCCGAGTCGGGCGGGTCGCCGTTGGGCCAGAAGTACGGCGAGATGTCCTTCTCCGAGTACGTCGCCTTGGGGTCCCACCACTCCATCATCCCTTTGACCCATCCGATCAGGAAGCGGCCCGCGCGCTGCACGATGCGCGGGTGGCGGATCGTGAACGGTGACGCCCACAGCCACAGCGCGACCACCAACGCCATCGCGACCAGGTAGATCGCCAGCGCCCAGTACGAGTCCGTGTCGGTGCCGAGCGTGATGTGGTTCAGGTTCCCGACGAGGCCGGTCGTGAAGACCATCACGGTGTGGATGAAGATGAAGAACACCATCCAGCTCAGGACCGCGAAGTGGACGGTGCGCGCCACCTGGCGGTTCAGGATCCCTCTGCCGAGGCCGAACTTGGCGGCGATCGACGGCGCCTGAAGAAGCCCGGTGACGAAGGCGAGCGGCGCGGCGATGAAGACCGTGACGAAGTAGGCGATGATCTGCAGCCCGTTGTACTTCAGGAAGCCCTCGTTGGCGGGGAAGACGAGAGACGCGTACTGGACAGCCGCCGACACCGCGTTGGGGACGACGTCGAAGGACTGCGGCACGATGCGCTGCCACTGCCCGCTGGTGAAGAGCAGCACCACGAACACCGCGCCGTTGACGATCCACAGCAGATCGAAGCTGAAGTGCCACCAGCGCGCGAGGCCGATCGAGTGGCGGAAGCCGGGGAGGCCCAGCCATCTGGGGAGGGCGACCGAGTCGTCCTTGGCGGTCCAGACCGTCTCGAGGTCGCGTTCGTCGCGGCGGTCCCGCGGCACCTCACCGCGGAGGCGCAGCCACTCGCGTCCCGGGGTGCATCCGGCGTCGAGGTACAGACGCGGGTGGTCGGCGAGGATCTGCAGGCCGGCGCGGATGATGAACATCATGAAGAGGATGTTGAAGAAGTGCTGCCAGCGCAGCCACGACGGCAGACCGCTCGCGATCTCGGGGGCGTAGCTGCCCACCGAGCCCGGATACCGGGCGATGAAGTCCTGCATCCACGAGTACTGACGGAGCTGTTGGGCGACGGCTATCGACACCAACAGGAGCACGACGGTGATCGGTACGAGCCACAGCGTCTTGAACCACCGCCTCCCGAAGCGGACCTGTGGCACGGTGGCGTTGGTCTGGGCGATGCCGCCTGCCCAGTCCTCCACGACGATGCGGCCGTCGAGGACACCCTGGCGTTCGTGCGGGTCGAGCAGAGCCTCGAGATCCGCGGCGTCCTCAGGTGGTTCGATCGGCTCGGGCACTGCTCCACCTTCCTCTCGGTCGTCCTATACGGGTTGCTCGCCTCCAGGCCGGCTCGCCGTAAAGGTCAGCATCGGCAGGTGCGAGGTGACCTGCCTCAGGGCCCCGGGCCGGCGCGGATCGGGCCAGCGGAGCACGCGGAAGAGCACGCGGGCCGCGAGCGGATGCGCGCAGACGTAGGCGGTCAGCACGTCGCACGCGGTCGTGGGGTCGAGCCGCTGCTGCCCCGGGCTCTCGTAGCGGTGGCCGGCGACCACGACCGCACGTGCATCACGGTGTTCGAGGTTCGCGAACCAATCCGGCCGTTCGCCCCATGCCGCGGCCACGGTCCACGATCCAGCGGTGGGATCGTGGGCTACGACCTCCACAGCGGTCCGGTAGGGCCGTCCGGACTTGCGGCCCTCGTGTTCGATGATGATGAAGCGGTTGCCGAGCACCCAGCCGAAGCCGTGGTCGTCGAGGGCAACGGGGATCGCGAGCAGCTTGCGCAGCAGGCCGTGGGGGCGCTCGAGTGAGGATTGCGTCGCTGGGCTCCGACGTTCGTCACCGTGGGACAGACACGGTCGAGGCTACGACGCCGGCCGGCTCGTGTCACAGCATGTCGGGATCGCGGTCGCCGGCGTCCGAGGAGCCACCGGCAAGTTCGCGACGGCGGAACCGGAGTGCCGCGACATCATGTGTTCGATGAGCGACGGGATGCTCTGGCATCGTCTCGTCCAGTAGCGACGCTGGTCCAACAGGCGCTTCGCCGCTTGGCTGGGACGCACATGGGTCGACGCACTCGTGCGCCGATGAAGAGGAGGCGCACATGCAGTCCCGACCGAGCCCGCATCGGCGGCCAGGGACGCGACCGGGAGTGTTGGCGGTCATCGCGCTCGGCGGCGTGGTCGGCGCGACCGCGAGGCTGGAGCTGGCACAGGCCCTGCCGGTCACGCCGGGCCAGTTCCCGTGGGCGACCTTCTGGACGAACCTGTCGGGCAGCTTCCTGCTCGGATTCCTGCTGATCGTGCTCGTCGAGCGCTTCCCGCCGATGCCGTACCTGCGGCCGTTCGTCACGACTGGGATCATCGGTGCCTACACCACGATGTCGACGTACCTCGTCGAGACGGCCCTGCTCCTCGAGGACGGCCACGTCGCCACCGGGCTCGCATACGGGATCGGAAGCCTCGTGGCGGGCGTCGCCCTCACCTACGTGGGTGTCACGGCCGCACGCCTGCTACCCGAACGGCACCGACAGGAGCGAAGATGATGCTGGAAGGATCCCGACAGCGCCTCACCGTCTACGTCGGCGAATCCGACCGCCACGGCCACACACCCCTCGCGACAGAGATCGTCCGGCGTGCCCACGCCGCGGGCCTCGCCGGTGCCACGGTGTTCCGCGGCGTCGAGGGATACGGCGCCTCGAACCACATCCACACGACCCGCATCCTGTCCCTGTCCGACGACCTGCCCATGGCGATCGTCGTCGTCGACACCCACGACGCGATCGCGGCTTTCCTGCCCCAGCTCGACGAGCTCGTGACCGAGGGCCTCGTCGTCGTGGAGGACGTCACCGTGGTGAAGTACGCCGGTCGCGGGGACGACGACGAATGAGCGTCGCGGCCTGGACAGCGTTCGCGGTCGCGGCGGCGATCGGGGCGCCCGCGCGCTACGTGATCGACGGACTCGTGCAGGACCGCACCGGCGGCGCGTTCCCGTGGGGAACCTTGGTCGTGAACGTGAGCGGATGCCTGCTGCTCGGCCTCCTCACAGGCCTCGGCCTCCACCACGGGCTGGACCAGAACGTCCGCACCGCCGCCGGCACCGGCGGGCTCGGGGCGTACACCACGTTCAGCACGTTCACGTACGAGACGGTGCGTCTTGCAGAGGACGGTGCCGGCGCAGCCGCCCTACGCAACGTCTTGGGGAACTTCCTCGTCGGGCTCGCCGCGGCGGCGGTAGGACTCGCAGCTGCCGCTGTGCTGTAGCGCTACCGTTGTCCGCTCATCGACGAGGGGGGCTTGCCACGTGGGCGAACGCGAGAACTGGACCGAGGCCGACATCCCTGACCAGAGCGGCCGCGTCGCTTTCGTGACGGGCGCGAACTCCGGGCTCGGGTTCGAGGCTGCCCGTGCGCTGGCTCAGCACGGCGCCGACGTCATCATGGGCTGCCGCGACGCCGCCCGCGCAGCGGACGCGAAGTCGCGTATCGACGCTCTCGGCCCCAGCGGTTCGGTCGAGGTGGTCGGCCTCGATCTCGCCGACCTCGACTCCGTCGCCGGCGCGGCGAAGCAGTTCCTCGAGGCTCACGAGCACCTCGACCTGCTCGTCAACAACGCGGGGCTCATGGCGTCGCCGCAGGGGACCACGGCGCAGGGCTTCGAGACCCAGATCGGCGTCAACCACCTCGGCCACTTCGCGCTCACGGCGAGGCTGCTGCCCGCCCTGCTCGCAACCCCGGGCTCGCGTGTGGTCACGGTCAGCAGCCAGGGACACCGCCCGGGCCGAATCCAATTCGACGACCTCCACAGCCGGCGCAAGTACTCGCCGTGGCGCGCCTACTTCCAGAGCAAGCTCGCGAACCTGCTCTTCACCCTCGAGCTGCAGCGCCGGCTCGCCGCGGCCGGAGCGCCGACCATCTCCGTCGCCGCGCATCCGGGTGCGGCCGGCACCCACCTCGGCCATGAGAACCCCGGCGGCGTGCTCAACACCATCGCGACGTGGCTGCGACCCGTGCTGGTCCGCCTCGCCCAGAGCCCGGAGATGGGCGCGCTCCCCATACTGCGTGCCGCCACCGATCCCGCAGTCCGAGGCGGCGACTACTACGGGCCCCGCGGGCTCGTCGAACAGAGCGGGTACCCCGTGAAGGTGCGCCCCAGCAAGCGTGCCCGTGACGAGGCGCTCGCCGCCCGGCTCTGGGACGTCTCGATCGCCGAGACCGGCGCCGACTACTCGGCGATCAACGCCTAGCCCTACACGAGGTTCTGCGCCTTGGACTACGAAGGGCTCGTCTCCGGTGCGGTCAGGGTGGTCGAGGCCGCCGGCGCCCTGATCATGATCGCCGGCGGGCTGTGGGTGCTCGTCGCGTACGTGGTCGACGTCGCCCGCACCGCGACTAGGGCGACCTCCTACAGCAGGCTGCGCCGCAAGCTCGGCCGCGTGATCCTGCTCGGCCTCGAGGTCCTCATCGTCGGCGACATCGTGCGCACGATCATCGTCGACCCCACGATCGAGAGCGTCGCGGTGCTCGGGATGATCGTCGTGATCCGGATCGTCCTGAGCTTCTCGCTCGAGGTCGAGATCGACGGGACGTGGCCGTGGAACCGCTGGCGTCTCGGGCGTGCCGGCACCGACGGTGACGCCTAGGCGTCACCGTCCGGGCGGCCGGCGTCCTCGATCGCGGCGAGGGCCGCCTCGATGCTGGGGTAGAAGTGGTCGCGGTCGAGGGTCTCGAAGAGGCCGTAGCGCTGCACCAGCCGCGCGAGCCGGGACCGGAGCTCGACGAACGCGAGGTGGATGCCCGCCTCGTTCAGCTCCACGTCGAGCTGCTCCAGCAGTTCGGCCGCGGTGACGTCGATGTCGGTGATCGCCTCGCACTGGATCACGACCCAGCCGGGGCTGCGCTCGCGCACGAGCTTGCGGATCTGCTGGCGGAACGCGCCCGCGTTGGCGAAGAACAGCGGTGCCTCCCACCGGTACACAACGACGCCGTCGACCTCGGTCGTGTCGTCGTGGTCGGCGACGGCGTGCCACTCGCCGCCGGGCGAACGCCCGAGCACGGCACCGTGGGGCCACCAGTTGCGGCGGAAGAAGAGCAGGACCGCGAGCACGATCGCGAGGACGATCCCGGGGAGGACGCCGAGCGCCACCACGCCGAGCGTCGCGACGAGCGACAGCAGCAGCGACGACGGCCGCACGCGTGCGTACTGGCGCACGGCACCGACGTTCGTGAGCGACACGGCCGCCGCGATCACGACGGCGGCGAGGACCGACTGGGGCAGGTCGGTCAGCAGCCCGTTCAGGAGGAGCAGCAGCACCGCGACGAGACCGGCGCCCACGACCCCCGTCAGCTGGCTCCTGGCGCCGGACTGCTCTGCAACCGCAGTCCGCGACCCGCTCGTCGAGATCGCGAAGCCCCCGAAGAACCCCGCCGCGACGTTGGCGGCGCCCATGCCGATCATCTCCTGGTTCGGCTTCAGCTCGTCGCCGCGGCGCGCCGCGAAGCTGGACGCGGTCGCGATCGTGTCGGTGAGGGAGACGAGCACGATGCCCACCGCCGCGACCACGAGGGGGCCGACGTCGGAGAACGACGTCCACGGCAGCGACGGCGCCGGGATCCCCTGGGGGAGTGTGCCGACCGTGTCGACGCCGCGCTCGGCGAGGCCGAGAAGCGCCGACGCGATCGTGGTGCCGACGACGGCCACCAGGACAGCGGGCACGCGGCGTGTGACGAGTGGCAGCAGGAACAGCACCAGCAGCGCGGAGGCCCCGATCGCGAGGGTCGCACCGTTGGTCGATCCGATGCCGTCGACGAAGGCACGGATCTCGCCCAGGAACGAGTCGGCGTCGGTGGAGAAGCCGAAGAGCTTGGGGAGCTGTCCCACGATGATCGTGATCGCGAGGCCGTTCATGTAGCCGACCTGGACCTCGCTCGAGAGGAGGTCTGCGACGAAGCCGAGCTTGCCGATGCCGAGGCCGATCTCGATGAGGCCGACGAGGACGGCGAGCATGCCGGCGAGGACCACGGCGCTCGTGGGATCGTCGGTCACCACGAGCGGCATGATCGCGGCGAAGATCAGCGGTGACACCGACGAGTCGGGTCCGAGGACCAGCACCCTTGACGGCCCGAAGACCGCGTACCCCACGAGACACGCGATCGTGGTGTAGAGACCGGTGACGGCGGGCAGGCCGGCGAGCTCGGCGTACGCCATGCCCTGTGGTACGAGGATCGCGGCGAGCACGATGCCCGCCACGATGTCGGAACGCAGCCACTCGCGCCGGTACGACTGGATGGAAGTGATGCCGGGTACCCACCGGCTCACCGACGACGAGATCGAGGCCATGCTGTGGTCGCCCTCCGCGGAATGCCGGCCCGGTGACGATAGGGCGTCCTGGGTGCCGGATGAGGGCGTCGCTACGATCGGCGCCGTGAACCTTCTGCGCCGTGACCGTCCCCTTGGGCTTGCCCCGGCTTCGGTGAACGACTACCGCGAGCTCGCCCGCAGGCGGCTGCCGCGCCAGCTCTTCGACTACATCGACGGCGGCGCCAACGAGGAGTCGACGATGGCCGCCAACCGCGACGACCTCGCGGCTGTGCACCTGCGCCAGCGAGTCCTCCGCGACGTGTCCGAGCGCAGCCTCGCGACCGAGGTCGTGGGTGAGAGCCTGAGCATGCCGGTCGTGCTCGCGCCGGTGGGACTCGGCGGCATGTTCGCGCGCCGTGCCGAGGTGCAGGCGGCGCGGGCCGCCGAGCGCGCAGGGGTCGCGTTCTGCGAGTCGACCGTGTCGATCTGCAGCGTCGAGGAGGTCGCGGCGGCGACGACGACGCCGCCCTGGTTCCAGCTCTACGTCATGCGCGACCGCGGTTACTGCGAGGACCTCATGGCGAGGGCCCACGACGCTGGGTGCCGGGTGCTGGTGCTGACCGTCGACCTCGCCGTCGTCGGCGCCCGCTACCGCGACACCCGCAACGGCGTCGTCGGCGAGCTTCCCCTGGGCAGGCGCCTCGCCCGCGCCGCCGACCTCGTGACCCACACGCGGTGGGTGCGCGACGTGGCGCTCGGCGGCAAGCCGCTCACGTTCGGCAACCTCGAGTCCGCGGTGCCGGGAGCGTCGACACCGGACGAGTTCAGGGACTGGGTGGACGGCCAGTTCGACCCCGGCGTCACCTGGGACGACCTCGCGTGGGTGCGCGACAAGTGGCCCGGCAAGCTCGTCCTCAAGGGCATCCTCGATGCCGCGGACGCGCGTGAGGCGGCCGCGCGCGGCGCCGACGCCGTCGTCGTGTCCAACCACGGCGGCCGGCAGCTCGACGAGGTCGCCGCCACCGCCGCCGCCCTGCCGGCTGTCGCCGAGGCG
>JAIBAC010000232.1 GCA_019695375.1 Acidimicrobiia bacterium
GGCGCGACGGCGACGGCGAGCCCGGCGAGGACGAGCGCGAGGGCTCGCGCGTCCGCGACGGCCGGCAGATCGGCGGGAAGATCCGCGCTGACGGTCACGTCGGCGTCGGCCCCGAGGCGGGCGGCGAGCTCGGCCGCGAACGCGTCGCGGTCGCCGGGGGTGAGGACGTGGGGGTGTGCGACCTCACCGGGAGGGCCCGCCACGACGGAGACGTCGTCGATGGTCCCCGCGAGCGCCAGAGCCTCGCGTTCGATCACGGTGTGATAGCGGTGTCGCTCGACGCGGCCGAGGCGGTGCTCGGAGTGGATCAGCGTGTGCGCGAATCCCACGATCGCGGCGAGCGCGTCCCGCAGGTCGGCGAGGAGGCCTGGTTGGACGTCGACCCCAGACGTGGCCGCGACCGGCGGCAGCGGCGCCGTGGTGCACAGCCGCGCCGCCGCGGCAAGCAGACCGAGATCGACGCTGTCGATGGCCGCCCGTCCCGCTTGCCTGAACACCACCAGCACGGCGAGCAGGCCTGCCGGACTGCCGAACGCGACCGCGGCGGCGACCGCTTCGGGACCAGTGACGGTCGCGTCGAGGGCGACCGGGTGGCCGGTCGCGAGCTCGCTTCGGAGTGCGTCGCTCTCGAGCGCGTGCGTCACCGAGTCGACAGCGGACCGCGGCGGAGGGATGTGCCCGCCGTGGCCGCGGGCCTCGAACCCGGGGTGACCGCGCCAGAGCCACAGCGCCCAGCCCTCGTCGTCTGCGAGCACCGCCGCGCACCATCGGTCGACGGCGGCCGTGAAGGCGCCCGCGTCGCCCACGCGCACGGACTCGACGAGCTGCGCGCACGCGCTGACGGCTTCCGCCCGGCCGTCAGGCCTCCCGTGCCTGTGCCCAGTCCCCATGTCTAGAACGGTAGCCGACGCGCATATCAGGCAGTTCCTCCCGATTCATGGGGCCGGGGAACGGCACGACGTGGGGACGGCGTCCTTCAGGCGGGCGGCACGAGATCGGCGGGGTCGACCGACGGCGTGTACCACACGCCGTCGAGGGTGAGGTCGGGCACGACGCCGCGCAGAGGGACGCCCTCGGCCGTGACGCACACCTCGATGAGACCGATCTCGCCGGCGGCCTCGATCGGGTCCGCACGGATGCAGTTCACGGGAACGCCCACGATGTCGGTCTGGTAGGTCTTGGTGTCGAACGCGCCCGGGTTCTGCACGACGAGACCGAGGAAGTAGAGCAGCGCCTCCGCGCCGACGGGCGTCGAGACCGGCTGCGGTGAGGGCTTGCACTCCCACGCGGCGACCTTGGTGCAGGCGATCACGCTGGTCCCGTCGACGAACTGCGCGGCGGTGACGGAACCGGCCTGGACCTCGGTCTTCTGGTCGCCGGGGGTGTGCACGATCGTGAGGAAGCTGTCACCGGGCACGGCGCTGACGCTCTTGCCCCGCAGCCGGTACGCGACGCTGTAGTCCTCGTGCTGGATGCGGGTCACCAGCGCGAGGAAGTCCATCGCGACGGGCCCGACGGCGACAGCCGCCAGCGCGTCGGGGGGGATGTTCGATCCTGCGACGCCCAGAGCTCCGAACGCGTCGAGGAACGAGTTGGGGTCCTTGGCCTGGCGCAGGGCGTCGTAGCTGCCGGGCGGGATCAGCGGGGCCCGTGTCGTCGTCGTCTCGGCCGACCCGCCGCGCCCGATCCGCGACCCGTCGCTGCCGCCGCTGCAGGCGGCGGCGGCCACGCACGCGGACACGCACACGGCGGCGAAGGCGGTGCGGAGGTGACGTAGGTCCATGATGTCGGGCCGCGATCCGTTGTTGGCCCGGGAAGGGGCGGCCGAGCCCTTCGGGTCTTCGACGATCGGCGCTAGTTGACCTGCCCCTCGTCCCCTCCGGCATCAGGCGAGACCGGGACCGGGATCGTGACGTTGGGCGGACCCGCCTCCACCGCTGCCGGTGGGTCGAACGCAGCGGCGCCGACACTGGTCGTGTACGAGCTCGCGTGCGCCCTGAAGAGGAGCTCCGCCCCGGCGGCGCGGCTGAACTCGACCAGCAGCGGGACACCGCTGTCGGCGACGCACAACGTCGCCCGCGTCCCGACGCGGCGCTGGAGGTCCGCCGCCATCTCGTCGGGCGAGGTGGCCTCACCCACGGCGCACGTGGCGCTCCGCCCCGCGATCTCCCGTGTCTCCGGGCTCCACGCGAACCAGCGCTGGTTCGCGCGGAACGTCTCGAAGGTGCCGAGCAGGTCGCTGTAGTCGAGCACGGCGGGGGCCTGACCGAAGTAGCCCTGGGCGCGGTAGCAGTGCCACTGCCCACCGCTCATGCCGCACGCGGCGATCTCGGGGTCGGCACCCACGAACGCGACCCCGCTCGCGTTGGCGTCGGAGACGAAGCGCGACGCCTGCTGCGGCAGGTCCTGGGTGAGGGTGAGCGTCCCGGCGTCGCCGCCGACGAGGTTCGGGGCGTAGAAGTCGTAGGTGGCGGAGAACTCGGCGTCGCGGCTGGCCATCGCCTGCGCGTAGACCGCTTCGAACACCTCGGTGTTCTCACCGGTGGGCAGCGTCGTCTGCACCGTCGCGGCTGGGGCCTCGGTCGTCTCCGCGGTGCTGCCGGCGCCCGAGTCGCAGGCGGCGAGCACCACCGCGAGGGCGACGACCACCACTTGGTAGGTCTTCACCATCGGTGCCCGACACTACGCGCACGAACCGGCATCCCGGCCCGTCCCAAACGCGGGCAATCCATCCCGCCACCACGACACCCCACCCGCGTTTGGCGGGCGGCCCGTCCCAAACGCGGGCAACCCATCCCGCCACCACCACACCCCACCCGCGTTTGGCGGGTGGGCCGCCGGGGTGCTCCGCGCGTACATTGCCGCGGATGGGCGGGCACCAAGACACCACGAGAATCCTCGTGCTCGGCGACAGCCTCTGCTTCCACGGCCCGGACGCGCGGCTGCGTACCGACGACTCCCGGATGTTCCCCAACGTCATGGCGCGACGCCTCGAGGAGCTGACGGGCAACCCCGCCGAGGCGCTCGTCGTGGCACGCAGCGGCTGGAACACCCGCGACCTGTGGGAGCTCGTGACCAAGGACGTTGCCCTGCAGGAACGTGAGCTGCCTCGTGCCGACGTCGTGGTCCTGCACGGCGTCGGTGCCGACGCCCTTCCCGTCGGTGTGCCGACCTGGGCCAAGGACCTCATCCCCCGCGTCCCCGACGCCGGCATGCGGAAGCGGCTGCGCCGCCTCTACGCCGACCACCACGGCCGTCTGGTGCGCCTCACCGGTGGGCGCATGCGCATGGTGCCGCGCAGCGTGACGCTGGACCTGTGGCCGCGGCTCGTCGACATGGTGCGCTTCTACTCCGACGGCGCGGTCGTCGTGGCCTGCGGCTGCCCCCCGACGTCGGGGCTGCTCCACGGCCGCATCGATCCGCACTCGGCCGCCGGGACCGCCGACATCCGCCGCATGGCGGCGGACAAACACGCCCCCTTCGTCGATCCTCAGGACCTCTGCGACGTGTCCGCGTACAACCCCGACGGCATCCACTGGGACTACGAGTCCCATGTCCGCGTCGGCAACGCACTCGCAGCCGCCGCGTGCCGCGCACTCGCTCCCGCGCCGAACTGACTCACTCCGCGGGGATCGCGAGCGCTGCCGACGTGCACGCGAGCCGGTACGAGGCCCAAGCAGTTGACGCGAACGTCGCCGCCGAGACCTGGTGCGACGCGACCCCCGGCCCACGCCAGGCACCGTCGGCCGACTGCGCCGCGCTCAGCCGCCGGACGAGTGAGGACGTCAGTGCCCGCAGCTCACCCGCCTTGTCGTCGGCAGCCTGAGCCGCCACCGCCGCGGCCCACGCCACCGCCGCGATCGCGGCGGGTTCGTCGACGGCTCCGGCTCCGGCGGCGGCCGCGTCGAGCCATGCCGTGCTCGCGGCGCCGGCAGCGGGATCCTTGGTCGCCATCGCCCACTGACGGCAGAACACCGACGCGAGGGCCCGCGCGTGCACGTCGCTCACGGACGATGCAGCAGCCGCATCCCGCACGATCCTGGCGGCGGCAGCACCTGCAGCGTCGATCTCGCCCAGCACGAGCCAGTGGATCGCGACCTGCGCGACAGCGTGCAGGGGCGCAGCGGCGACGTCGACATGACGCACCAGGTTGCGCCCGACCGGACGGCTGATGTCGTAGCGGAACAGGCGATGGGCGGCACCGGCGAGCGTCGCCGTCGACTCGGCGGTGAGGCGCACGCCCGACGCAGGGTCGAACACGGCGCCCGAACCCGCGTCGAACGCGTGGCTCCCGACCCAGACGACGAACTGGGCTGCGCTGTCACTGCGTCCGTTCGCGCTCGTGGCGGCAGGTACGGCTGCGAGGTGCTCCAGAGGGACACCCACCATCGGCCCGCCCGCATGCTGCTGGGACTCGAGCCACACAGCGGCGGTCCGCGCCGCCGTAGCCGCTATCAACCGACCCCTCCTGCGGGGTCGACCGGCGCCGGCCATGACGGCGACCGTTTGCGGACGCGGATGCTCGTGATCCTGATCCCCTCGCCGGGGGCTCCGACGATCACGGGTTCGAGCGCGATCGAACGGATCTGCTCCTGCTCCACCGCCAGTGCGGACAGGCGCAGGAGGAGGTCGGCGAGTGCCGCGGTGTCGACCACCTCAGGGTCCAGGTCGCCGCGCGCCTCGGCCACGGCCGCGCCGACGAGGCGGGCGGCGTCGGTATCGGTCAGCGGCGCGAGACGATG
>JAIBAC010000233.1 GCA_019695375.1 Acidimicrobiia bacterium
ACCGCCCGGACCGCCGCGGCAGCAGCGTCGTCGTCACCGGCGCTGAGCCCTGGGTCGAGCGCCGCCGCCCAGACCTCGTAAGCGGGAAGGCGGTCGCCGGCGTCGCGCATCTCGGCACGGACTGCCGCCATCGCGTCGATCGCAGCCGCGGCCGTGGGCGGCAGCCACTCGTCGACCAGCTCCTTCAGCCTGCGCGCACCACCGGGCGTGCGCCCACCTGTGGACACGGCCACCTGCAGGTCGCCACGGCGCACGATCGCCGCCATCACGAGGTCCGATGCCTCCGGGACGTCGGGCACGTACACGAGAGCGCCGGCCGCACGTGCCGCCTCGGCGGCCTCGGCCCAGTCGTCGACGCAGATCACCACCACACGGCAGCCCGCGAGTTCCGTGGCGTCGGGAGCGGAGTCCACGGTGACGACCTCGGCACCGCAACGCTCGAGGTCACGGACGCGGCGTTCGGCGTCGCGTCCGACGCCCACGACGCATGCCCGCCGGCCCGAGAGCCGCAACCCGGCGAGGAGGGGAGGTGGAGACGTCATCGGCCGTGATGGTACGCCGCCACCGGTCGCCGATAGCCTGCGGCCCCGATGACCTCCACGTCGACCCTGTCCGAACACGAGTCCAAGGCGCTGCTTGCACGCTACGGGGTTCCCCACGCTCCTGAACGGCTGGTCGACTCGCCCGACACCGCAGCGGCTGCGGCGGACGAGCTCGGCTATCCCGTCGCGGTCAAGCTCTGCGGTGCCTCGATCGCGCACAAGACCGAACGCGGTCTCGTGCGGCTGGGACTGGGCGATCGCGGTGCGGTCGCCGGCGCCGCCGCCGCAGTGCTGGCGGCAGCGGGCCCCGACGACGGCGACGTCGGGGTCCTCGTGTCGGCGATGGTGAAGGGCAACCGTGAGCTGATAGCCGGCTGCGTCGACGACGCGGTGTTCGGCCGCTGCGTGATGCTCGGTGTCGGCGGGATCCTGGCCGAGGCGATTCGCGACGTGACCTTCCGGATCACGCCCCTCGCCCGCGTCGACGCAGAGGAGATGGTGGAAGACCTCGCGACGCAGGCGCTGCTCGGCCCCTTCCGCGGCGAACCCGCGGTCGACCGCGCCGCGCTCGCCGACGTCGTCATGGGACTCGGTGAGGCGTTCACGGCCGAGGCCGACGCGGTCTCGATCGACGTCAACCCGTTGATAGTCGTCGACGGTCGTCCGGTCGCTGTGGACGCGCTGGTCGAGGTGCAGCGGTGAACGCCGATGAGCTCGAGCGGTTCAGGGCGCTCTTCGACCCCCGAGGGGTGATCGTCGCCGGCGTCTCGTCACACCCGGGGAAGTTCGGGTTCGTGGCCGCGCACAACATCCTCAGCCATGACTACCCCCATCCGGTGTTCATGACGAACCGTGACGGTGCCGACGTGCTCGGCCACGCCACGTACGCGGACCTCTCCCGTGTTCCCGACGGGAGTGCCGACCTCGTCTTCGTGTGCACGCCGGCGGCCGCCAACCCCGACATCCTGCGGCAATGCGCGTCCAAGGGGGTGAAGGCGGCGTTCGTGGCGTCGGCCGGTTACGGCGAGGCAGGTCCAGACGGCCGGGCCGCGCAGGACGATCTGGTGCGCCTCTGCGAAGAGCTCGGGATGCTCCTGGCGGGTCCTAACGGTCAGGGCGTCATTTCGACACCGTCGTCGCTCTGTGCCCAGATCGTGGCGCCCTACCCGCCGCCCGGCCGCATCGGCATCGCAAGCCAGTCGGGCAACTTCGTCTCGTCGTTCCTCAACTACGCGGGCTGGAGCGGTGTCGGTGTGAGCCGTGCGGTGTCCGCCGGCAACTCCGCCGCCACGACGGTGGCGGACTACCTGGCGTACTTCGCGGCCGACCCCGAGACCGGAGTCGGGCTCACGTACGTGGAGGGCATCGATGACGGCCGGGCGTTCTACGAGGACATGCGCGCCGTCGCCGAAGCCATCCCGCTCGTGGTCGTCAAAGGCGGTGCGACCGCCGGAGGCGCAAGAGCGGCGGCGAGCCACACCGGCTCGCTCGCCGCGGACGACACCGTCTTCGACGGGGTCTGCCGTCAGGCCGGCATCTCGCGTGCCCCCACCATCGAGGAGGCGTTCGAGGCCGCGATGGCGTTCGCGACCCAGCCGCCACCCAGAGGACCGAACGTGTTCGTCCTGACGACAGCGGGCGGCTGGGGCGTCGTGACCGCCGATCGGATCACACGCTCACCCGACCTGGAGCTCATGGCGCTGCCCGCCGACCTCGAGGCTCAGATCGATGCAGAGCTGCCGCCGAGATGGAGCCGCAACAACCCTGCCGACATGGCCGGCGGTGAGACCCGCGACACGGTCCCCGCGCTTTTGGAGATCGTCACCGCCCACCCCGACGTCGACGCTGTCGTGTTCCTCGGCCTCGGGATCCAGTCGAACCAGGGCCGCATGGAGCGCGACGGCCGCTTCTATCCGGATTTCGGGCTCGAGCGCATAGTCTCGTACCACGAGCGCCAGGACGTGCGGTTCGCCGAGGCCGCTGTACGAGCAGCGGATCGCCACGACAAGCCCGTGCTGGTAGCCACCGAGCTGGCCGTCACCCAGCCCGACAACCCCGGCGTCGCCCGGCTGCGAGAGCTGGGCCGTCCCGCGTTCGCGTCGTCCTACAGGGCGGTGGCCGCGCTGGAGCACATGTGGCGGCGCTCTCGGTGGCGGCACCGCCGCGGACTCGACCCCGACCCCCCTGGCACCTGAGACATCGATGCGCCGAACCGTGACAATCGCTGCAAGCATGCTGGCCGCAGCCCTGGTCATGCCGGCGTTCACCGCGCGAGCGGAGACCGCTCCGGCTCCCCTCCTCGCACCCTCCAGATTCGGCGAGCTCTCCGCCGCCGTGGATGCCCGCGTCGGCCTCGACCGCCGCCTCGCCGCGGACACCGCCACGACCGGTTTCGGATCGGCGTGCGTGGCGGTCGGTCTGCCGGCAGGCGAGACGCTCTTCAGACTCCACGGGGACGCCGCCCTGATCCCGGCATCGACGGCCAAGCTGTTCACCGGGCTGGCGGCGTTGACGACGCTCGGACCCGACGCCCGCTTCCGGACCGAGGTGTGGGAGAAGGACGGCACCCTCTATCTCAAGGGCGGTGGCGATCCGGTTCTCGCGACACCGTCGTGGAGCCGCGACCATCCCGACCAGGCGAGCACCGCACTGGCCGATCTCGCGCGTCGTGCCGCGTCCGACAGCCCTGGCGCCCGCACCGTCGTCGCAGATGCCGGGGTGCTCGACACCGCTCCCACCGTCGAGGGGTGGGAGAGCCGCTACTTGCGCGATCTCACCGCGCCGCGCATCTCGGCCCTCGCTGTCGACCGTGGCCGCCCCGTGCTGCAGGACGGCTGGCCCAGCGTCGCGAAGGGCCAGGGGGATGCAGATCTCGCAGCGGGCTCGGCGTTCGCGGGGCTGTACGGCGACAGTGTCACGAACGTCAGCCGCGGATCGACGCCGGAGGACGCGAAGCTGGTCGCGGCGGCCGATTCGCCGCCCCTGTCCGAGATCGTCGCGGACATGGAGAAGAACAGCGACAACTTCATCGCCGAGGTGCTGCTGCGCCAGGTCGGCAGGTCCCAGGGCGACCCCACGACAGCGGGCGGCGTCCGCGTCGAGACGGCATCCCTGAGCGAGCTCGGCATCGATCTCACCGGAGTTCATCTCGCCGACGGCTCCGGCCTTCACCGCGATTCCAAGGTCACCTGCGACGCCCTCGTCGACGTGCTCCAGGTCGGCCTCTCCGACGCCCGCATCGGCCCTGTGTTCGCCAGCAGCCTCGCCCTCGGCGGCACCGATGGCACCCTCAAGAAGCGTGACCTGAGCGCCGAAGTGCGGGCCAAGACCGGGACCCTCAACGACGTCTCCAACCTCGCCGGCGCGGCGGGCTCGGGAGCAGGCGACCTCTACTTCGCGATCCTCATGAACGACGCCACCAACCAGGACCGGGCCCACCAACTCCAAGAGCGCATCGTTCGCGACATCCGCGCCTGGCCCAACGCATGATCAGCGTCGACCCGGCTCGGTGCCACAGGTGGCCCGACGCCGGCGTGGACGTGGGGTAGCCTGCTGCGAGCCGCAGGCCGCCACGCCTGGCGCCGCGGCAACGCAGCAGGAGGAAACGGCGTGGCCACACTGCGGACCCGCCCCGACAAACACGTGGGCGAGCTCGTCGACGAACTGCGCACGATGGTCACCGACTACGTGCGCCAGGAGACCCTGGAACCGGCCAAGCGACTCGGCGCATCGTTCGGGTTCTCACTCGCGTCGGGCATCCTCTTGGGGTTCGGCTTCGCGCTGTTGCTGTTCGGACTGCTCAGGTACCTGCAGTCCAAGGTCTGGATCTTCCCCCAAGGCGCGTGGACCTGGTTGCCCTACCTGATCACCGCGGTAGCCGGGATGATCATCGCCGGCGTCTCACTCAAGCTCGCGAAAGGCAGGTCAAGTGGCAAGAGCTGACTCCCAGATAAGCCGCACCGACATCGAGGCGAAGGTCCGCGAGATCGAGTCGGCCATCACCGCCCCTGTCGAGGCCGCCAAGCCGTCGATCATGGCCACAGGCATCGTGATGACGGTGATCGTCGTGATCATCGCCTACCTGTTCGGCCGCCGGATCGGCACCAAGCGCTCGGCGATCGTCGAGGTCAAGCGCTACTGATCCACAAAGGCGCTCGGCGCTTCCTCCTACGGGCGTCGACAACCACGC
>JAIBAC010000234.1 GCA_019695375.1 Acidimicrobiia bacterium
TTGGCCGCTCCGTGCTCCAACCGGCACCACGGCGATCAGACGGCCTCGACCACGAGCCCGTGCTCGATCGCGAACAGGGCTGCCGCACCTCGCGTCGAGACACCCAGCTTCCTGTAAGTGTTCTGGACATGGCGGTCGGCGGTCTTGGTCGAGATGAACAACCGCGCCGCGGCCTGGCGCGTGGTCAGGCCGAGCGTGAGGAGCCTCAGCACCTCGACCTCGCGCGCCGTCAAACCGGCGGGAAGGGCGACGCGAGACCGGCGGGGGTGTCCGGCAGCTTCGAGGACCCGCTCGACGGCCTCACCGTCGAGTGAACCGGCGTCGGCCATGGCGCGCAGCTCTGCGGCGGCCTCCGCCGATGACGACGCCGGCCGATGCGGACGATCCGAGATCATGGCCTGGTACACGTCTGCGGCCGCGATGACTCGTGCGACCTCGCCGAGATGCGGACCGCCGGCCCTGCGGTGGTAGCCCGACCGGTCGAGGCGCTCGTGGGCGCCGCACGCGGCTTCCAGCGTGTCCGGCGGCAATGGCAGGCGCCGCAGCAGCTGCTCGGTCACGAGAGAGTGCATCTCGACGCGGTCGCGCTCGTCGCGGGTCAGTGGGCCTGGCTTGTCCCAGATCGAGTTCGGCACAGCCACGCGGCCGATGTCGTGAACCAGCGCACCTGCCTCCGCGCCGGGTCCACAGGCCTCGACGACGAGCGCCGCCACGGCACGGGAGTGGCCGGCCATCGACGGCGACTTCAGGTCGGCGAAGTCGGCGAGCAGGACCAGCGCGTTCCGCAGCGCCTCGCCCTGCAGTGGTGGCGTGACCGGCGCGTGTTCGAGGGCGGCGTCCCACGGGTCGAGATCGTGGACCACGTCCCACCATCGCCGGCCGCGGGACAGGACCACGTCAGTGATCTCGGGGTCGTAGGCCTTTGCCCGCCGCGAGGCCATCACGTCGAGCGACGCTGCGACCGAGCCCGAACGCGCGAGGACCTCGAACTCCTGCGCGATCTGGGCGATGCGCATCGGGACCGGTATGGCGGTGGCCTTCAGGCCGCGCGGCAGACCTTTGCCGTTCCATCGCTCGAAGTTCGCGGCGAGAGCAGACCGGAGGTCGTCGTCGAGGCCGAGACGCGCCGCGAACGCGTCTGCCACCTCGCAGGCGGCCTGGAAGTTCGAACGAGCCGCTGCCCGGCCCGTGGCGAGCAGCCCCACCACGGCCTGCACCCGCGCGATCCCGGTGCTGCCCGCTCCAGCGAGGGAGACCATCTTGCGCAGGAGCTCCACCGGATTGGAGGCGTCCGCGCGCAGCGACCACGCCCGCACCTCGATCTCGTCCCCGAACAACGTCGCGGTCTCGAATGCGTGGCCTGTGCACCCGAGGAAGCGCAAGGTCGAGGTCCACCAGGTGGTTTCTCGCGCACTCTCGTCGAGCCCGACAGCCGCCGCCAGCTCCTGGGCGAGCACGGTCGCCCGCAGCTGGGCACCGGGCGGCTGGCCGAACGCGTGGTCCTGCGCGACGGCCAGCAAAGCGGCGATCTCGGCCTGGGTCGGGGTCTCGGACACTCAGCCACGATATATGGGGAGTTCCCCCGATGGACCCGCGGCCGGTCGTGACCGAATGTGGTGGCGTCAGACGCGACCTACGAACAGGAGAGCACGGTGACCGCCTACAACTTCGCATTCCCCGTACAGCCGGGGAAGACCGACCTGGCGCGCAAGTTCGCCGCTGAGGTGCACGCTGAGCACGCCGACCACTACACGGACCTCATGGAGCGATCGGGCACGACCAGGGTCACCTGGACGCTGAACGACACCCCTGCCGGCATGTTCATCCTCGTCTGGTACGAAGCCACCGAGCCTCTCGCCATCTTCGAGGTGCTCGCGACCAGCGACGACGACGCCGCCAACTGGATGCGGGGACGCATCGAGGAGTGCGGCGGGATCGAGCTGACAGGTCCACTGCCGGGTCCCGCGCCCGAGGTCGTCCTCGAGTGGCCCGCCGTGTAGCCGTCCGCGCCGCGGCTGTCGGAGCACGTGGCGGTCAGGACGGGGACTTTGGAGCACGGGGCGGCCACATGTGGCCGCCCCGTGCTCCAACCGGCGGCGCGTCAGGACTTGGCGTAGGTGGCCGCACCCTGGAACTCGACGGTGACGACCGCCTCGTCGCCGACCACCCATGCGTCGTGGCCCGGTGCGATCCTGTACACGCTTCCCGCGGTGAGCTCACCGGAGGACCCGGACTCGTGCTCGACGTGCAGGGTGCCGGCGACGACGTAGCCGACGTGCTCGACCTGGCACGAGTCCGTGCCGGCCGCGGGCTTGATGCACTCCGACCAGCGCCAGCCCGGCTGGAACGTGTACCGCCCGATCTCGGCTCCGCCGACGCGGACCAGCTCCACCGTGGTGCGCTCGGGCCGCCTCGTCTCGGCTGGGTTCGTGAAGTCGTCTACCTCGACTCCTGCCATTGTCTTCTCCTCTCGCTTGCTGTCTGTCTCACGACTCGTCAGGACGTCACGGGCGCACCTCGAAGACCCGGTTGAACGGGGTCTCCGCAGAGCGGCGGAAGCGACCGAAACCGGCGTCGTGTGCGATGCGGGCCAGCTCGGCTTCGGGCACCTGGCTCCCGAGCGCGTGGCCGCCGCTCTGGGACTGCGCCGCAGGTGTGCAGATCGAAACCGACGCCGCGTAGAAGATGCGGCCCACGGGGTTGGCGTTGTCCTCGACCGACTCGCCCGCCATCGGCTCGACGAGGAGCCAGGTCCCGTCGGCATCGAGAGCGCTGCGGATGTGACGGGCTGCTGCAGGCGGATCGCCCATGTCGTGCAGGGCATCGAAGATGCAGACGAGGTCGTATCCGGAGCCGGGGAAGTCCTGCGCGGACGCGACCTCGAACCGCGTGCGGTCGGCGACGCCGGCTTCGGCGGCGCGCTTGCGCGCGATGTCGATCGACGCCTGGTGGAAGTCGTAGCCGGTGAAGGTCGAGTTCGGGTACTCGCGTGCGAGGAGGACGGTCGACGCCCCGTGACCGCAGCCGAGGTCGGCGACGGAGGCGCCTCGCCTCAACTTGTCGTCCACACCATCGAGCGCCGGTATCCACTCCGACACGAGGTTCGCGACGTAGCCGGGCCGGAAGAGCCGCTCGGTGCCGTGGAACAGGTCGTGGTGGTGCTCCTGCCAGCCCAGGCCCCCACCGCTGGTGAAGGCCTCCCTGACCTTCTCCTCGTCCTTGGCAGTCGAGACCGCGATCGTCATCGCTCCCACGAGGAAGGCGGGACTGGCCGCATCGGCGAGCACCGCCGACTGCTCGGGGCTGAGCCAGTACGTCCCGGTCTGGGCGCTGTGCTCGCAGTAGCCGGCGGTGAACTGCGCGTCGAGCCACTCCTGGACGAGCCGCGCGTCGCAGCTGGCGGCGGCCGCGAGCGATGCGGCGTCGGTGGGGCCCGACTCGTCGAGGGCCCTGTACAGCCCGAGCTTGTCGCCCACGACCACGGTCGATGCGTGCAGCGCAGCACCGAAGTCACCGGTGAACTGGCCCACGAACGCATCGAGGCGTTCTGCGTCGACTGCCATCGTCGTCCTCCTTGTTCCGGCGGCGCAGACTCTCGTGCACCGCTTTCACCCATGGAGGCGCGACATCCGCTGTCGCGACGCGACGCGTCAGGTGATCCAGGTGACCGGCTCGGCGGGCCGGTAGGCACACCAGGCGCCGGTGTCGACGGAGCGGTCGAGATGGCGGCCGAGCTCCGGATGAACGCCGTCGACCACCCGTATGGCACGCCGGATGCGGGTCGACACGGTCTTGCGCGCACGCTCCACCGGATCACCGACGAGGCGTGGCCGCCCGCCGAGGCCGAGATCGCGGGCGACTGCCTCTGCGAGGCGCTGACGCTCCTCACGCACAGCGGTGGCCCGCGCGATGTCGTTGTTCGCCTCCGCCTCGCTCACATCGGCATCGAGATCCGCCAGCCGGTCGCGCAGCTCACGTCGAGCACGTTCGTCCAACGCCGGCGCCCCCCGCGCGGGAGCAGGCGTCCTGGTGTCGGTGCCGAGCAGCTCGAGCACGGGCACCTCCTGGCCGGGACGGGCCAGTAGCGCGGCGAGGTCGGTCAGCCCGCGGTGATGGGGGACCTGCACGGCGGTCCCGGAGTAGTCGAGCTCCCACATCGATCCCGTGCGCACGAACCTCGGTCGTGAGCCTGCCGGGGTCGCCGGAGCCGTCGCGGGCTCGGCGTCGAGGCGGTCACGCAGGCGGGCGAGCTCGGGCTCGATCGAGCGGAGCCCGATGGCCTCCGCAGTGGACACCGCTGGGCCGAGGAGGCGTCTCGCCTCCATGCGGTCGCCGGGTCCGTCACGGTCGACGAGCAAGCGGGCGTGACCGCAGCGGGTCTCCACCAGCCACGAACGTGCGCCGACGCGGGCGTTGATCTCGGCTGCAGCCGCGTATCCCTGTGCGGCGGCATCGAGGTCCCCGCAGGTGTGCAGCAGCCACGCACGCGCGAGATCCGTCGCCCCGAGGCAGACGGTGGCGAGCGAGACCTGCACGCAGTGCTCCGTGGGAACGTGGGACGGCTCCAGCAGACGCGCGGCCGTGTCGCGGTCGCCTGCCAGCGCGGCGCAGCGGGCGAGCTGGAACCACGACGCCGGCCAGTTGCGGTCGCGGAGCCGGTCGAAGCCCCGCGCGACGAGGGCGGTGAGGAGCCCGCTCGCCTCGTCGACTCCACCCGTCTCGGCG
>JAIBAC010000235.1 GCA_019695375.1 Acidimicrobiia bacterium
GACGAGCGATGCGACGTGGATCACCCCGCTGTCGTCGCCCGCACCGGCGTCGATGCCGAGCTCCGCGAGGAAGTTGGCATCGGCGGCTGCGACGGGGTCGTGTGCCACCACGCCGGCGCCTTGCGCGATGGAGTCGGCGACACCCGCCATCGCGGGTTCGTTGGCGGGTGTGGGAGCGGGCGCCGGCCCTGGCTCCGGCGCCGGCGACCGGTCACCCTGTGCGCCGAGCTGTGCGAGAACGGCGGCGAGCTCGCCCGCCTCCGCCAGCGCCGCGTAGACGGGCACGCCGGTGCGCCTCGCGACCTCGTCGAGTGCCGTCCTGTTGCTCGGGTCGGCGGTCGCGACCACCGCGCCTTCAGGCGTGATGCTCACGGGGACGATGCGGGCCTGCGAGCACAGGTCGAGGCCTACTGCCGCGACCGCCTCCGGCGCCACGGGTGTCCGCGTGAAGTCCACGAAGGAGAGGCCCATCTGCGCGGCCTGGGCTTCGGCGACTTGTTTCGGCGTGGACATCGTGCGGCGCCCTGCTGTCGGCTTGTGGATGGGGACCCGGCCCGTCGTCAGGATCGGCCCCACGGTCCCGTTCCTTTAGGGCACCCGCCCCGGGACCCGGGCACCCCCCGACGTGGGGACGCCGAACGCGTCGAGACAGCGAACTGCGTCCCACGTGGGTCAAACGGTCACCCGCATCACCTCTTCGAGCGAGGTGATCCCGACGGCGGCCTTCTGGAGGCCGTCCTGGCGCAGGGTGTACATGCCCTCGGCCACGGCGACCCGCTTGATGTCCTCGGCGGAGCCGGCCCGTTCGGAGACCATCCGTTCGATCTCCTCGGACACCTTCATGATCTCGTGAACCGCGACCCGGCCGGTGTAACCGGTCTTGGCGCACGCAGCGCACCCCACCGGCGCGTACAGGGTCGGCAGCTCGACCTGGTCGTCGACGCCGACCCAGCCCGCCTCGCGCAGGGCCTCCGGCGTGGGCACGTACGCCTCCTTGCACTTGTTGCAGAGGCGGCGCGCGAGTCGTTGACCCACGACGCAGTCGAGTGCCGACGCCACGAGGAACGGCTCGACGCCCATGTCGACGAGGCGTGTGAGCACGCTCGGGGCACCGTTGGTGTGGATCGTCGACAGCACGAGGTGGCCGGTGAGTGCAGCCTCGATGCCGATGCGGGCCGTCTCGGTGTCGCGCATCTCGCCGACCATCACCACGTCGGGGTCTGCACGCAGGATCGAGCGCAGCACCGTCGCGAAGTTGAGTCCCGCCTTGGTGTGCACCTGCACCTGGTTCAAGCCCGCGATGCGCTGCTCGACGGGGTCCTCGACGGTGATGATGTTCCGCTCGGTGTCGTTCAGGACCCCGAGCGCCGCGTAGAGGGTCGTCGACTTACCCGAGCCCGTCGGTCCGCTCACGATGATCGCGCCGTAGGGCAGGTGCACGCCCCACAGGAAGCGGTCACGGTTGTAGTCGCTGAACCCGAGGTCGTCGAGGTTGATCAGCCCCGACGTCTTGTCGACGATGCGCATCACGATCTTCTCGCCCCACACCGTCGGCAGCGTCTCGACGCGCAGGTCGACGGCGCGCCCACCCACCTTGACCGATATGCGACCGCTCTGGGACACGCGCCGTTCGGCGATGTCGAGCTCCGCCATGATCTTGAGCCGCGAGACGAGCCCGGACTGGATCGTCTTGGGCGATCGCATCACCTCGTGCAGGACCCCGTCGATGCGGAAACGCACGCGGACGTCACGCTCCTGGGGCTCGATGTGGATGTCCGAGGCACGGTCGTTGACGGCCTGGGTGATCAGGAGGTTGACGAGCTTGACGACCGGTGCCTCGTCGATGAGCTCGGTACCGCTCGAGATGTCCTCGACGGTGTCGATGAGCTCGCCTCCACCGATCTCGCCGGTGAGGCTGTCGAAGCTCTCGTCCATGCGGTGGAAGCGGTTGATGGCCGCGTCGATGTCGCTCGCGGTGGCGAGAACGATCGAGATCTCCGACCGTGTCACCGCGCGGAGGTCGTCCTTGGCGAGCACGTTGGTCGGGTCGCTGATGGCCACGACGAGCGTCGTGCCGTCGAAGGTGATCGGGAGGCAGCCAAGACGACGGCACATCGGCTCGGGCACCATCGTCACCGCTGCGGGGTCGATCTGCACGTCGGTGAGATCGACGAACTCGATCCCGGCGGCGGCGGCGAGCGTGCCGACGAGGGCGCCCTCGCTGACGCCGAGGTCCACGAGGATCGCGGTGATCGGGCGCGCCCCCGCGTTCGTGGAGTCCTGGACCAGCGCCTGTTGTGCCTGCTCGGGCGTCACGACACCCTGATCGCGCAGGTAGACGACCAGGGCTTCGGTCTCTGCCGACAGGGCCGTTCACCTCCCGCCTGGGTACTGTCGGATCATCGGCCCGCACACGTGCCGCACTTGAGGAGTTGAGGCCTCAGAGCGACTTGACGCCCGCGATGAGGCGCAGGATCAGGCTCTTGTCGAGCTCCGAGTCCCCGGTGGCCGCATCCGCGAGCGCCGCGGCGTCCACGTCCGCCGGTCCCGCCGGCGGCGGCGACGCGGCGCCGAGCGGCGTGTCCGCCGGGAAGTCCACCGGCGGTTGGTGGTGGAAGTCGACGGCAGGCACTTCGCCGGTGCTCGTGCCGTTGCCGGCGATCGGCGCGGCGGGCAGGTCGGCGTAGGGCAGTGACGGAGCTGCCTGCGGCGCTGGCCCCGCCATGTCGAACGACGAGGTGTAGACCGCGGGCGGCGGCGTGATCGGCTCCAGATACGGCTGCGCGACCGGCTCCGCCTCCGGTGCAGGCTCCGCAGTGGATCCGGGACCCGGCAGCGACGGCGCTCCCAGCCCCGGCCCCGCCGGTTCCGGTGGCGGGTACTCCGCCGAGAGGTCGCCGAGCGTGAAGCCGGTGCCGGCCGCGGGAGCGGGGTCCTCGGCTGCCGCGGCCAGCTCGGCGAGCGAGAGCCGCGGCGCCTCCTCACCTGGGCTCGGCTCCGGCTCCGGCTCCGCCTCCGAAGCGGCGTCAGCGACGACGTCTGGCACCCAGTCGTCGGCTGGCACGGCGTCGGGCTCGAGCTCGTCGGAGGCGGCACCGGGCGCCGGCAGATCGGGGCTCGGGGATGGCTCCGCCGCGGTCCCGAGGATGGCGCGGATCGCAGCGAGCTTCTCCTGGGGGACGAGCTCCACCAGCCCCCCCTCGACCAGTTCTGCGAGGGTGTCGCACGTGCGGAACTCGGTGTCCCCGAGGCCGGCCGCCACGTCGGCGACGTCGCATCCTGGGGTGACGGTGGCGATGAGGCGCCATTGGTCGCGGGTCAGGGTGACCTCGCCGCGTTCGCCCGGGAGGTCGCGCACGATCTGGACGCCCATCGCCACCGACGGCACGACGGCAGTGATGCGGCGCCAGTCGTCCATGCGACGCTCTGCGGTCGCGAGGAGCGGTTCGGTCTGGAACCGGAACACGGGGCCGAACGGGTGGACGTCCTCGGTCAGCTCGAACTCGCCACCCTCCCACTGGGCAAGGCGGAACACAGCGTCCTCCACGCGTTCGCGGAGGAAGACCTCGACGGCGACCGTGTCGATCCCCTCCACCGTCGCGAGCACCTCTCCCTGCGCGCGGCCGTCGGTGGCGTCGTCGAGCACCTGCTTCCACTGATCCGGTGTGACGAGCTCGGCGCGCACCAGGAGGTTGCCGATCACCTCACCGGGATTCATCGTCGCGTAGAACACGTCGCCCTCGTCGAAGTGGATGACGCCGTGTTCGGCACCGTTGTGCAGGTGCAGGGCTCCGGACTTCCTGCCGAATCCGAAGAGCTGGAAGATGTCGGTCAGTCCGACCGTGTCGAGCGAGCCCTGGAACCCCATCGGTCCGTCGATCCTCCTGTGCGTGCCGTGCGGGGCCGTTGCGAGATCTGCGAGCTCCCGATCAGCCCGCGCCGGGTGTCGTGGGAGCGTGAGCCGGCACCGGAACCGGGCTCGGCGCGGTCGTCGTCGATGACTGAGCGGGCGCCGGGGCAGGTGTCGCCACGGTGCCTTCGGGGGGTGCCGGCACCGGCGCACGCGTCGGCGCGGGTGCGGGCGCTGGCGCAGGTGACTGCCGTGGTGGCGGCGCGGGCTGCCTGTTGGCGGGCCGCGGTGCCGCGTGGGAAGCGGCCGCCACACCGGCGGGGACCGCGGGCTGCGGCTGCGGTTGCGGTTGCGATTGCGGTGCGGCAAGCGCAGCCGCGATCTTCTCCGCCGCCGACGTCATCTCGAACAGGACGAGGCCCGTCTTGGCCCCATCCCGGCAGATGGCGCAGAACACCGCCTGCGGGCCGGCGGACATCAGGTGGATGGTGCCGGCTGCGCCCTCGAGGTGGAGCTCCTGGAGGCGACCTCGGCTGAGCCCCTCGCTTGCCTTCTCGCCGAGCGACAGCATCGCGGCAGCCATCGCCGCCAGCCGGTCCTCCTCGACGTGCATCGGCAGCGCGGACGCCATCGGGAGACCGTCGACGGACACGACGGCAGCACCCTCGACGTCGCTGCAGCCCTGGAGGAACGCGTCCAGGGCTTGGGCGATCTGCTCACCACGAGTCGGCATGGCACCTCCAAAGGCATCGGTGTCGGCCACTGCCGCTCCCGGATGCCCGGTCCCGGCTGCCTGGGCGATTGGCCCTGCCAGGAGTGTCGGCACCGCGGCCGTGTGCCTTGACCCCCGACGTGGGGACGCAAAACG
>JAIBAC010000236.1 GCA_019695375.1 Acidimicrobiia bacterium
ACGAAGGGCACCACAGCGGGTCCGAGCCGCATGCAGAGGCGCGCCACGCGCGCGAGGCCGGTGCGGTACTCGGCGGCGGAGATGCCGGCGGCGGCGCGGGTCGCCCGCTCGACGAGCTGCGCGAGGCCGACGCGGTGGTGGCCGAGAGCGTGCCACGGGTCGCGGTCGACCGAGACGAGGCGCGCCGCGAGGGCGCCCGGCCAGAAGCGGTTGCCTGGCCGCGCGAAGCCGACGCCGGCATCGGCGGCGTACACCGACGGGTTCAGGCCGCACACGAGCACACCCATGTCCGGCGCCACGAAGTCGGGCAGCGTGCGAGCGCGGGTTGCCCGCACCCGGGCTCCGCCCTGCCTCACGGCCACGTCGACGATCTCGAAGCCCGCACCCACGACGACGTCGCGCGCGAGCTCGCCGTCATGCACCGCCTCGAGCTGCAGGCAGACCTCGGTCCCCGTCGCGATCGACCGCTGCAGGCGTGCCAGAGCGAGCTCAACCGCATCCACGCGCGTGTCGACGGCGAGGTCCCAGGGGCCAGGACGATCCTGCACAGTCGGGCATTGTCGGGGAATGAGACACGCGACACCAAGGTTGAGCCTCCCACACTCAACCATTCCCGGATCACGAGCCCACGCGACCACAGGGAGAAGACGTGGCATTCGACGTCAACAGGCTGACGATCAAGTCCCAGGAGGCGCTCGGCGCAGCGCAGACGCTCGCGCGCGACCGCAACCACCAGTTCCTCGAGCCCGAGCATCTGCTGCACGCACTGGTGAGCCAGCCCGAGGGCGTGGTGCTGCCCTTGCTGCAGAAGCTCGGCATCAACGCGCGAACCCTGCGCGACCGCGTCGATGCGCTGCTCGACAGCCTGCCCCGCGTGTACGGCGAGGCCGACCTGCGGCCGTCCGCATCGTTGCGCAAGGCACTCGAGGCGGCCGACGCCGAGCGCGAGTCACTCGGCGACGACTACCTCTCCACCGAGCACATGCTGCTCGCGATCGAGGCAGGCGACACGAAGGCCGCCAAGCTCCTGCGCGAGCTCGGCGCCGAGCGCGAGGCGCTGCTCGCCGCTCTCGCCGAGGTGCGCGGCAGCCAGCGCGTCACGTCGCAGAACCCCGAGGAGACCTACCAGTCCCTCGAGCGCTACGGACGCGACCTCACCGAGGCGGCGCGTGAGGGCAAGGTCGACCCGGTCATCGGCCGCGACGCCGAGATCCGCCGCGTGGTCCAGGTCCTTTCGCGGCGCACGAAGAACAACCCGGTCCTCATCGGCGAGCCCGGCGTCGGCAAGACCGCGATCGTCGAAGGCCTCGCGGTGCGCATCGCGGCCGGTGACGTGCCCGAGCCGTTGAAGGACAAGCGGATCGTGGCGCTCGACCTCGGCTCGATGGTCGCGGGAGCGAAGTACCGCGGCGAGTTCGAGGAGCGCCTCAAGGCGGTCCTCAAGGAGATAGTCGACAGCGACGGCCAGGTGATCACCTTCATCGACGAGCTGCACACCGTCGTCGGTGCCGGCGCGGCCGAGGGCGCCATGGACGCCGCGAACATGCTCAAGCCCCTGCTCGCCCGTGGCGAGCTGCGCATGATCGGCGCCACCACCCTCGACGAGTACCGCAAGCACATCGAGAAGGACGCCGCGCTGGAGCGGCGCTTCCAACCCGTGCTCGTCGGCGAGCCGACCGTGGAGGACTCGATCGGGATCCTGCGCGGGCTCAAGGAGCGCTACGAGGTCCACCACGGCGTCCGCATCCAGGACGCGGCGCTGGTTGCGGCCGCGATCCTCTCGGACCGCTACGTTGCCGACCGCTTCCTGCCGGACAAGGCGATCGACCTCGTCGACGAGGCGGCGTCGAAGCTGCGCATCGAGATCGACTCGATGCCGACCGAGATCGACGTCGTGCACCGCCGCGTGAGCCAGCTCGAGATCGAACGCGCCGCGCTGCAGAAGGAGTCCGACCCGGCGTCGGCGGAGCGCCTCGACGCGCTCGAGCGCGAGCTCGCCGACCTCAAGGAGCAGGAAGCCGAGCTCACCGCGCACTGGCAGAACGAGAAGGACGCCATCGGCGAGATCCGCGAGCTGAAGAAGTCCCTCGAGGACGCCCGCACCGAGGCCGAGCTCGCCGAACGCGACGGCGAGCTGAGCCGTGCAGCCGAGCTGCGCTACGGCCTCATCCCCGACCTGATGCGCGACATCGAGAACGCCAACGCCCGCCTCAACGAGCTGCAGGTCGAGCGGCGCATGCTCACCGAGGAGGTGACCGAGGAGGACATCGCCGAGGTGGTGTCGCGCTGGACCTCCATCCCGGTGAGCCGGCTCATGCAGGGCGAGCGCGACAAGCTCGTGCATCTCGAAGAGCACCTGCACGAGCGCGTCGTGGGCCAGGCCGGTGCGGTCGAGGCGGTCGCGAACGCCGTGCGGCGTTCGCGGTCGGGCCTGTCGGACCCGGACCGGCCGATCGGGTCGTTCCTCTTCCTCGGCCCGACCGGCGTCGGCAAGACCGAGCTCGCACGCGCGCTCGCGGAGTTCCTCTTCGACGACGAGCACGCCATGGTCCGCATCGACATGAGCGAGTACATGGAGAAGCACTCGGTCGCACGCCTGATCGGCGCGCCTCCCGGTTACGTCGGCTACGACGAGGGCGGCCAGCTCACCGAGGCCGTGCGGCGCCGTCCGTACGCGGTCGTCCTCCTCGACGAGGTCGAGAAGGCCCACGCCGACGTGTTCAACGTGCTGCTCGCGCTGCTCGACGACGGCCGCCTCACCGACGGCCAGGGCCGCACCGTCGACTTCACCAACGTCGTGCTGATCATGACCTCCAACCTCGGCAGCGAGTTCATCGACCCCGACCTGCCCGACTCCGTCGTCGAGTCGCGTGTGCTCGACGCCGTCCGCTCGCACTTCCGGCCCGAGTTCCTGAACCGCATCGATGACATCGTGGTCTTCAGCCGCCTGTCCGAGGCCGAGATCGGTCGCATCGTCGGCCTGCAGCTCGGCCTGCTCCAGCGGCGTCTTGCCGAGCGCAAGGTGACACTCGAGCTCACCGACAAGGCGGTGCAGCACCTCGCCCATGCCGGCTACGACCCCGTCTACGGCGCCCGCCCGCTCAAGCGGCTGCTCCAGCGCGAGGTCGCCGACGCCCTGGCGCTGCGCCTCCTCGACGGCGAGCTCTCAGAAGGCGACACCGTCACAGCCGACGCCACCGCCGACGGCCTGGAGTTCACGATCGAAGCCGGGGACACCGCGGCCTGACCCCCCAGCCAAACGCGGGCAGTTCATCCCGGTGGCAGGTCACACTGCCCGCGTTTGGAACGGCCCCCCCGCCAAACGCGGGCGATCCGTGGCGCTGACGGGTCATCCCGCCCGCGTTTGGTGTGGGCTCGCGAGGCCCGGGTCAGCCCTGCGCCGGCGTCGTGACGGTCACGGACTTGTGCGCCTTGCCGCCGGAGCCGCTCGCCACGAGCGTCACCGCGTGGTTCTTGCCGTCACACGGCATGGTGGTGAAGGCCTCGGTCCCGCTCGCAGGGAGCCCCGACTTGATCTCGGCGCCGTCGGCCTGGAGCGTGACGCTCGTGTCGTTCTCGGTCTTCCAGGTCGCGATGGCGTCCACGTTCTGAGGGCTGCAGCCCTTGAGCGAGACCGAGAACGAGTCGATCTTGGGCGTCGCGCCACCGCTGCCGCCAGGCTCGGTCTTGACCGAGTGGGCGTCGGAGGCCTTCTCACCCGAGGCGTTGAGAGCCTCGAGCGCCACGCGGTGGGACTGCCCGTCGCACTTGACCGTGACCTCGGTGCTCCCCTCGGCCGGCTCGTTCTCCCGAACGAACGAACCGTTGACCTCGATCTTCACCTTGGTGGTGTTGACCGTCTTCCAGCTCGTCTTGACCTTGACGTCCTGCCCGCTCGTGCACGACACGTCGTGCGCGACCTCGAAGTGCTCGATCTTCGGTGCGGAGCCACCGCTGTGACCTGCTGCCGTCGACGACGTCGACGCTGCGGTCGTGGTCGTGTCCTCCGTCGACGACGTCGAACTGCCGCACGCGGCGGCGAAGACGGCGAACACGGACGCGACGAGGATCATGAGTTTGCGCATGGCGGCGCATGCTAGGCGGCTCTCGCGACGCCGTCGACCACCCGGCCGCGGGACGCCGCCACGGCGCGAGTCGGCCCCGGGCAGGGGGAAGCGGGACCCGGGGCCGTCTCGTCGTCGGCGAAGGACTAGGACCCAGGCTTCGGCACATCAAAGGTCGGTCTTGAGCAGCTGACGGAACCCACCGGGCTAGCTTCCTGCCCGAACAGGGGGGTTCGAATTGAGCGAGAGAAGTGCCGGTCTCGGAGCGCTGAGGCTCGGCCGCGTCCTCGTCTGGCTGGTCTACGCCTTCTTCGTGCTCGCGGTCGTGATCCTCACGATCACGTTCTTCCTGCTGCTCTTCAACGCGAGCCCGTCAGCGCCGTTCACGCAGTGGATGTACCGCAGCGCGGACCGGCTCTTGAAGCCGTTCAGGGGCATCTTCCCGTCGGCGGAGGCCGGCAACGGGTCCGTCTTCGACGCCGCGATCCTGTTCGCGATCTTGATGTACGGCCTCTTCGCGATGTTCGTGCACTGGATCGTGACCCTGTTGGACGACCGCGTGTACGTGATCCGGGCACGTGCCGCGGACAAGCAGGTGCCCGTGGCGGCGGCGCCGGTGCCGGAACCTGCCGCACCTGCCGCACC
>JAIBAC010000237.1 GCA_019695375.1 Acidimicrobiia bacterium
GTTGGATGACGATCCGGCCAGCTGAGGGGTTGGATGACCAGGAGCGCGTTTTCGCGCACTCTCGTCATCCAACGTCCCCCAGGTGACCGATCTGTTATCCAAGCCTGCACGCCCGGCGGCGGTCAGGACGCGGCCATGCGCTCGTATCCCTCGGCGAGGGCGTAGAGCGCCTTGCGGCCGTCGCCCCTGAACGACGAGCCGTGCATGATCGCCAGGGTCTCGGGCTCGAGGTCGCCGAGCGCCCGGAGGGTCGCGGACGTGGTCGGGCCCAGGGACGACGAGTGGAAGATCTCCTCGGCGGCGAGGGCGGCCTCGACCGCGTCGTCGGTCGTCACCGCCGGTCCCGGGCCGACCTGGGACATGATGTCGCCGCAGAACAGCGTCCGCGTCGTCTCCTCGAACAGCACCTGCGCCTCCCAGCCGTGGGGGACGTGGGGCGTCGGGATCTGCCGCACGCGCCTGCCGCCGAGGTCGATCACCTCGCCCTCGGCGAGCGGCCGCGGCGGACGGTCGCAGAGGTCGAACAGCGACACCATGCACCCCAGCTCCCCGTGCGCCACCTGACTCCGGGGTGCCGCGGCGAGCCACATGTTCATCGAACCGCACTCGTCGGACTCGACGTGACCGAACGTGATCCACCTGACCGACTCCACCGGCAGGACCGTGGCGACCGCCTCGGCCACCAGCGGGAACATCCCGCGCGGACCGGTGTGGAACAGGAGCGGCTCGTCGGCGTTCACCAGGAACTGGTTGAAGGTGAACCCTGTCGGGCCGACCTCGGGGACAAAGGTCGAGATGCGGAATACGTCCTCCGCGATCTCGTCCACGCTCGGCTGGGGCTGCTGGGTCTGGTTCGGGTGTTCCATGCCCCTGTGGCGTTCAAGCCGCCCCGATCCCGTTCAACCGCGACTGAACACGTCAGCCGCGGCGCCAGACGATCGTGTCGGCGGGGTCGGGCTCGTAGGCGCAGTAGATGCCGGTGCGGAGACGGCGGTCGAGGGTGTCCCCTGCCTCGGGGAGCGCGTCCTCGATGCGCGACGTCGCCGCCCGCAGGGCCCGGGTGACGTTGAGCCGGGCCCGCTCCGCAGCCGACGCCGACCGCCGGCTGCGCCCGCCGAGCCCGAACGCCTCCGCGAGCTGGCCCATCAGGGCGTCGATCTCGTGCTGGGCGGACTCGGCGGCGTCCAGCCGACCCTCCGCGATCGCGTCGTCGGCCGCCGAGCGCAGCTCCTCGACGCGGTGGCGGTATGCGTCGCGGGCCTGGGCGTCGAGCACCTCGCCCGCGTCACCCAGGCCACGCCGGTCGATCCCGTCGACGGCGACGCCCTCGACTCGATCGACGAGGTCGAAGACGTGGCGTTCCCCGCCGGGACGGGCGACCAGCTCCCCGAGGTAGCGCAGGCCCTTGGTCCCCTTGAGCCGGGCCTGCGTGCCGCCCCAGGACACCGTCCACCAGTCCCCGTCACGCTCGAGGACCGCCTCGGTCCGCTGCGGCCCAGCCCTCGGGCCGCCCATGCGGGCCACGAACTCTGCGTCTCGCGGGGCAACGGTGACGTCGAGCGTGGACAGGATCGTCGCCGCCCGCGCGGCGTCCACAGAGGCCCCGTCCGGGTCACTGGCCTCGTCACGCAACCGTGCGAGCTCGAGGAGCATCCCGGCACCGAGCCACGGGGCGACGTCGGTCCCGAGGTGGTCGATCCCGGACTCGAGCCGCGCGATCGCGTCGTCGAGGTGGCCCTGCGCCGCCCGCACCTGGGCGAGCGCGACCACCGCGCGTGCCTCCAGCGGGCCGACGTCGACGTCGGCCACCAGGACGGCGAGCCGCTCGGCGGCGGTCACGGCCTCGTCGACGGCGCCGCGCCCCAGCGTGGACTGGACCACCAGGGTGAGGAGCTCCCCGGCCCGCAGGCGGTCGCTGCCCAGGGCGCGGAGGCCACGGTGCGCGATCGCCTCGGCCAGGGCATGGTCCCCACGAGCGAGGTGCAGCCGCGCGGACGGCAGCAACGCCTGCATGAACTGGTCCTTGCCCGCGAGCAGCGCCTCGGCATCGGCGAGACGGCCCTGGCGGATCCGCAGGTCGGCGAGAGCGATGTCGGGGTGCCACGACGGTACCGGCATGGCCGCTTCGAAACGGGCCTTGGCGGCGGTGAGCACCGCCTCCGCCTCGCTCCAGCGCCCGAGCTCCATGAGCATGGTGGCGTGGACGCTGTCGCAGTGGCTGGACAGGTAGACGGGACCGGGCGCACCGGTGCCGATGACGCCCTGTGCCCGCAGCAGGTCGGCCCAGATGCGTGCCCGGTCGTAGTCGGACGCGAAGTAGCAGGCCGTGAAGAAGGAGCAGACGGACTTGGCGGCGACGCCGGTGTCGTCGGCGGGCCCGCACGCGAGCGCCATCGCCTCGTCGAGCATCGCCATGCCTTCGCCGAGGCGGCCGGCCTGGACGTGGGCGAGGCCGCCGTCGGCGAGTGCCTTCGTCTCGAGGTTGACGTCGCCGAAGCGGCGCGCCCGTTCGAGCGCGAGCTCGGCGGCCGCGAGGAGCTCGTCGGGGTCGTCGACGTCGCAGCCCATCGCCGCCACGGCGACCCAGCCCTGCTCGATGCAGGGTGGTTCCGCGTCGACGAGTCGACGGGCACGGGCGAACCAGGCCCGCGCTGCCGTCAGGTTGCCGTACGCGGTCGCGTAGGTGTCCCCCAGGTGGGCGCAGGCCATCGCCGCCAGGCGGCACTCCCCCGACGCGGTGTGCTCCCGCACGGCTGCGGACAGCTCGGCGACGACGCTGTCGGGGTCGAAGCGTGTGGACGTCTCACTGGACGGCACGTTCGGCTCCCTTGTGGAGGCGTCCCACCCCCATGGACGGCGGCATCTGTCCATCCTACGGAAGGTCGCCGCGGGGCCGTCGGGCGGAGGGGTTGGATGACGATCCGGCCAGCTAGAGGGGGTTGGATGACCAGGGGCGCGATTTCGCGCACTCTGGTCATCCAACCCCGCAGCTGGCCGATCCGTTATCCAAGCCGGGACCCCGACGGCGGTCAGACCTCGACGGTCCACTCGATCGCCGCAGCGGGATCGGGGGTGTAGGAGCAGTACGCACCGGTGCGCACGGACACGTCGAGGTGCGTCCCGAGGTCGGGCAGGCCGGCGCCGATGGCGGCGATCGCGCGGCGGAGGTTGCGGGTGACGTTGACGCGGGCCCGCTCGGCACCGGAGCCGCTGGGGCGGTCGCGTCCCCAGAGGCCCGCAGCGCGGCGCAGCTCGTCCATCACCGCCGCGAGCTCCTCGCGTGCACGGTCCTCGCGGTACGGATCGGCGAACCGCTGTGCCTCGTCGATCTCGGCCTCGAGCTCGGCCACACGTCTGCGGTACTCGCGCTTGGCCTGCGCGTCGAGGGCGGGGCCGAGGTCGGCCTGGGGATGCTCCATGCCGGCGAGCTCCGTCGCCGCCACCTCGTTGCCGGGGCGTGCAAGCAGCCTCGCGAGGTGGTCCATGCCCGCCATGGGAGGCACCGGCACAGAGACGCCCGACGTCTCGACCTCCCAGCCTGAACCGCTGCGCACGAGACGGGCCCGACGCAGGGAGCCCTCCGTCTCGCCGGACTGCTCCGTCCGCACGTAGTCGCGGTGAAGGTCCATCCCGATGCGGTCGGCGATGCGTCCGGCGGCAGCGCGTTCGGACGCAGCCGCGGCGGCGTCGCCCGCCGCTTCGCGGGCGTCGGCGAGGTAGGCGCGGCTGCGGGCCTCCATCGGCGGCGACGGAATCCCGGCCGCGAACGCGACAGCAGCCCTGAGGCGGTCCGCAGCCCCCTCGGGATCGCCGTCGAGGAGGGCGAGACGCCCGAGCGTCGTGTCGACACCGAGGTTCATGGCGAGGCCCCACCAGCCGCCGAGCCCGCTCAGAGGCGCCAGCATCCGGATGAGCGTGCCGACGTGGGCTCCGGTCAGGCCGAGCTCGCACACGAGGTCTGCCACGAGCAGCAGCGTGGACAGTCCCTGGTAGCCGCGGACGATCTCGTCGCACCGGCCCGTCAACGGCTGGACCAGGTCCCGCGCCGCCTCTAAGTCGCCGACCATGAGGTGGGTCATGGCGAGACGAGCGGCGAAGAACGGCGACACCGACGGGTCCGCGTCGCTGGCAACATCGGCGAGGAGCCGCTCCCACACAGGATCGGGGACCCCCCAGATCCACGTCGTCGCCGCTCGACCGGCCAGGTACACGGCGTCGAGCTCCTGATCGGACACGGCGCCGCGGCCGACCTCGTGACCGCGTTCGAACATGTCGAGGGCTGCCGGACGGTTGCCGCGCAGGAGCTCGAGGAGGCCGCGCATCATGCAGGCCTTGTGGCGCGCCCGCGGTGACATCATCAGCGCCGCGATCGATTCGTACCGGCCGAGGACGGATGCCGCGGCCGCGAGGTCGCCGGAGTCGAGGCTGTCCTCGAATTGCCACTCGAGACCCGCCAGGGACACGCGTGGCAGCCGGTGCTCATCACCGAGGGCGACGATCTCGTCCGCTCCGGCGCGGCGGGCGCGGAGCGCGTGGAGGTCACCGGGCGCGAAGTGCCTGTCGACGAGTGCAGTCGCCAGCAGCTCCGGATCACCGATGCGGCGCGCGACCGCGACGGCCTCGTCGCCGTAGCGGACCGAGGCCGCGACGTCGAGCCCGGCAGCGCACGCCCACGCGAGGCGACCCAGCAGGGCGACCCG
>JAIBAC010000001.1 GCA_019695375.1 Acidimicrobiia bacterium
GAGGACCTCGACGCGATCCTCCACTCCGAGTGGTGGCGCGCGACGGCGCCGATGCGCCGCGCGGGCGCATCGCGGCGGGCACGGCGCGCACGCTGACGGGTGGCGCGTGATCGGGGCCCGGTGACGCGACGCCGCGGCGACCTCAGCCGAGACGGATGATGCCGAGGTCCACGGCGGCCGCGATGGCCGCCGTGCGGTTGTCGACGCCGAGCTTGGTGAAGCAGTGCACGAGATGGGACTTCACCGTCGCCTCGCTCACGTGCAGGCGCCGTGCCACGTCCTTGTTGGTCAGGCCTTGTGAGACGAGCTCGATCACCTCGACCTCGCGCTTGCTCAGCACCGGTGCGCCACCGTCGCGCACCCGCGTGACGAGCTTGGTCGCCACCGACGGGGCGAGCACGGTCTTGCCGGCGGTGGCGTCGACGACGGCGGCCGCGAGCTCGTCGAGGGGTGCGTCCTTGAGCAGGTAGCCGGCTGCGCCCGCGTCGAGCGCGCGCACGATGTCGGCGTCGGTGTCGAAGGTGGTGAGCACGATCACCTTGGGTGCGGCGCGCTCGGCGGTGATGCGGCGCGTGGCCTCGATCCCGTTCATCACCGGCATCTGCAGGTCCATGAGCACGACGTCGGGTGCGAGCTCGCGGGCGAGCTCCACTGCCGCGGCGCCGTCGGCGGCCTCACCCACGACCTCGAAGCTCGCATCGGTCTCCAACAGCGCCCGGATGCCGCTGCGCACGATCGGGTGGTCGTCGACGAGAAGGATCCGCAGCGAGCTCACGCACCGCCCCCGGTGGTCGCTGTCGGACTCGGGCCGGAGGGCAGCGACGCCGCCACGGCCGTGCCCGCTCCCGGCGCGGACTCGATCGCGAGGCTGCCGCCGAGGTCGCGCAGGCGCTGCGCCATCACGGAGAGCCCGAAGCCTCCCTCGCTGCCGCTGCCGCTGCCGGCGGCGGGCCGCGCCGCAGGGTCGAAGCCGATCCCGTCGTCGACGACGTCGAGGTTGACGCCGTCCTCCAAGAAGGTGATCGTGACGTCGACGCGACGCGCCCCCGCATGCTGTCTGACGTTGCCGAGCGCGCTCTGCGCGACCCGGTAGAGGGCGAGTTGCTGGTCGGTTCCGAGCGGGCGCGGCTCGCCCTCGACCTCGAAGTGGGCGTCGATGCCGGTCTCCTCACCGATGCGCCGGCACGACTCCGACAGCGCCTCGTCGAGCGCGACGTCGTCGAGCGCCGGCGACGTGAGCGCGCGCACGAACCGGCGCGCCTCACCGAGGTCCTCGAGTGCGGTCCTGCGGGCGAGGTCGATGTGGTCGCGGCACTTGTCGGGATCGGAGCTGACCTGGCTGCCTGCGGCCTGCAGCAGCATCGCGATGCTCGACAGTCCCTGGGTGATCGTGTCGTGCACCTCACGCGCGAGGCGCTGGCGTTCGGCGAGCGTCGCGGCCTCGCGCTCGCTCACCCGCAGGGTCTCACGCGTCCGTTCGAGGTCCTCGATCAGGCGGCGCCGCTGCTCGCTCTCGTGTGCGAGCGACTTGTAGCCGAGCGCCATGACGGCAGCGACGACGGCGCCGATGGTGGGCCCGAGCACGTGGCCGGCGTCGAAGCGCTCGCTGTGACCGACGCCGGACGCGACCGCGAGGGCGGCTATGGCCACCACGACCGGCACCGCCACCCTTGGTCGCCACACCTGGAAGCACCACAGGAAGATCGGGAACGCGATCCAGACGAAGTCAGCCGACGCGACGATCAGGACCGCGGCGAGCACGATCGTGATCGCCAGCGACATCGCCGGTGCCACACCCCTTACTGCCGTCGCCAGCGCGACGGCGCGCCAAGCGACGAGCGCGACGACGATCACGACGACGGCCACGCTCGCCCACGCCGGGTGCGCGACCGTCAGGAAGCGGACCAGCCCGGCGGCGAGCAGGGCGACGAAGACCAGCTCCCACGCGAGTGCGAACAGGCGGGCGGAGCGGGAGAAGAACGTCGTGGTCTCTGGCATCGGACCAGTCGAACCTACAAGTCCGCCGCAGCGCGGGCATCAACCGTTCGATTGAGCGGCGCGTGCACCTCGCGGACGGTCGCGACCCACCCACCGGGCGATGCCGGCGCCGGTGGCGACGACCGATGATCTCCGGGAGAAGACAAGGAAACCGAAGGGAACCCCATGCTCGTCGCGATCCGCGACATCCGCTTCGCAAAGGGCCGCTTCGCCCTCATGGTCACCGTCGTCGCCATGGTGACCGTGCTCATAGTCATCCTCACGGGCCTGACCGCGGGCCTCGGGGCCGACAGCACGTCAGCGATCGTGGGCCTGCCTGCCGACCACATCGCGTTCGACACCGGCGGCAGCGAGGCCGGCTTCGCCGACAGCCGCGTGTCGGAGCGGCAGTGGCAGGACTGGTCCGCGACGCCCGGCGTGAGCGACGCCGCTCCGGTCGGGATCACCCAGACCCGCGTCGGCACCAGTGCCGGCAACACCCACGCCACCGCCGTCTTCGGCGTCGACGCCGCTTCATGGATCGCGCCGGCCGCGGCACAGGGCAGCGACCTCGCCACGGCGCCCGGCGCGGCGCTGGTCTCTGCAGGCCTCGCCACCGACCTCGGCGTCGGAGTCGGTGACGAGCTGGCGCTGCCCGACGGCTCCACAGCGGTCGTCGGCGGGATCGGCACCGATGCGTCCTACGGCCACATGCCCGTTCTGTGGTTGCCCCTGGCGAGCTGGCAGCGCGTCGCCGCCACCCAAGGCGCCGTGGCCGGCACGGCGACCGCGATCGCCCTCCGCACCCACGACGGTGTCGACCTCGCTGACGCGGATGCGCGCATCGGCACCACCACCATGGCGACCGGCGCGGCCGCCGCGACCATCGGCGGTTTCGCAGAGGAGAACGGCTCGCTCACGATGATCCGCATGTTCCTGTTCGCGATCTCGGCCCTCGTCGTCGGCGCCTTCTTCACCGTGTGGACGGTGCAGCGCCGTCCCGAGATCGCGGTGCTCAAGGCCCTCGGCGCCTCGACGCGCTACCTCCTGCGGGACGCACTCGCGCAGGCCGCGATCGTGCTCGTCCTCGCCGGTGCCGCAGGCGGCCTCGTCGGCGCCGCGATAGGTGCCGCCGCAGCGTCGGTCGTGCCCTTCACCCTCGACCTCGCGACGGTGCTCGTCCCCGTCGTGGTCATGGTCGGCGTCGGCATCGCCGGCGCCGCCCTCGCCGTACGCCGCATCAGCTCGGTCGATCCACTCACAGCGCTTGGAGCAACCCGATGAACGAATCCACCATCACCCTCGACGGCGTCTCCCTCGTCTACCCCGACGGCGACAGCGACCTCACCGTCCTCGACCACGTCGACCTCGAACTGCGGGCAGGCGAGATGCTGGCCCTCGTCGGCCCGTCGGGCTCGGGCAAGTCGAGCCTCCTCGCGGTCGCAGGTCTGCTGCTGCGGCCCACTCACGGGACGGTGCGCATCGGCGGCGTCGACGCCGGCGCCCTCTCGGACAAGGAGCGCACCGCCACACGGCGCACACGCCTCGGCTTCGTGTTCCAGCAATCCAACCTGATCCCGTCGCTGACCGCCCTCGAGCAGCTCGAGCTGATGTCCCACATCAACGGCTCGTCGCCACGATCCGCATCTCAGCGGGCACGTGAGCTGCTCACGCAGGTCGGCCTCGCGGCGAAGGCGGACCGGCGGCCGCACCAGCTCTCCGGCGGTGAGCGCCAACGGGTCGGCATCGCGCGGGCCCTCGTCACCGGACCGGACGTGATCCTCGCCGACGAGCCGACCTCCGCCCTCGACCACGACCGTGCCGGAGCAGTCGTCGAGCTCCTCGCCGAGCTCACCCACACATTCGGGACGGCGACGATAATGGTCACCCACGACATGCGCCACCTCGCGCTGACCGACCGCGCGGTCGGCATCGACCGCGGCGAGCTCAACGAGATCGCCACCGGAGCGGACGTCCTCGCCGGCGTGTAGCGGCCGGAGCCTGGCGTCCGCGGCTCGTCTGTCGACGTCGTGATGCGCGACCGCCATCTGCGGGCACCCGGTTCGGGTGTGGGAGATCGCCGGCGACCCAAGGTTTCACTTCACTTTCGGCCGGCCGAGGCCGAATGCGGTACCAGGGCAGCTGGCCAGGGAGGCACGGCGAACCGCGGAGTGATTCCGTCGTGGCATCTGAATCGAGGCGATCCGGGAGACCGGCGGCCATCTCAGCGATCTGCGCTGTCGTCGCGTTGGTGCTGGCACTGACCGCGGCTCCGCCGGCGGCGGCGGCCGCGACGCCTGACAACCCCCCGTCCACGCAGGCGCCCGGCACCCCTGAGACCCCGCCACTGCTGACGCGCACGATCCAGGCGCTGCAGGCCGGCGCGTCGCAGGCCAGGGCCGACACCGTCCCGACCGACCGCCTCCTCGTCCACGTCGACGCGGGAGCGACTCCGGCACAGCGCGAGGCCGCCTTCGCCGACCTCGGCGCCGTGGACGAGCGTCCCCTCGGCAACGGATGGTCGAAGCTCGAGATCGGCGAGACGACGACCGCCGACACGGCGGAGCAGCGCGTCGACTCGGACGTGGTCCTCGGTGTGGAGCCGGACCTCCCCGTGTGGAAGGACGACGCGGCGCCCAACGACCCCCTCTACACCAACGGGAGCATGTGGGGGCTCACCGGCGACTGGGGGATCCGCCCCCAGCCGGCGTGGAACACCACCACCGGCAGCAGCAACGTCGTCGTCGCAGTGCTCGACACCGGCGTCGACTACACCCATCCCGACCTGGCCAACCGGGTGTGGCGCAACTGGGGCGAGGTGCCCGGCAACAACGCCGACGACGACGGGAACGGGTACAAGGACGACGTGTACGGCTGGGACTTCTTCAACAAGGACTCCACCGTGTACGACCCCGGCGACGGCGACGCCCACGGCACCCACGTGGCGGGCACGATCGCGGCGCAGGGCAACAACGGCACCGGTGTGTCGGGTGTGAACTGGAACGTGCAGTTCATGCCGCTCAAGTTCATCGGCCCGGCCGGCGGATACACCTCCGATGCGATCACCGCTCTCAACTACGCCGTGGCCAACGGGGCGAGCGTGGTCAACGCGTCGTGGGGCGGAACCACCTACTCCGGTGCGCTCAAGGCCGCGATCGACGCTGCCGGAAACGCGGGCGTCCTGTTCGTGGCCGCGGCCGGCAACGAAGGTGTCAACACCGACGTGAGCCCCCACTACCCGTCGGCGTACACCTCGTGGAACCTCGTATCGGTGATGTCGATCGGTTCGACGGGCTACCGCTCGGGGTTCTCCAACTACGGCCGCTGGACCGTCGACCTCGGCGCGCCGGGTGAGTCGATCCTGTCCACGGTGCCGGGCGACGTCTACCAGTACTACTCCGGCACGTCGATGGCGGCGCCCCACGTGAGCGGTGTGGCAGCGCTGTTCAAGGCGCTGAATCCTGGGGCGACGTGGCAGACGGTGCGCGACGCCCTCGTCTACCGCGCCCGCTGGGATCCCAACATCAGGGATCAGAACACCACGAGCGGCGTCGTGGACGCGTCGACCGCCGTGTACAAGATCCCGACGTGGAACTACGGCACCGTCGACAGCGGGACCAGCAAGGGCGTGGGCTCCTCGGCGATCGCCTACGCCGACAGCGTGTACGTGTTCAACAAGGACGTGACCGGCCACCTGCGCGCAGGGCGGCTGAACCGCTGGGGATGGGCGTTCTCGAATCCGGGGCCGTCGTCGTGCATAGGCACGTCGACCGCCGCGATCAGCTACTTCGGGTGGCTGCACGTGTTCGCCGACGCCGACGTCGGCGGCAGCCCGGCGCTGTGCCATCTCACGACCAAGGACGGCGTGACCTGGTACTCCCAGATCCTCGACACCGGGTTCAGCACCGGCAAGGGGGTGTCGGTGACCCAGTACGGCATGCAGCTGCACGTGTTCAACTACGGCACCGGAGCGGTCGCCGGCGCGGGCGCAGGTGCCGAAGGCGACGTCACACCGGCGACCTCGTACCCGGTCCTGCGCCACAACGTCTTCGACACCGTCGGCGGTTGGGCGAGCCACGACCTCGGCAGCGCCGCGTCGCCGTCGGACGCGAAGACCTCGAGCGTCAGCTTCGGCGGTGAGCTGCACGTGTTCGACCCCCAGACCGGGGGCGCGCTCAAGCACTACGTGTGGGTGCCGAGCCAGGGCCGCTGGCTCAACGAGAACGTGGCGTCGGACGCGTCGCCGTCGTCGGGGATGAGCATCTACCCGACCGGCCTCGGCGAGCTGCACATCATGTACGGCGGCACGGGGGGCAAGCTCCAGCACCGCTACTACAACCCGTGGTCCGGCCTCTGGACGACCGAGACGCTCCAGAACGACGTCGTCTCCGGCGGCGACATCTCCACGACGACGTTCGGTGGGGCGTTCCGGGTCGTGTACGGAGCGACCGGCACCCGCCTCGGGCTGCGCACCTACAGCGCCGGCACGTGGTACCAGGAGTACCTCGACGCCGGGTCGAGCATCGGCACCGACGGTGTGTCCGCCGTCCTCTACGGAGGTGGGCTGCACATCTACGCGAACGGCACAGGACCGTCGCTGCGGATCACGTACTGGGGCTGAACCGGATCGGCCGCGCCGAGGTGCCAGACTGGCACCATGAGCATCCGAGATCGCCTCCGCCCCAAGACGAGCGCGTCCGTTCCACCCGCGGCCGCCGCGGCCGGCACCGCCGCGGAGCCGGCGCCGGCGCCGGCGCCAGCCGTGGAGGTGCCTCGGGTCGCGGGCATCCACGTACCTGACGACGTCCTCACCGCGATCGGAGCAGCGATCGCCGCCGTCCCCATCGACTACGGCGGCGGTTCGAGCATCACGAAGGCGCTCGTCGTGGCCGACCTCGTGCTCGAGCACGAGCTCTCGACCTACGTCGAGATCGGTGTCTACAAGGGCCGCTCGCTCATGCCGGTCGGTGCCATGTTCGCGGCGCTGGGGCGGGGCACAGCGGTGGGGATCGACCCCTACTCCCTCGTCGAGGCGATGCAGGACGACCTCGACCACTTCCCGGAGGAGACGGCGCAGCAGGTCAACGAGTTCGTGCGCTCCCAGGACTGGGACGCCATGCACGACGGCGTCGTCGCCCTCATCGACGAGCTCGGCTGCGGTGACCACTGCGAGATCGTGCGGGCGACGTCGGCGTCGGCGGTCGAGCGCTTCGACGACGCATCGATCGACGTGCTCCACATCGACGGCAACCACGACACCGAGAGCGTGCGCGCCGACGTCGAGGCCTACCGGCCCAAGCTCTCACCCGGTGCGTTCGTCGTCCTCGACGACGCGTCGTGGCCGTCGGTGCGGCCCGTGCATGCCGATCTCAGCGCGTCGGGCGAGCGCGTGTTCGAGCTCCTCGACCTGCCGAAGATGAACGACTTCGCCGTGTTCCGCATGCCCTGACCGCGGTCCCCCCACCCAAACGCGGGCAGGATGACGTGCTCACGGGACAGACCACCCGCGTTTGGCGGAGGCCCCCCACCCAAACGCGGGCAGGTTGACGTGCTCACGGGACAGACCACCCGCGTTTGGGTCAGGATCGCGTCGTGGGGAGGGCGGCGTCCTTGGCCGCCGCCTTGAGCGGACGCCACCACGACTCGTTGTCGCGGTACCAGGCAATCGTCCGTGCGAGACCGGCGTCAAGGGCCACCTGCGGCGTCCAGCCGAGGGCGCGGACCTTCGAACCGTCGATCGAGTAGCGCCGGTCGTGGCCGGGGCGGTCCGGCACGCGGCGGATCATGTCCTCGCCGGCACCGAACGCGTCGAGCACCTTGCGCGTGAGCTCGAGGTTGGTGACCTCCTGCTTGGGGGTCACGTTGTAGATCTCACCCTCGCTGCCGGCACGCAGGACGGTGTCGATCGCCGCCGCGTTGTCCTCCACGAAGAGCCAGTCGCGCACGTTGCCGCCGTCGCCGTAGAGCGGCACGGGGAAGCCGTCGATGAGGTTGGTCACGAACAGCGGCAGCACCTTCTCGGGGAACTGGTACGGCCCGTAGTTGTTGGACGGGCGCACGACGAGCACGGGCGAGCCGTGGGTGACGTGGTAGCTGCGCACGAGCAGGTCGGCACCCGCCTTCGACGCGGAGTACGGGTTGTTGGGTGCGAGCGCATCGGTCTCGACGAAGCTTCCCTCCGCCCGCGATCCGTATGTCTCGTCCGTGGAGATCTGCACGTACCGACCGATGCCGAGCTCACGGACGGCGTCGAGGAGGGTCTGCACACCGGCGACGTTCGTGCGCACGAACTCCCCGGCACCGAGGATCGAGCGGTCGACATGCGTCTCGGCCGCGAAGTTGACCACGGCGTCGTGGCCCGCGAGCGCCTCGCGCACGGCGGCCGCGTCGCAGATGTCCCCCTTGACGAAGCTGTACCTCGGGTCGGTGTCGACGTCGGCGAGGTTGGACGGGTTCCCCGCGTACGTGAGCCGGTCGAAGTTGGTCACCGAGTCCTCGGGGTGGGTGCGCAGCACGTGGCGCACGAAGTTCGATCCGATGAACCCACAGCCGCCTGTCACCAGGATGCGCATGGCTCGACTCTCCTCTCTGAGCCTCAGACGATGCCGACGTTGGAGTGGTCCCCGAGCAGGAGCCGGTACGCCACAGGTTGGCCGTCGGAGCGCCCCACCGCCACGTTGCGGCCGATGAGGCTCTCGTCGATGCGCCGGATGCCGGTGATCGTGGAGCCCTCGAGCACGATCGAGTGCTCGATCTCGCTCTCGACGATCTCGCAGTCGTTCCCGATCGAGGTGTACGGGCCGACGTAGCTGCCGCGCACGACCGTGCCCGCGCCGATGATCGCCGGCCCGCGGACGACACTCGACTCGATGCGCGCGCCCGCGGCAATCACGACACGGCCGAGGAGCTGGGACTTGTCGTCGACGTCGCCCTCCACGTCGCCCTCGATGCTCTCGAGGACCACACGGTTGGCCTCGAGCATGTCGTCCTTCTTGCCGGTGTCGATCCACTCTCCGGTGGTCTCGTACGCGCGCACCGCGTGTCCGTGGTCGAAGAGCCACTGGATCGCGTCGGTGATCTCGAGCTCACCGCGCCACGACGGCTCGATCGCGCGCACGGCTTCGTGGATCGTGGTGTCGAACACGTACACACCGACGAGCGCGAGGTCCGAGGGCGGGTCCTTGGGCTTCTCGACGAGGCCGACGACCTGATCGTCGTCACCGAGGATGGCGACGCCGAACTGCTGGGGGTCGGGCACGCGCCGCAAGAGGATCTGGGCGTTCACCCCCGTGCTCTCGAACTCCTCGACGAACTCGCCGATGCCACCGACGAGGAAGTTGTCGCCGAGATACATGACGAAGGGCTCGTCGCCGAGGAACTCGCGTGCGATGAGGACGCAGTGGGCGAGGCCGCGTGGCTCGTCCTGGCGGATGTAGGTGACCGCGAGCCCGAAGCGGTCGCCGGTGCCGACGGCCTCCTCGACCTCGGCGGCGGTGTCGCCCACGATCATCCCGACCTCGCGGATGCCGGCGGCCGCGATCGCCTCGAGCACGTAGAACAGGATCGGCTTGTTCGCGAGCGGCACGAGCTGCTTCGCGCTCGTGTGCGTGATCGGGCGCAAGCGTGTGCCGCTGCCGCCCGCGAGGACCAGTGCTTTCATTCCGCCTCGGATAGTGGGTCACGGAACGCCACCGGCGCATCGCACCGGGACGGGGAGGCTGGACAGGTGGGGGCCGACGATAGCGCCACGGCGCTGTGCCGGCCCAGCGTCGGTCAGCTCTGGGGTATGCCCATCGCCGCGAGCAGCCCGGTGACCGAATCGGGGGCGAAGCGGACGTCGGCCGCACGTTCGACGCTCTGGTACACGACGGTGTCGGCACCGCGGATGACGGGAGCGAGGTCGGCGGTGGCGAGGCCCGGCCACGTCACGTACCAGCGCCCGTCGGCGGACTTCGCGGTGTCGGTCAGCCCGGCGCGCATCCACAGGAACGTGACGTCCTCGAAGTACGGCGCCATCAGCGACATCTGGACGTTGCCGAAGCTGTCGTGGACGACGACCGTCTTGCCGGGGATCAGACGCGCGCCGGTGCTCGTCGACTGGAAGTGACGCGCGACGTTGGGATCGCTGGTGGGCACCTCGGTCGTCGTGACACCGTCACGCTGGATCGTGACACCGGGGCTCGCCTCCTCCTCGGGCAGGCCCATGAGCTGGGTGAGGTCGGTGACGTGGCTGGTGTCGTCACCGACGACCACCGCGGAGGGGTCCCAGAGCCCGGGCTCGATCGTGTTCACGACCTCTGCCGACGCCAGCGCGGCACCCTCGGGGTTCCAGTGGCTGTCGCGGCGCCAGTACAGCGACTCGATGTCGTCGCGGTCGAGGGTCGCGAACAGATCGGGGACGCCGGCGGGGTGCTGCTCACGCAGCTCTTCACGGATCTGGTGCGAGAGCTGGCGCGTGCAGGTGTCGCGCAGCTCTGCGGGCAGGCGGTCGGGGACCATCGACGACTTGTCGGGGCCGATGTATGCCACGCCCTTGCGTCCTGCGGCATCGGTCGCGGCGACGAAGCGCGCCATCTGGGCGACGATCACGTCGCCGGGAGATGTCACCGAACAGTCGCGCTTGAGGTCCTCGGTGAAGAAGAGCCAGCCGTCGCTGCCCAACGTGACCTGCGGGTTCGGCGACTCGCCGATGACCTTGCTGTCGACCGCGGCCTTGCCCTGGACGAGGTCCGCGCGCAGGGGCAGGTGCTCCTGGAGGTAGGTGTCGAGGTCCTTGAAGAACGTCCCGTCGCGCAGGGACTGCAGCGACGGCACCGGTCGTGCGGCAAGCGGCTTGTTCTCGATCGGCTGCGCGCGCTTGCCGGCGAACCACACGACGGTCGGGATGATCAGCAGGCACAGGAACCAGGCGACCACGAAGCGGGATGGGATTCGTCGCATCAGAACTGGAAGTAGAGGAAGGGGCTGAACGTGCTGGTTGTCACGATGACGAGGCTCAGGGGCAGGAGCAGCCCGAGCTCGGCCACACGGGTCGCCATCGCCGGCCGGGAGATGACGTTGGACACCCACTGCCCGATGTAGAACCACCGCGGGAGCAGGAACACTGTCGTCGCTGCGATCATCACCACGACGACCCGCGGCGTCAGCGTCATGGCGACGTCTGCGACGATGCCGCCGCCGTGGGGCACGAACATCATCTGCAGGTAGCCGAGAGCATATTCCATCGAAGGTGCCCTGAACGGCACCCAGCCCACGACGAAGAGGAACACCGTCGCGGCGCGCCACCAGCGCATGCGGCCGGCGTTGGTGGCGTCGCGGATGCCCGTGACCTTCTCGAAGATGAGCAGGGCGCCGTGGTAGAGGCCCCAGACGATGAACGTCCAGTTCGCCCCGTGCCAGAGGCCGGTCAGGAAGAAGACGATCAGGAGGTTGCGGTAGTTCTTGGCGGTCGAGACGCGGTTGCCGCCGAGGCTGATGTAGACGTAGTCGCGGAACCAGTTCGACAGCGATATGTGCCACCGGCGCCAGAAGTCCGTTATCGAGACCGCCGAGTAGGGCCGCTTGAAGTTCTCGGGGATCCGGAATCCGAACATGTAGCCGAGGCCGATCGCCATGTCGGAGTAGCCGGAGAAGTCGAAGTAGATCTGCAGGGTGTAGGCGAGGATCCCCACCCACGCCGTGGCCGTCGTCAGCTGTGATGTCGGCAGGTTGAAGGTGGCGTCGACGACGACGCCGACGGCGTCGGCGATGATCACCTTCTTTATCAACCCGTGGCTGAAGCGGACCGCTCCCGCCGCGAACTTCTCGAACGTCGTCTGGTGGTTGGGGAGCTGGTCCGCGATCTGGTGGTAGCGGATGATGGGGCCCGCGATCTGGTGCGGGAAGATCGTGACGAAGAGGAAGAAGTCGATCGGGTTCCGCAGCGGGATCACACGGCCGCGGTACACGTCGATCGTGTAGCTCATGCGCTGGAACGTGAAGAAGCTGATCCCGATGGGCAGGATCACGTGCCCGAACGCGATCTTGAACGTCCCGGCCTGACCGAGCGTGTTGTTGAGCTGGTCGACGAGGAAGTTGGCGTACTTGAAGTAGGCGAGCAGGCCGACGTTGGCGACGATCGAGGTCGCGATGAACACCTTGGCCCACACCTCGCGCCCGCGGTTGCGGGCGACCTCCATGCCGATGCCGAGGCCGAAGTCGAGCGCCGTGGTGAGGATCAGGATCACGACGAAGCCGCCCGCGCCCCACGCGTAGAACACGAGGCTGGCCAGCATCAGGACGAGGTTGCGGAGCCGCTTGGGCGCGACGAAGAAGGCGCCCAGCGTCAGGGGCAGGAAGTAGAAGAGGAAGCTGACCGAGGAGAAGACCATGTGGGGGAAGCCCTGGGCTCTGGGCCTGGGGCGGGGGCACGAGCGGCGTGCGGGCCACGAGGCTTGCACACGGGCGCGGGCCCCCACAAGCTTCTAGGGCCGCACCCTGTTGGATGACGATCCCGCCACCTAGGGGATTGGATGACGAGACACGCGTTTTCGGCACCGTTGGTCATCCAAACCCCTCGCGCTGGCCGGATCCGCATCCAAGCCACGTGCGCGGCTCGGTAACCTCCCCCGATGGTCGACACCGTCCTCATCACCGGCGGCGCCGGGTTCATCGGATCGCGTCTCGCCCGGGCACTGCTCGAACGTGGAGCAGACGTGTTCGTGATGGACTCGCTGCACCCGCAGGTCCACACGGGCTTCGGCCGCCCCGCGGACCTGCCCGACGACGCCCGGCTCCTGACCGGCGACGTCACCCAGGCCGCCGCCTACGACGCCGTGCTCAAGCTGTGCCGCCCCGACGTCGTCGTGCACCTCGCGGCGGAGACGGGCACCGGTCAGTCCCTGCGCGAAGCGACCCGCCACGGTGCCGTCAACGTCGTCGGCACCACCCAGCTCACCGACGCCCTCCTGCGCGCCGACGCCGTACCCGCACACGTGGTCCTCGCGTCCTCGCGCGCCGTCTACGGCGAGGGCGCGTGGCGGTCGACGGCGGACGGGACGGTGTTCTACCCGCCGCCGCGCACGAACGAGCAGATGCGCGCAGGAAGGTGGGACCCGGCCGCGCCCGACGGCGGTGCAGCCGAACCGCTGCCGAGCACGGCCGCCACGACCGAGGCACGCCCCACCAACGTCTACGCGGCCACCAAGCTCGCCCAGGAGCACGTCCTCGGTGCGTGGACGGCGGCGATGGGCAACTCCCTGTCGGTGCTGCGGTTCCAGAACGTGTACGGACCGGGCCAGGCGGTCTCGAACCCCTACACGGGCGTCGTCACGTTCTTCGCCCGCGCCGCCCTCGCGGGCGAGACGCTCGACGTGTTCGAGGACGGCCGCATCCACCGCGACTTCGTCTTCGTCGACGACGTGGTGGCCGCGCTCGGCGCCGCCATCGACAGGCCGCCGCCGTCGGGGCGCCGCACCGTCGACATCGGGTCCGCAACGAGGTCGACGATCCACGAGGTCGCCGGCATCGTCGCGTCCCTCGCCGGCGCGCCGACGCCCGAGGTGACCGGCCACTTCCGCGACGGCGACGTGCGCGCGGCGATGTGCACCATCGACGACGCGGCAGCCGAGCTCGGCTGGGCCCCCGCAGTCACCCTCGAGGACGGCCTCGAGGCCCTCCTCGACTGGGTCGCCCGGGTAGCGTGAGGGCTTGACCTCCGCCGAGCGCCCACAGGTGCCGTTCATCCGGCCGCACTTCCCGGACCCGCGTGACATCGCCGCCGACGTCGCCGCGATCGTCGAACGCAACTGGTACACGAACATGGGTCCGCTCGAGCACGAGCTCGCCGCCGCGATGGGCGCCCACATGGACAACGGCGCGACGGTGTCGTTGACGGCGAACGGCACCCTCGCGCTGCTGCTCGCGCTGGAGCACCTCCGCGTCCCGGAACGCCGCGCTGTGCTGGTGCCGTCGTTCACGTTCACCGCAGGACCGCAGTGCGCGCTGTGGTGCGGGCTCGAGCCGGTCTTCGTGGACGTGTCCGCCGGCGACTGGCACCCCGACGTCGACCAGGCGGCCCGCTGGCTCACCGAGCACGCGGGCGACACCGCGGCGATCATCGGCGCCAACTCCTTCGGCACCGGCGCCGCGTCGATGACCGCATGGGAGGAGCTCGCAGCCGCACACGGCCTGCCTCTGATCGTGGACAGCGCGGCAGGCTTCGGATCGCGCTATCCCGACGGCACGCGTCTCGGCCACCGTGGTACGTGCGAGGTGTTCTCGTTGCACACCACGAAGCCGTTCGGCATCGGCGAGGGCGGCGCCATGTCGAGCACCGACGCCGGACTCGTCGCCGCGATGGACACCGCCAAGAACTTCGGCTTCGGCTCCGACCGCGACGTCGCCGTGCGCGGGATCAACGCCAAGCTTCCCGAGCTCTCGTGCGCCGTCGGCCTGCGCCAGCTCCACGACCTCGACGCCCGCGTCGCCAAACGCCATGTGGTCCTGCAGCGCTACCACGATGCCCTCGACGGATCCCCGATCGCGTTCCAGCCCAACGACCTCGAGTCGACGGTCCCGTTCCTGTCGGCGTTGATGCCCTCGACCGAGGCCCGCGCCCGCGCCCGCCGGCGACTCGACGCCGACGGCGTCGAACATCGTCAGTACTACGAGCCCGTGCACCGCGAGCGCCTGTTCAAGGATGCCGCGGCGGCGGGTCCCCTGACCGTGACCGAGGACCTCGCCGGGCGCATGATGTCGCTGCCGGTGCACGAGGACATGGACGATGCAGTCGTCGACATGATCGCAACCCACTTGGGAGAATCGGCCCGTGCCCAGCTTCTCTGACGACCTGCGAACACGGGCCGGCAACGCGCTGCGCAAGGTGTTCGCGACCGGTGTCGCGCCCCAGCGCGACATCATCGTCGAGGAGGTGCGCTCCCAGGCCCGCCATCTGGCAACCATGCTGGGCACCACCGCGCAGCGCAGCGCCGACGCCGAGGCCGCCCGCGTCGAGCATCTCCGCGCCCAGGTGGACGCGCTCGCAAGCGAGCTCGACGAGGTGCGCGACGTCGTCCGCGCGAACCGCGACGATGTCCCCTGGCACCGGCGCCGGCTCTGGGACCTACGCGACAGCGACGCCTACGCCGCCGTGTGGGACGAGACCGAGCCGCTCGTCTCGATCCGCATCGCCACGTACAACCGCGCCAAGATCGTGCGTGAGACGGCGTTGCAGTCGGTGCTCGACCAGGGCTACGAGCGCTACGAATGCATCGTCGTCGGCGACGGCTGCACCGACGAGACCGGCGACCTCGTCGCCGCGATCGGCGACGATCGCTTCAGCTTCGTGAACCTCCCGCACCGCAGCGTCTACCCCGAGGCCGACGAGCACCGCTGGTACGTGGCGGGCGCGCCGCCGATGAACGTCGGCGCGCACCTCGCGCGGGGCACGTGGATCGCGCCGCTCGACGACGACGACGCCTGGACGCCCGACCACATCGAGGTGCTCCTCGGCACGGCGCTGCAGGGCCGCTACGAGCTCGCCTACGGCCGCCTGTGCCAGCAGTGGGCCGACCTGCCGAAGCGGCGCACCATCGGCGCGTACCCACCCGAGAACGGCCAGTTCAGCTTCCAGGGCGCGATGTACCTGAAGCTGCTGGACTTCTTCGAGTACGACACGTCGTCGTGGGTGATGCGCGAGCCCGGCGACTGGAACCTGTGCAGGCGCATGCTGGAGGCCGGCGTGCGGATGGGCTTCACCGAAAAGGTCGTCGGAACCATGTACTTCCGGATGAAGGCGCACCACTTCGACCAGTACGGCAAGGCCCTCGAAGCCGAGTTCGGCTCGGCCGCGCTCGACGCCGCCCGGCGTCTCGCCGCGGACGGCGACCCCGCGTCGTCTTGAGCCAGTACCCCGTCCGCCTCCTCGACCCCGACGACCCGGGGCGCCCTCCCGAGCCGGTACCGTTCGCGCGGGCGTTGGGCGCGACGCTGCGCGGCGGCATCCACCGAGCCGTCAAGGGCCGTCGCCTCGCGATCGTCGACACGCACCTGCCGTGGCGGATCTCGGGCTTCCGCTTCCGCGAGTTCGCGGAGATGTCGCGGCAGCGCCCCGATCTGATCGGCTTCTCCCTCTGGGGCATCGACGAGGCCTTCGACGCGCCCGTGCACCCGCTGTCGCAGTTCCCGCTCATGGCCGCACAGCTCGGGGTCACCGACGTCTACCTGGTGTTCCTGAACTGGACCGCGTCGGTCCTCGGTCTCTCTCGCGCAGCCGAGGACGCCGGGGTCGGCGGCCTGCGCCACGACGTGTCGCTGTGGCCGTGGCTGCGCCGGAACCGGATCCGCGTCCACGCCACCATCTACCCCGGCGGCGGCCTCGTGCCCGACACGCCCCCGTGGCTGCTGCGGTTGGTGGCGTCACGATGTGCGACCGTGTTCACCAACGTCGCCGAGGTCGAGAGCGCGGTCGCGAAAGCGCGGTTCACTCCGGTCAGCTGCGACACCGACTTCTACCGCCTCGCGCCACGCCCCTCGACCGGAGCGCTGCACATCGCGTTCGCGGCCGCCGACAGGCCGCGCAAGGGCCTGCAGACCCTGATCGAGGCCTTCAACATCCTCGGCGACGACGATCGCTTCCACCTCCACCTCGTCGGCCCCCACGACAAGCACCTGCCGAAGCTCACGAACCGGCGTTTCAGCGCCCACGGCTGGCTGCAACCCGAGGAGCTGCGCGCCGTGTACGAGCGTTGCCACGTCTTCGCGTCGCCGGTGACCCGCGACGACGTCGACGCGGGCGAGGGCGCGGGCATGGTCGACGGCTTCCCGACCACCGCCGCGACCGACGCGATGGCGACGGGAGCGGCGCTCGTGTCGTCGAACCCCCGGCGCGAGCACCGCGTCTTCGAGCCGGGCCGGCACTACGTCGAGGTTCCCGAGCGCGACCCGGGAGCCCTCGCGTCGGCGCTGCGCGCCTTCGCCGACGACCGCGACGAGCTCGCGGCCCTGTCGCGTCGCGGCGCCGACCGCGTGCGGGAGCGCATGTCGGCCTCAGCGATCGTGTCGGCCAAGCTCGACGCGATCGCCGGCTCGCTCACCAGCGGTGCGAGGCGTACTCACCGTCGGTGAACTCGGCGACGGTCGATGCGTCGTCGACGGGATCGGGGGTGCCACCCTCGGCGGCGAGCCTGCGGTACTCGGCAAGGGCCTTGCGGTGGTCGTCGCTGCCGTGGTGCTCGATCCACGTCACCGTCTCGTCCTTCACGTCGGTGCGTCCGTAGCGGTCGCAGAGCATCAGGCGCGCGAGGGCGCCCGAGTACGTCTCCATCGCGGTGGGAGCCATCCTGCCCTCGCTGTCGACTCGCTTGTCGTGGAACACGACCGCGCGGGGGACGTGCAGGACGCGCAGGCCCGAGAGCCGCAGCCGCCACGAGAAGTCGACGTCGTCGCAGTAGAGGGGGAAGTGGCGCTCGTCGAAGCCTTCGAGCGAGACGAACGCCTGCCTGTCGATGAGGACACAGGCCGTCGACGCCCACGACGTGTCGCCGGTGAACGGGTCGAACTCCTTGGGGTGCTCGAGTGGGATCTGGCGTGCCTCGGCCATGCCCACCGAGGGATCGGCGACCGCACGCGCGAGCTCTGCGAGAAGGGTGGGCGCGCCGTTGGTGTCGGGGTTCTGCACGAGCAGGTAGTCCGTCGTCGCGCCTTCGGCGAGACGGTTGTGCCCTGCGGCGGTGAAGAGGTTGGCGGCGAAGAAGTCGTAGGCCACCGCGTCGAGCCCGGGCACCTCGCGCAGGCGCGCGATGTCGTCGTCGTCGAGGACCGGCACGGGCGAGCAGTCGCCGATGCGGACCTCGACGCGGTCGACGAGGCCCTCCCGTCGCGCGTAGCGCGCCTCGGCGCCGGTGGCCGTCACGAGGCGGACTACGTCGGACACGTCGTTGCGGAACAGGACGGTCTGGACCTGGATACTGATCGGCGCGGGCATGGGCCCCGAACCTACTCGCCGGCGGCGTACCCTCCCGCCATGCGCGTGGGGGTGTTCAACCGCTTCTGGGCCACCTTCGGCGGTGCCGAGATGGTCGCCGGCACGATCGCCGACGAGCTCTGCGACGACCACGACGTGACCCTCGTCGGCACCGGTCCCGTGCCCGTCGGCGGCCTGCGCGAGCGCCTCGGTCTCGGCCTCACGCCGGTCGCGACCGCCGTCGTCGACGACCTCCCGGCGGCGGTCGAGGACGAGAGCGGGCGCTACGACCTCTGGATCAACTGCTCGTACCTCTCCGACGAGGCGTGCCGGGCAGCGCACGGGGCCTACGTCCTCTCGTTCCCGACCCCGGCGACCTCGCACTTCAACGGTGCCCAGCGCGTGCTGAACAAGACGGTCGGTCTCGTGCTGCGCAAGGGATGGCCGCCTCCACGCCTCGGCCGCGGCTTCGGACCTGTCGAGGGCAGCCGCGGTGCCCGCTGCCGGCGGATCGAAGCGAACGCCGAGTTCACCGTGCGGACGCGCCGAGGCCGCCACCGCCGGGTGACCGTGGTGTTCGCCGCGGGTGAGGCCGCCCACGTGGAGCTGAACGGCGGCGCCGAAGTTGTCGACGCCACACCCGGGCGGTCACCCGTGGCGGTGACGGTCGGCTGCGTCGGAGACCGTGACGGCGTGGCCCGTGTGCGGATCACGACCTCGAGCGGCACCGCCGCCGTGTCCGGGATCGTGACCGGTGCCGGCGCGACGGCGCGGATGGCGGCGCGTGCCGGCGCCGTCGCGCCGTTCCTCCTGGTGGATGACTCGCCGGCCTTCATCGACAGCTACGACCTGCTCCTCGCCAACTCCGAGTACACGCGCACGTGGACCGCGCGCCTCTGGCACCGCGACAGCACGGTCCTGTACCCGCCGGTGAAACCGGTCGCCGCCGGCGACAAGCAGCAGATCATCCTCTCGGTGGGCCGCTTCTTCGATGCCGCCGCCGGGCACTCCAAGAAGCAGCTCGAGCTCGTCGAGACGTTCGGGCGCCTGTGGCGGCGCGGCGACCTCGACGGCTGGAGCCTCCACCTCGTCGGCGGGTGCAGCGAGGAGCAGCGCCCCTACCTCGACCGTGTGCGCAGTGCCGCCGCCGGCCTGCCCGTCGACTTGCACGTCGACGCTGCACGGCGCGAGGTCGAGCAGCTCTACGGGGCGGCGTCCCTGTACTGGCACGCCACCGGCCTCGGCGAGGATCCCACCAGACATCCGCACCGCTTCGAGCACTTCGGGATCACGACGGTCGAGGCGATGTCGGCGGGGGCGGTCCCGATCGTGTTCGACCATGCGGGCCCGCGGGAGGTCGTGGAGGACGGCGTCTCCGGTCTCGTGTTCCGCGACCTCGACGGCCTCGCTGCCACCACCCGCACGCTGGTCCTCGACCGCGGCCGGCGCGAGTCGCTCGCCCGCGGGGCCCGCCGGCGGGCAGCGGCGTTCGCGCCGGATGCGTTCCGGTCACGGCTGCGGGATCTCCTCGCGCCGATGGGTGCCTGAGGGGTCACCCGCCTCCCGAGCCCGCGAGGCCGTCGATCAGCGACCATCCCCCGGCGAGGTAGTAGTCACCGCTGCCTTCCACGTGGCCGGGCAGGATCGTGAAGTTCCAGGCGCGCTTGGTCCACTCGTAGATGGTGATCCGGCGCGGGTCGTGCATCGCCACGTTGAGCGTGTACTCCCCGGGCCAGATCGGCAGCACCGGGATGAAGTACTGGATGATGCCGCCGCCCTTGGCCAGCGCGCCGATCTCGCCCTCTGCCGACGTCACCGACGACACGAGCTCACCGTCGTCCTTGGTCCTGATCTCGATCGTGGTGCACAGGTCCTCGACCGGACGCTTCGCCTCGTACGAGAGGTTGATGTGCATCGGCCCACCGGTGCTGTAGGTCCAGTGCTCCTCGTACTCGCCGTTGAGGAGCCGCACCGACGTGACCTCGACGTCGCCGTTGCCCTCGAGCTCGTCGCCGTCGATGTCGAGCCAGCCACCCGAGCCGAGGTCGGAGGTGTGGGCCTCCTCGAAGTAGTCGGCGATCACCTCGACCGGTGTCCCGTCCTTGAGCACCTGTCCGTCCTTCATCCAGACGACACGCGTGCACAGCGCGCGGACGGCGTCGAGCGCGTGGCTGACGAACACGATCGTGGCGCCGGAGTGGCGCAGCTCCAGGATCTTCTCGTAGCTGCGCACCGCGAACTTCTCGTCGCCGACGGAGAGCACCTCGTCGATGAGGAGGACCTCGGGCTCGACGTTCACGGCGAGCGCGAACGCGAGGCGCGCGTACATGCCGGAGCTGTAGTTCTTCACGGGCTGATCGATGAATCCCGTGAGCTCGCTGAACTCCACGATGTCGTCGAAGCGCGCGTCGATGTCGGCCTTCGACAGGCGCAGCAGCGACCCGCCGAGGTAGAGGTTCTCGCGGCCGGTGAGCTCGGGGTGGAAGCCGGCGCCGAGCTCGAGCAGCGCCGACACCTTGCCCTGGACCGACACCGACCCGCTGTTGGGCACGAGGATGCGGGCGAGGCACTTGAGCATCGTGGACTTGCCGGACCCGTTGGCGCCCACGAGGCCGAGCATCTCTCCCTGTTGGACCTCGAAGCTGACCCCGCGCAGCGCCCAGAACGTCTGGTACTTGGCGCGGCGCGCCACCATCAGCTCCTTCAGGCTGCGGACCTTCTGGTCGTACAGCCGGAAGCTCTTCCAGACGTCGTGGACCTCGATCGGCGAACCCATCAGACGAGCTCCCCGAACTTGGGCTCCTGGCGGTTGAAGAAGATGTAGCCCAACAGGACGATCAGGGCCGTGGCGCCCGCCGAGTAGAGCGTCCACCCGAGGCTGGGCCACGTGTTGTCGAGCATCACTGACTGGAACCCCACCACGATCGGTGCGACCGGGTTCACGAGCCACAGGGTCTCGTAGATGGAACCCCTGTCGGCGACGATCTTGAACGCGTAGATGATCGGCGTGTACCAGAACAGCGCCTGCAGCAGCAGCGCCACGAAGTGCTGCATGTCGCGGAAGTGCACGTTGGCGGCGGCGACGAAGAGCGACAGCCCGAACGCCATCGCAGCGAGGACGAGCACGAGGACGGGGGCGAGGAGCCAGGTCCAGTACGGATAGACGCCGACCACCATCAGTGCGACGACGAGGACGAGGAACTCGAAGAAGTAGGTGATCAGCCCGCTGAGGACGGTCGAGAGCGGCAGGATCTCACGCGGGAAGTAGACCTTGAGGAGCAGGTAGCCGTTGCCGGTCACCGACTCCACGTTGTTGCCCACCGCCATCCCGAACAGGTTCCACAGCGAGATCCCGGCGAAGAGGAAGACGGGCATCGGGACGCTGATGCCGCTGTCGCTGCGCATACCGGGGAAGACGACGCCGAACACGACGGTGAAGATCGCGACGAGGAACAGAGGGTTGAGCAGCGACCACAGCATTCCGAGGAAGCTGGTCTTGTACTTCGTCGCGAACTCGCGACGGACCATCGCTCCGAGGATGTCGCGGTTGTGCGCGAGCTCGCGTACCGATTGGCGGAGGCCGCGGATCGGGAGCGCGACCTTCGGAGGTGGGTCGAGGTCGGTGGCTGCGTTCGCAGTGTCGGTCATCGCAGGTTCGGCCACCCGCCTTCCGGGAAGCTCAGCCGATGAGCTTGGCCTTCTCGGCCGCGAACTCCTCCTCGGTGAGGATCCCCTGCGCCTTCAGGTCGCCGAGGCGCTGGAGCTGGTCGATCACGTCGACCTGGGGTGCCGCGGCAGGGGCAGGGGCCGGCTGCGGCGGCGGCTGCTGCTGGTACACCTGCTGTTCGTAGGCCGCTTCGCGCTGGGCGTAGATGTTGGCGTCGCGCTCGGCGTACTTCTCGGCCTGGCGCCGCTGCACGCGACCCGAGACCGCCGTCGCGGTTCCCGCGATCACAGCGGTGCGGGCGACTCCACGCAGTAGTCCTGGCATGTCGGTCTCCTTCTACCTCAGTCGCTTTCGATCGCGTCGAGAGCGGCCATGATGTCGGGCCCCGGGATCCGCTGGCTCGCGATCACCTGTCCGCCCGCGTCCATGGCTGCAGACACGAACGGTCGCGCCCACGTGTTCTCGTAGACGATCAGCACAGCAACGGTGCCCGGTTCCATGGTGTCAGCCGCTGCCTTCAGGTCGTCGTCGCCGAGCAGTCCCGAGCGCGCGCCCGCGAAGCCGGCAAGGCCGACGCCGTCGCCGAGGTCGGCGACATCGACGCCCGAGAACGTGCCGTCGGAGTCCTTGCGCACCACGAGCAGGTCCCACAGGTGGACGATCCCCGAGTCGAGGATCTGCGTGAGCGGCCCGGCGAGGCGGCCGAGGGAGTCCTCGCCGGGGAACTCGACGAGCACGAAGTCGACCGGTCCGTGGACGTCATCCATGTCTTCTCACCAAGGCCCTTTCGTCGCCCGCGCCCACACGGGCGTCGTGTGAAGTTAGCCATTCTCCCCTGCCGCCCCAACAGACGCATGCGTCCACGGCGCCCTCATTTAGGATGAGGCTTCGTCGCCGGCAGTCTGGAGGGCCTTGACTCGAGGATCGCTCGCGGTCGCGCTGGACGCCACCCCCCTGCTCGGCGTCCGCACCGGCATCGGTGTGTTCGTGCACGAGCTCGTGTGCGCCCTGGCGCGACCGGAGGGGCCCGCCGGCATCGACCTGCGCGCCTACGCGGTGACGTGGCGCGGGCGTGACGAGCTCGCCGGTGCCCTGCCCGCCGGTGTGAAGCCGGTGCGGCGACCCATGCCGGCGCGGCCGCTGCGCGAGCTGTGGAAGCGCAGCGACCTCGCCCCGCTGGAGCTGTGGACGGGGCCGGTCGACGTCGTGCACGGTACGAACTTCGTCGTGCCACCAGCACGGCGCGCCGCGCGTCTCGTCACCGTGCACGACCTGACCGCGTGGCGCTTCCCCGACCTCGTCGCACCGGCCTCGCGTGACTTCCCCGCCCTCGTCGGGCGCGCCGTCCGCAACGGCGCCTGGGTCCACACCAACTCGCAGTCGGTCGCGGACGAGGTCGAGGACACCATCGGCGCGGCGCCCGGACGCGTCCGCGTTGTCCGCCCGGGTGTGCCGCCCGTGACCAGGGGCGACCCCGGCACCGGACGCGAGCTCGCCGGTACCGGCCGCTACGTGCTCGCCCTCGGGACGGTGGAGCCGCGCAAGGACCTCCCCGGCCTAGTCGCCGCCTTCGACCAGGTCGCGTCCGAAGACGCGGACGTGCGCCTCGTCGTCGCCGGCCCCGACGGCTGGGGCACGCCTGCGTTCGAGGCCGCGGTGGCGGCAGCGGCGCACCGCGACCGTGTGGTGCGCCTCGGCTACGTGAGCGAGCATGAGCGCGCCGGCCTGCTCGCCGGGGCGACCGTGTTCGCGTACCCGTCGGTGTACGAGGGATTCGGCTTCCCTCCGCTGGAGGCCATGACGGCCGGCACCGCCGTCGTCGCGACCCGCGCAGGGGCGGTGCCGGAGGTGTGCGGCGGCGCCGCCACCCTCGTCGACGTCGGTGACGTCGACGCGCTCGCGGCGGCGATGGTCCGCCTCCTCGACGACGACGACGCCCGGGCGGCGCTCGTCGCAGCCGCCCGCGCCCGCGCCGGCGAGTTCTCGTGGGCGGTGTGTGCCGCCGAGATGGCGGCGCTCTACGACGAGCTGCGCCCGAGCACCTCGCGGTAGACCGCAGCGGTTCCCGGCGGGTCGGGGCGCCACAGCGGTCTGCGCCGACGCCGCTGTGCCGTCGACGTGGTGGGCGGGAGCAGCTCCGCGAGGGCGCGTGCGAGGTCCGCCGGTGAGCGCGGTGGGACTAGCAGACCGCAGTCCGCCTCGGCACGGGCGAGGATCTCCGGCGGACCGCCGTGGTCGGTGGCGACGACCGGGGTTCCGCACAGCAGCGCCTCCACGATCACGAGCCCGTACGGCTCCGGTTCGGTGGAAGCGGACACGAACACGTCGGCGTCGGCGTACAGGGCGGCCATGTCGTCGTAGGGGCCGATCCAGCGGGCACCGAGCTCCGTGGCGGCGCGCTCGAGCGCGGCGGCGTAATCCTCCTTGCCTTCCACCGGTGGCCCTGCGACCACGAGGCCGGCGTCGGGGCGCACTCGCTTGATGCGCTCGTACGCATCGAGGACGACGTCGAAGCCCTTCCACGTGTCGATGCGGCCGGCGGCGGCGACGAGCGGCTGCTCGTCGTCGATGCCCAGCTTGCGCCGGAACCGCCCGGCAGCGCCCGGGTGGAACTCGCCGGGATCGGGCTCGTCGTGGACCACGACGACGTTGGTGCCGTCGAGCTGGGTGGCGACGGCGTCGCTGATCGCGACGACGCGGGTGGCGAAGCGACGGCACAGGTAGCGCTCGAGGCGCAGCGCGGCGCCAGACTGAACGACTATCTCGCGCGCGTGCCACACATGGGGGCGTCGTGTGAGCAAGGCTGCAGCCCAGCCGTACCAGGTGTGCAACGAGTTGGAGGCGACGACGCCGGCTCCCGTGGCCCGCACGAGCCTCGCGAGGCGCAGCACCGTGAACGGCCATGCGAGCAGGTAGCGCACCCACCAGCGGAGCCCACCGCCGCTGGTGATCCGCCGCATCGGCACGACGTGCACGATGGCACCCGCGGCGGCGAGGTCGGGTGTGAGCGGCCCCACCGACGGGAGAACGACGTGGCACTCGAAGGCGTCGCGTGGCAGGCTCCGCAGCGTTCGCAGCAACGCGAGGTCCGAGCCGCCACGCTCTGCCACGGGCTGCACCCAGAGGATGCGGATCGGTTCTTCCATGCGTGTCGCGTTGAATCTCGAACAGCTGTGCCAGCCCGCTCCCGGCGGGATCGGCACGTACACAGCGCGGCTGGCGACCCTACTACCCGCTCTCCTCGGCGATTCCGGCGAGCTCGTGGGGTTCTGCGCCCGCCACCCGCGTTCCACCGTGTCCAGCGCGCTCGACGAGCACGGTGTCGGTATCCACGCCGAGGTCCTCGCCCTCCCGCGGCCACTCCTGTACGACGTGTGGGCGACAGCCCGCATCTGCGGACCACAGGCGCTCTCACGACGGCTGCGCGACGTCGACGTGGTGCACGCACCGTCACTGGCCGTTCCGCCGACGCGCGCCAGCACGGCGCTCGTGGTCACCGTGCACGATGCCGCACACGAGCGGTTCCCGCAGATGTACCCGCGCCGCGGCCTCCGCTTCCACCGCCGCGGGATGCGGGCGGCCCGCGATCATGCCGACGCCGTGATCTGCCCGACGGCTGCGGCCGCCGACGACGTCTCGCGCCTCGGAGGGATCTCCCGTGACCGGATCCACGTCGTGCACCACGGGGTCGACAGAGTCGACGTCACACCCGCGGACGTCGACTCCGTGCGGCACCGCTTCGGCATCGGTGCCGGCACCTACGTGCTCTGGGTCGGCACGCTGGAGCCGCGCAAGAACCTGCCGCTGCTGCTCGACGCGTTCGAGCACCTCGGCGGCGACGCGCGTCTCGTGCTCGTCGGCCCCAGCGGCTGGCTCGACACCGCCGGTGAGGTCGCACGCCGGGCGCGATCGTTGGGGGACAGGGTTGTCACGACCGGGCGCGTCTCCCGCGGCGAGCTCCACGCCCTCTACGCCGGTGCGGCCGTGTTCGCGTTCCCGAGCACGCACGAGGGATTCGGCCTGCCCGTGATCGAGGCGATGTCGCACGGCACACCGGTCGTGTGCAGCGACGACGCCGCTGTGCGCGAGGTCGCCGGGAGTGCCGCGCTGGTGGTCGGGTCGACTGATTCGGGGGCCTGGACCGCAGCGCTGGGGTCGGTACTCGATGACGCGGCGGAGGCACGCCGCCTTGCGGAGGCCGGGCGGACGCGGGCCGGCGAGTTCGACTGGTCCCGCTGCGCGGCCGCCACGCTCGCCGTCTACCGCGCTGTGGCGCGGTAGCGCCGGCGCAGGAGCGCGCCTACTTGCTCAGGTCGTTGACCTCGACGGCGAGGATCACGTCGGCGGGGATCATGATCGTGCTGCCGCCGCTGAAGAGCAGGTGCAGCCACCCTTCGTCCGTCTCGTACTCGGTGACCCTGCCGCGGTCCGAGCCGATGAACTGCGGACCCATCTGGGGGTCCTTGAAGTGAACCGTGATGCGTTCGCCGCTCTCGAGCTTCTGCACGCGCTGGTCCTCGATTCCTCGTCGCTGTCGAGCGGGCGATGTTACCGGCGGCGTACGCCGCCGTGGGGGGTCATGTCGTGGCGGCCTCGACGCTGCCGCTGCGGCGCTTGAACCAGCGCGGCGGGAAGTCCCACCCCTCGCAACGGGCGAACACGGCCACGAAAGCCACGAGGATCGGGGTCGCGACGGCCGCGACGACCACCTGGCGCAGGATGATCGGCCAGCCGGTCAGGGTCGGCCACGCCCCCACCCAGTGCACCGTCCACCACGCCAGCGAGTAGGCGAGCATGTGCCAGATGTAGATCGTGTAGTTGTTCGTCGCCATGTAGTCGACGAAGGGCCGCACGCCCCGCACGCTCGAGAACCTCGTGAGCGACTCGCGTGCCCAGACGAGCAGGAGCATGGCGGCGCTGCCCCCCATCAGGTACGCCGCCGTGGGTGGGAACTGGTTGCCGTCGTTGGCGGTCCCGAAGAGGTAGTCGGGGTAGGGGCCCGCGACCATGACCACGGTCGCGAGCGTGCAGACCGCGGCGCCGGGCAGGAGCCAGCGCCGCACCTTCTCGTACTCGCGGTCGATGTAGAAGAACCCGATGTAGGCGAAGAACGTCCACGTGGTCAGGATCCGCGCGAGGAGGAGCAGCGGTAGCCCTCCCAGCACCTTCTGGCCCAGGTCGCACGCGAGCGTCGTGCCCGCGAGCAGGACGGGGAACAGGTACTTGAGGCGCCTGCGCTGGTAGATGCGGGCGGCCCCCGGCATCACGAGCGTGATGAACATCAGCGCCGTGAGGAACCAAAAGGGAGCCTGCGTCACCCCGAGGCAGTCGAAGTGCGGGTACGGCATCACCCACGAGAGCGCCTTGAGCGGGTTCATCGTGAACCACATCTCCGTGCTCCGGAGTGCGGGGTCGCCGCAGGCGCCGACCTTGGCCGCCCACAGCGTGAGCTCGAGCACGACCATCACGGCGGCGAACACGAAATAGGGGATCAGGAGTCGCTTGAAGCGGCGCGCGTAGTAGGTGCGCACGGACCCGAGGGCGCTCTTCTTGCTCAGCGCCCCCACCATCCCGAACCACATGGGCATGACGAACACGAGGATCCACGACATCCACGGCGCCTGGAAGTACCTGTCGATCCCGATCGAGTTGAGCCCGTTGTCCTGTACGACGAGGAAGAACCAGTGCGCGACGACGACGAGGAAGATCATCAGCGCCTGCGAGAACGTGACGAAGCGGTCCCGTTCGCGTGGCGGTGAGGACACGGCGGGCAGGTCGGGCGTTGCAGTCATCGGCGCGTACCTTCCGCCACCACCCCGGGATCTCCTGCCCCCGACGTGGGGACGTGAAACGCCCTCACACACCACTTCGCGTCCCCACGTCGATGCCGACCCCCGACGTGGGGACGTGAAACGCCCTCACACACCACTTCGCGTCCCCACGTCGATGCCGGGGGCACGTCAGCGGGCGGTGCCGAGCTCAGCGGAGCACTGTTCGGCCGCCTTCTGCACGGCCGGGTCCTGCGCGAGCTGAGCGAGAGCGGCTTCGTCGTAGGAGACCCGCCCACCGGAGTCGACGTTGGGCGACGGCACGGCGATCCCCTTGGTGCGCAGGCAGTCCACCATCGCGTCGATGGAGGCATCACCTCCGCTGCCCGACGACGACTTCGACGACGGCGAAGAGGGCGACGACGAGGACGAGGACGACGGCGGCGGCGAACCGGAGCGGTTCGTGGGCGCCGGCTGGACCAGGGTCGACGCGGCCGTGGTCGTGGTGTTGATCACCTCGACCGGAGTCCCCGGTTTCGTGGTGGTGGTGACCGGTTCCGCCCCCAACCGCCCGTCCGGGGCCGCTCCGCACGCGGCGGCCGCGAACACCGCTGCGAGCCCCAGCGCCAGCCCGGCCGCGGCACGCCCCCGGCTCATCGGACCCACACCGCGTGGCTGGCGGCCTCGAGGAGATCGGAGTCGCCCGCGGAGTCCCCGTAGGCCCAGAGCTCGACCGCGTCGACGGACTCGCCCAGCCACTCCTCGAGTCGTGCGACCTTCGCGGGCCCGCGCACGTTGCCGCCGGCCATGACCCCGGTGAGCACCCCGTCGCGCGCCTCCAGTTCGACTGCGCAAACGCCGTCGAAGCCGAGCGCGGCACCGACATGGCGCAGGTAGACGTCGAGCGAGGCGGACACGACCACCAGCTCGTCCCCGCGGCGGCGATGCTCCTCGACGCGGCCGACCGTGTCAGCGCGCAGGCGGCGTTGCAGGATCTCGGTCGCGAACTCCGCTCCCATCGCCTCGACGTCGACGGCGCTGCGACCGCGCAGGACGCGTGCGAAGACCGCCGCCTTCAGCTCGTCACGGCTCGTACGCCCCGTGGCGACCCCGAGCAGGCGCGGGAGCTCGGCGGCCATGGCGGCCAGGAAGCGCCACACGCCCGCGACCCGCACCAGGAACGGCACGAGGCAGTCGCGCTTGCTCAGCGTCCCGTCGAAGTCGAACGCAGCAACGTGCCGTGGCACCGCGACCTCAGATCGGCAGGCGGCGGAACACGGCGCGGGGCATGTGACGCAAGCCGCTCATCACCCACCGGAACAGGGGCGGCGCCCACACGATCTCCTTGCCGGTGGCGACGCCTTCGACGATGATCCGCGCCACGTCGCCGGCATCGACGGCGAGCGGTGCAGCAGCCATGCCGGCCGTCATCTTGGTCTTGACGAAGCCAGGCCGCACGATCAGCACCCGTGCACCGGTGCCCTGCAGGCGGTCCTGAAGCCCCTGGGCCACGTAGTCGAGGCCCACCTTGGACGCGCCGTAGACGAAGTTCGACCTGCGCGGTCTCTCCGCCGCTGCCGACGACATCACGACCGCGGTGCCGTGGCCTTGCTGCTCGAGGCGGTTCGCGATCGGCATCAGCAGCGAAACCGCTCCCGTGAGGTTCGTTCGCAGTTCGGCGAGGGCGGCTCGTGCATCGCGGGAGTTGCGGTCCTGGTCGCCGAGCACACCCCAGGCGAGATGGACGACGTCGAAGTCGCCGTAGTGGCCGAACACGCCGTCGACGAAGCGCTGGTGCTCGTCGGGGTCTGCCCACGCGTCGAAGCCCACGACCTCGGCCGTGGCGGCGCCGGCGGCGCGCAGCGCGGCCGCGTTCTCCTCTGCCGCGGCCTTGTCGCTCTCGAGGGCCGCGAGGACGACGACGCGGGCTCCGCGCTCGACGAACGCGAGCGCCGTGGCGCGGGCGATGTCGGATGCTCCTCCGAGGACGAGGAGCGAGTCGACTTTGCCGAGGGCGTCTTGCATGGCTGTGTCTTCCGATCTCGGGTCGGGGACGGGTCAGACGAGGCGGAGCCTGCGTGCGAGGTCGGAGCGCATGACCCCGTCGGGATCGAGCTTCGCGCGCACCTCACGCCAGCGGTCCAGCTCTGGGTACATCGCCGCGAACACGTCGGGGTCGACGCGGCTGTCCTTCGCCAGGTAGATGCGCCCACCGGCTGCGAGCACGTGCTGGTCGAGCTCGTCGAGCATCGCGGCGAGGCCACGGGTGCGTGTGGGGATGTCGAGGGTCAGCGTCCATCCCTCCATCGGGAAGCTGAGCATCCCCGCGTTCGCGCGCCCGAAGCGCTTGAGCACCGTCACCGGCGATGCGGCACCGCCGTGGGCGAGGCGTTCCACGGCATACCGGACCGTCGCCTCGGCCCCGAACGGCACGACGAACTGGTACTGCAGGAACCCGCGTGGCCCGTAGAGGCGGTTCCAGTCCGTGACCCCGTCGAGGGGATGGAAGTACGCGGGCACGGATTCGACGGCGGTTCGCGGGTTGCGCGGCGATTTCGTGTACCACGCCCAGTTGAACGCGCCGATCGAGAAGCGGTTGACGACTCCGACCGGCAACGGCGGCACCTGCACGCGCTCGGGGGCCGAGTAGTCGAGCGGCTCGTGCCGTCGCGCGGGTTCGAGGTCGTCGAGGCGCGTGTGCTCTGCGTGCATGAGGATCCCGCGCCCGAGGTTCGCTCCCGTGGCCAGCGAGTCGAACCAGGCCACCGCGTAGCGGTGACCCGCGTCGGTGGCCTCCATGGTCTCCATGAGCTCGTCCAGATGCGGGATCCGCCGCGTGGCGACGGTCATGTAGGCGGTTTCGACGGGGACGAGCTGCAGCACAGCACGGGTCACGATCCCCGTCAGCCCCATCCCACCCGCCGTCGCCCAGAACACCTCCGGGTTGGTCGCGGCCGAGACCCCGGTGTAGGTGCCCGATGGTGCGAGCAGGTCGAACGAGACGACGTGGTCGCAGAAGCTCCCGTCGACGTGGTGGTTCTTGCCGTGGATGTCGGCGGCGATCGCGCCGCCGACGGTGACGTTGCGGGTGCCTGGCAGCACCGGCGGGAACCAACCGTGGGGGATGACGAGCTCCATGAGCTTGTCGAGGCCGAGGCCGGCGTCGACCTCCACGACGCCGGTCTCCCAGTCGGCGGCCACGGCGCAGTCGAGGCTCGTCATGTCGACGACGGCGCCGCCGGCGTTCTGAGCGGCATCGCCGTAGGAGCGCCCGAGCCCGCGGGCGATGATCCCACGCGGCCCGGCGGCGGCTAGTGCGCGCGAGACGTCGTCGCCGACGGCCGGCAGCACGACATCGGCACCTGTCGGGACGGTGCGGCCCCAGCCCGAGAGCGCGCGGCGCCGCGAGGCGGCCTCACTTGACATACAGGCCCACCGCGAAACAGCCGAGCCACACGAGCCCGATCACCTGCAGCATGCGGTCGCCGAGGATTACCTCCTCGGGCGCGCCGCCGCGACCCTGGTCGCACACCATCGCGTACCGGAACAGGGCGAGCAGGAACGGCGCGATCGAGAGCTGGAACCAGATGGCACCGCCGATCTCGTCGGCGCGCTCGAAGGCCCACAGGCAGTAGGCGGAGATGCAGACCGCGGAGGACACCGTGCGCATGTGGTTGAGGAGGTCGACGGAGTAGTCCGCGAGGGCGGCTCGCGTCTTGGTGGCGGAGTCCTCACCGACGTCGTGCAGTTCGGCGCGCCTCTTGGCGACGACCATGAACAACGATCCGAACGAGGTCACGATGATGAACCACTGCGAGATCGGCACTCCCGTCGCGACGCCGCCTGCGAGGGCGCGCAGTATGAACCCGGCGGCGACCACCGCGATGTCGAGCAGCGCGATGTGCTTCATCCAGATGCTGTAGTTCAACGTCAGCGTCAGGTAGACGGCGATCACGACGCCGAGCTGCCACGTGCCGAAGCCAAACGCGAGGCCGACAGCGGCGGCCATGAGGCCGACTCCCACGGTCCAGCCCAGCCACAGCGGCACGATGCCTGCGGCGATCGGCCGGTGCCGTTTGCGCGGATGGTGGCGGTCGGCGTCGACGTCACGTGCGTCGTTGACGAAATACGTGCCCGACGCAGCGAGCGAGAAGACGACGAACGCGAGCACTGCGTCCACGAGGACGTCGCGGTCGAGCAGCATCCCGGCGGCTCCGGGCGCCGCGAACACGAGGACGTTCTTGACCCACTGCTTGGGGCGCGCTTCTCGCAGGAGGCCGCCTGCGAGTGTGTCCTTCCACGTCCGCGCCGTCTCGGGCCGGGGTGTGGCGGGGACACCCGCCACGTCGACGTCGGGGGCGGTGTCGGTGGTCATGGGGTCATCGGGGGGCGGCGCGGGCTGGTCGCGGTGCGAAGGTGGCTTCGGCACCGGCGAGTTCATGTCCTGCCCGTGCTCGCCGGCGCGTTCACAGCCCGAGCCGTTCGGCGACGACTTCGAGGTCGGGTGCGACTGCGTCTGGCACCGCGATCTCCTGCACGACACGGTCGGGGTCTTTGAGGCCGTGACCCGTGAGCGTCGCGACGATGACCGCATCCGCGGGCACTTCGCCACGTCCTGCCTTCTGCAGCAGCAGGGCGACACCGGCCGCCGACGCCGGCTCGCAGAACACGCCTTCCGTGTCGGCGAGGAGGCGGTAGGCGGCGAGGATCTCGGCGTCGGTCACGGATTCGATGGTGCCGCCTGAGCTGTCACGGGCGTCGAGCGCACCCTGCCACGACGCCGGGTTCCCGATGCGGATCGCTGTCGCGATCGTCTGCGGGCTCGCAACCGCCTCGCCGCGCACGATCGGCGCGGCGCCGGCAGCCTGCGCACCCCACATGGCAGGACGGTCCGGCCCGTCGAGGCCGGCCGTCTCGTACGCCTCGACGGCTTCGGTGTAGCCGAGCCAGGCTGCCGTTATGTTGCCTGCGTTGCCGACGGGCATCACGTGCACGTCCGGTACGCGACCGAGGGCGTCGATGATCTCGAACGCGACCGTCTTCTGGCCCTCGATGCGAAGCGGGTTCACAGAGTTGACCAGTGCAACCGACTCGAGCTCACCGAGCTTGCGCGCGATCGTGAGGGCGTCGTCGAAGTTGCCCTCGATCGGGATAACGGTGGCGCCGTGGATGAGGGCCTGCGCGAGCTTGCCGAGCGCGATGTTGCCGTCGGGTATGACGACGCCGCATCGCAGACCCGCGCGGCACGCGTACGCGGCGGCCGACGCCGATGTGTTCCCCGTCGATGCGCACACGACCGCGCTGGCGCCGGTGGCAACGGCACCGCTGACCGCCACGCACATCCCGCGGTCCTTGAACGAGCCTGTCGGGTTCATGCCCTCGAACTTCAAGTAGAGGCGCGCCCCGATCCGGGCGCCGAGGCGCGGCGCAGGGATCAGCGGTGTGTCGCCCTCCAGCAGGGTGATCGCGGGCGCATCGGCGGGCAGGCGCGAGAGGCGGCCGCGGAACTCGTCCACCACCCCGCGCCAGGCCATCAGGCGTCCTCGTCGGCCACGACACGCATGACGGCGGCGACGTTCTCGACGCCGTCGAGACCACCGGCGACGGCCACCGCGGCGTCGACGTCGGCTTCGCGTGAAGCGTGCGTGATCATCACGAGCTCGGCGTCGGCCTCGCGGCCTTCCTGCAGCACGCTCTTGAGCGACACACCGTGGTCGCCGAAAGCGCGCGCTATCTCGGCGAGCACTCCTGGGCGGTCTTCGACCTCGAGGCGCACGTAGTACTGGCTCGTGGCATCGGCGCCGTCCTTGATGCCGTGCAGGGCACGCCGGGAAACGTGGGGGCCACGGGCACCCTGGCGCAGGTTCCTTGCCGCGTCGACCACGTCTCCGACGACGGCCATCGCCGTCGGTCCCGCACCGGCGCCGTGGCCGTAGAACATCATGCGTCCCGCTGACTCGCCCTCGACGAAGACCGCGTTGTAGCTGAGCCGCACGTTCGCGAGCGGATGCGAGTCCGGGATCATCGCCGGGAAGACACGGGCGAGGACGGCGTCGGCGGCCTCGTCGTACTCGGCGACCGCGAGGAGCTTCACGACGTAGCCGAGTCGGCGTCCGAGCCCGAGGTCGTGCGCATCGATCCCACGGATGCCTTCGGTCGGGACGTCGGTGTCGTGCACCCGCGTCCCGAACGCGAGCGTCGCGAGGATCGCGGCCTTCTGTGCGGCATCGTGGCCGTCGACGTCGGCGCTCGGCTCGGCCTCGGCGTACCCGAGCGCTTGCGCGTCGGCGAGCACGGCGTCGAAGCCGGCACCCTCCTCGTCCATGCGCGTGAGGATGTAGTTCGTCGTGCCGTTGACTATTCCCATGACGCGGCGGACGTACTCGCCTGCGAGCGTCTCGGTGAGCGGGCGGATGATCGGGATCCCGCCGCCCACCGACGCCTCGTAGAGGAGGTCGACGTTGGCGGCTCGTGCCTTGTCGAGGAGCGCGGGACCGTCGGCCGCCATGAGCGTCTTGTTCGCGGTCACGACCGGTTTGGACAGGTCGAGCGCCGCGGCCACGAGGCTGCCGGCCGGGTCGGTGCCGCCCATCACCTCGACGACGAGGTCGATGTCGTCGGCGGCGACGACGGCGGCAGGGTCGTCGGTCAGCACCGTGTCGGGCACCGGCAGGTCGCGTTCGACGCCGAGGTCGCGAACTGCGATGCGCACCACCTCGACGTCCACGCCCGAATAGCGCGTGATCGCCTCACGGCGCTGGGTGAGGATGCGAACCGATTCCGCTCCCACGGTGCCGCAGCCGAGGAACCCGACGCGGACGGTTGGCCCGACGTCGTCTGCCGATGCTGTTGTCACCCTCTACCCCGCGAGATGGACGGAGGCGATCGCTACCGAGTCGCCCGTGCCGGCGAGCAGGCTACCGGAGACCCCGGTGGCGTCGACCTTCCATCCCTTGATCCGGAACTGAACTCCGTCGAGGTCGCCGTCGATGTACACGGCGTAGCCGCCGCCGTTCTCCGACAGGATGCCGACGCCGGCACCGCGGCCGCCCTCGCCCTGGGACATCGTGAGGGTCTTGTCGTCGGGTTTGGTGGGTGGGTTCCAGACGAGCGTCGACAGCAGCGACACGGCGGGCTCCAGCGGAGAGCCGGGCCCCGGTGCAGGCGAGATGGAGAGGACGGCGGCCGGACCCGTCGGGGGTGGCGGGGTCGCCGGCGTGGGGCCGGTGCGGACGACGGTCGCGCTGCCCTCGGCGCTGCACTTGCCGGCGCCTTCCTCGACGTGCACGAGCCACGTGGGCAGGAGCGGCAGTTCGACCCAGTTGAACGTCAGGTTCGCGTCGATGCTGCTCGGAGCCGGCTGGTCTGGCGGCGTCTCGGGTGATGTGAGCCGCATCTCGATCGCTCGCTCCTCGATCGTCTGGATCACCGCTGTCGTCCTGAGCGTGTCCTTGGCACCACCGGTCACGCGGCCCACCCACGGCAGTGACTGGCTCACGTCGTCCGCGGTGCCGATCGCCATCGTCGAGCCCGTCTCGGACACGCGCAACTCGAGGCTCGACACGAAGGCCCGCACCGCTTCGACCTGGGGCGCGTCCACCGGGACCTCGGTCGTGTCGCCCTGGAAGCTCTTGGGGTCGAGGGGGTTCACGATCGCGAGCAGCTCGTCGAGTGAGCCCTTCACGTCGATGCGGCACGCTGCGCTGGAGATGCGGACGCCTGTGAGCTGGTAGACGCCGCCGCCTGCGTAGACCCCCGACGCGGGCCGATCTCCGGTGTTCGTGACAGCGGTGTCGACCGGGCCGTGGATGCGGGTCTGCTCAGGATCGTTGACGCAGGCCGATGCCAGCACGCTGGCGGCGCAGATCACGACGACGGCGTGGGATGCCTTCACCGCATCAGCCGCATCACGTCGTCGAGGCCCTCGCGGCGGATGACCACACGCGCGACGCCGTCGCGGGCGAACACGACCGCGGGCCGGCCGACGAGGTTGTAGTTGTTGGCCATCGCGTACCCGTAGGCGCCGGTCGCAGGCGTGACGAGCACGTCGCCGGCCCTGACGTCGGCCGGTAGGCGGGCATCGCTGACGAGCACGTCGCCGGACTCGCAGTGCTTGCCGGCCACGTCGGCCACGAGGTCGCGCGGCGCCAGCGGTCTGGCGGCGACGAGCGTCTCGTAGCCGGCGCCGTACAGCGCCGGGCGCAGGTTGTCGCTCATGCCGCCGTCGACGGCGACGTAGGTCCTGACGCCGGGGAGGTGCTTGATCGTGCCCACCGTGTAGAGCGTCACCCCCGCGCGGCCCACGAGCGCGCGACCGGGCTCGACGTAGACGACCGGATCGTCGAGGCCGGCTTCTGCCGCAGCCGTGGCCACGACGGATGTGAGCGCCGCGATCCAATCGGGAACCGCTACGGGCACGTCACCCGCCGTGTACGCGATGCCGAGCCCACCGCCGACGTCGAGCTCGCGCACCGGCGCGCCCACGATCGCGCTCGCCTCGGCTGCGAACTGGACCAGTGCGGCGGCGGCCTCGCGGAAGCCGTCGAGGCCGAAGATCTGGCTGCCGATGTGGCTGTGCACCCCGACGAGCTCGAGTCCACGGCGGCCTGCGACGTCCTTCACCGCTTCGAGCGCCTGCCCGTTGGCCCAGCCGAAGCCGAACTTGGACTCCTCGTGGCCGGTGCGGATGTACTCGTGCGTGTCGGCGTCGACGCCGGGCGTCAGGCGGACGAGGACGTCCTGTGGTGGGCCACCGCCGTCACGCACCACGGCATCGAGGTTGTCGACGTCGTCGAAGGAGTCGAGCACGATCCGGGCGACGCCGGCAGCCCGCGCCGCCGCGAGCTCGGCGGGGGTCTTGTTGTTGCCGTGCATGACGAGGCGCTCGGGCGGGAAGCCTGCAGCGAGCGCGACGCCGAGCTCGCCGTCGGTGGACACGTCGAGCCAGAGTCCGCGCTCGGCGACGATGCGCAGCAGCGCCGGGCAGCTGAACGCCTTCGACGCATACGCGACGCGGCCTTCCAGCGGTGTGGGCGCCGCCGCGAACGCGTCGGTGAGCTCCGTGCAACGCGTCTCGATCGCAGCTTCGTCGTAGACGAACAGGGGTGTGCCGTGTTCGTGTGCGAGGTCCACGAGATCGCACCCCGCGATGCGGAGATGTCCGGCCGCGTCGACGCCTGCAGAGGGCGGCAGGACGTCTGCGAGTCCGGCGAGCTGCGCTGGCAGCGAGGTCGTGGTCATTCCCGAAACCGTATCGGCTCGCAGCAGTGCCGCGAGAACAACTTGCCCCGGCGCCGGCGGCGGCTACCGTCAGGGCACGATGGCGGATCCCAAGATCACGATGGTCGGCGCCGGGGGGATGTCCTTCGGTCCCACGATGGTCAACGACGTGGTCCACACGCCGGCACTGCACGGCGCGCGCCTCGTCCTGCACGACCTGAACGCCGAGCGGCTCCAGCGCGCCTACCAGTTCGCGGCGAAGCTCAACGCCGCCGCGGGGGCGCCCGTCGTGCTGGACCGCACGACCGACCCTGCCGCTGCCTACGACGGAGCGGACTTCGTCTTCTCGAGCGCCGAGTTCGAGCGCTTCGCCCGCTGGCGCCAGGACCTCGAGATACCCAACGCGCACGGCGCACGTCAGCTCACGGGCGAGAACGGGGGCCCGGGAGCGGTCTTCCACTCGTTGCGCTCCATCCACAACACCCTCGGCATCTGCGCCGACATCGAACGGTTCTGCCCCGACGCGTTCCTGGTCAACCTCACGAACCCGATGAGCCGGGTGACGCTCGCGATCAACCGCGGCACCAGCGTCCGCAACGTTGGGATGTGCCACGAGATGCCGATGGGCATCAACCGGCTGTGCCGCCGGCTCCGCGTCAAGCGCTCCCATGTCAGCGCCAAGGCGTCGGGCATCAACCACTTCACGTTCTTCACCGAGTTCGTCGACACCACGAGCGGCGAGGACCTCATGCCGCGGCTGCTGGACTTCTACACGAGCAGGTTCTTCGAGTTCGGCCCGATGGCGCAGCGTGTCGCGCACGCGTTGGAGAGCACGCTCGCCGGCGCCGCCCTCGTCGAGATGAACTACCTGCCGCTCGTGGCAAAGGTCGCACGCGAGCACGGGCTGATCGCCGTATCGGTGGACAGCCACATCGGTGAGTACCTCCCCTTCGCCCTCGACGCCGCCGAGTGGATGCCGGTCCCGCTCGACTTCCACGAACCCGCCATGCGCGTCGCTGAACGCGCCGCGTCGTGGGCAGCGCGGACTCGCGTTCCTCTCCCGCTGCAGGCCTACGGCCACTCCAGCGAGGAGGTCGCGCCGCTCATCGCAGCGATCTGGACGGGTGAGCCCACTCGGATCCTGGCGGTCAACGTTCCCAACCGCGGCTACCTGCCCGATGTCGCCGACGGCGCCATCGTCGAGGTCGGCGCAACCGTCGACGGCGACGGCGTGCACCCGGAACGGATGCCGGCTCTCGGCGAGCCGCTCGCGGGGTGGATCGGCGTCCAGACCCGCCTGCAGGACCTCGTGGTGGACGCCGCGCTCAAGGGCGACCCCGACCTCGCTCTCCAGGCCGTCCGCGACGACCCCTGCTCACCGCCGGACGAGGAGTCGTGCCGGCGGATCTTCGACGAGCTGCGCGAGTTGCAGGCCGACCTCCTGCCCTTCTGACGGGCCGTCTCCACGGCGCTTGCCCTGGAGCTCAGCTGCGGCGCGCGGTGCTCCCGCGCAGCACCCCGGCGACTTGCAGTGCGAGGTCGCGCGGTTCGAACGGTTTCGTCACATAGGTGTCGGCGCCGGCGGCGAGGCCGGCCGCCACATCCGCGGCCTGGGCGCGGGCCGAGAGCATCAGGATCCCGACACGGGTCGTCGCCGGCTCAGCCCGCAGCGACCTGCACACGTCGATGCCGTCGACGCCGGGCAGCATCACGTCGAGCACGACGAGCTCGGCGCCGATGTCGTGGGCCACCGTCACAGCGCCGAGGCCGCGGTCGACGACGGTCACCTCGTGGCCCTCGAGCTCGAGCGTGAGGCGCACGAGCTTCTGCACCGAAGGGTCGTCCTCGACGACGAGAATGCGTGCCACACGGCCAGCCTACGGGGCGATCGCGACGCTGCAGACGCCGGCCGCGTCGTCCACCTCCGAGGCGTGGCGGCGACGGGTGGCGGTTACACTCGCAGGTCGTTGCCCTCGTAGCTCAGGGGATAGAGCACCGGCCTCCGGAGCCGGGTGCGGAGGTTCGAATCCTCCCGGGGGCGCCAGCGAAGCAGTGCCACGATCCTCTTGGTGAGCGGCTCGCCTCGAAGTCGACTTTTCACCAACGCAGCTCAGCGGCTTCGGTCACGAGCGCGTCGCTCACCGGAACGATGGTCGTGCCGGCGATTGCCGCCTCGAGGCGAAGTCGACGAGCCTCCCCCCAACCGGCGACAAGCGCGCCATACCGCAGCTCGGCAACAGTCTGCGCCGCGAGGAGGACGATCCGGCCGGTCATGGCTCGAACCTGCGCCTCGAAGCGCTGCCTTCGTCGAATCGACAGCGAGGCGCTGAAGACCCCGGTGTCGACCAGGATGCGACTCACGCTTCAAGTGCAGCGAAGAAGGCGTCGACCACCTCATCGGGGAGGCTACCGCCGACGATCCACCAGTGGTCACGACGTGACGCTCAGGGGCGAACGGCCTCGAAGACCATCGTCTCGAAGCGGTTGATGCGCTCGTCGCCGATGAACTCGCCGTGGGTCTCGAGTCCGCTGAGGGCGTCGTGTTCGCTCTTGGCGACATCGCACTCGGCGACGTCGACGAAGCCGGCGGCGTCGAGGGCGGCCTGCAGCGTGCGGCGTGCGTAGACGAAGGTGTGACCCCAGGCGCGCATCGCGTGGTTCAAGACGTGCACCTCGTCGGCCTCGGGCACGTCCTCGAAGTACATCCGCTTGTAGTAGTCGACGTAGTGGCGTGCGTCGTCGCCGGCGGCCCCCGGCACGAGGCCCACGAGCGTCTCCAGGCACGGCGTCGCCACGCGCAGCACCCCGCCGGGGCGCAGCACGCGGCGCACCTCCGCCAGCAGGCTCTTGCCTGCGGGGTAAGGGACGTGCTCGATGACGTGTTCGGTGAACACGTAGCGGAAGGTGGCGTCGTCGAAGGGGAGCGGTTCCGTGGCGTCGAGGAACACCATCCCGGGAAGGTCGTCGAGGTCGGTGTTCAGCCAGCCGTCGAGCGGGTTGCCGCCACCGCCGATCTGGAGTTTGGGCTCGGTCGCCTCCGCCAGGTAGGCAGCCACCTGAGCGGGACGGCGACGCCGGCGTGCCATCGTCCGCACCTCGGTACGCAGGACGTGGCCGACGTATCGGATGCGGTCGAGATTGCGGCTCGCTGTCGACATAGGTGCCTCATTCCGCACGGCGATCCCGCGCTCCTGCGCTGACTTGCGGGCTGTGGCGGCGACGCGAGGCCTAGACCATCGCGCCCACGTCGGCGTCGGCGTGGGCCTCCATGAACTCCACGAGGTGCGGGAGGTACGACGCTACCGGTGGGCACGTCACGCCGCTGCCTTCGAGATCGCGGCCGGCGTTGGTCGTGTCGTAGTGGGTCGGGTGCACGAAGTACGCGACGGCGCTCGCGGGGATCCGCATGAAGCGCTCGAGGGGGCCGATGTTCGCGAGCGCCCACGTGGTGAGGCGCTGCGGCATCGGTACCCGTACCGCACGCCTCGACGTGACGCGGCACATCTCCACTATGAGCTCCTCGATGGTCAGAGGCCGTGGATCGGCGAGCTGGTACGTGACCCCGAGCGAGGTGGTGGACGCAGCGAGTTGGTCGATGGCGTCGATGACGAAGTCCGACGGCACCATGTTGAAGCGCGTCTTGCGCGGGTCGCCGATGACGGGGACCACCGCGAACGACTGCGGCTGACGCAGCAGCCACTGCAGCACGAAGTACGGTCCGTCGAACTTCTGCGTCTCGCCGGTGTGGGAGTCGCCGACGACGACCGACGGCCGGTAGACGGTCGTGGGCATGCCGCCGTCGCGGGCTTTCGCCACCTCGACCTCGGCGAGGAACTTCGTCTCCTCGTAGTAGTTGTTGAAGCCCTGCCCCACGTCGAGGTCGGTCTCCTTGAACGGACCGCAGTGGTGGCCGCTCACGTAGCAGGTGCTGACGTAGTGGTGGCGTTGCAAGCCGGGGCAGTCCGCGGCGAAGCGCAGGACGTTGCGGGTGCCTTCGACGTTGACGGCCATCCCCACCTCCCGCGCGACGCCCAGGTCGTAGACCGCTCCCAGGTGCCAGACCTCCGTCGTCTGCGCCATGATCTCCGCGCGTCCGGCGAGATCGAGGTCCGCGGCGGTGAGGTCGCCGGCCACGCACTCGATCCGGCCCGCGAGGGCGGGCTCGTGGGCGACGAGCTCCTCGACACGCGCCTTCGCGAGGGCGTCGAACTTCGGTTGCACGAGGCACACGGCGCGGGCGTCGGGCCTGCGTGCGAGGATCCGCGGAACCAGCCGGCTTCCCAGGAAACCCGGGAAGCCCGTGACGAAGATCGTGTCCATGCGCCTGCCCTCCGACCGTCTCGCCGAACTCACCCTCCCCGCGAGGGTATCGCCCGCGTGAGCTACTTGACAAACGGTCATCAGATGTCCAATGTATGGACATGACTGCGATACCCGTAAACCAGGCGGCGGCGGCCTGGCGCGACCGCAAGCGCTATCTCTGGCCCTTCGCTCTCCTGGTCCCGGCCCTGCCCTTCATCGCCGGTGGGCTCGTGGCGCTCACCGGCTCCGGCGTGTTCTGGTGGGTCGGCCCCCTCGTGGTGTTCGGTGTCATGCCGCTGCTCGACACGGTCCTCGGCCGCGACAGCACCAACCCGCCCGACACAGCGGTCGCCTCCCTCGAGTCCGACCACTACTACCGCTGGTGCACGTACCTGTTCGTCCCGCTCCAGTACGCGTCGCTCGTGTGGGCATGCTGGATGTGGTCGCGCGGGTCCCTCGCGCCCGTGGACTCGTTCGGTCTCGCGATCACCGTCGGCTGCGCCGCCGGCATCGCGATCAACACGGCGCACGAGCTGGGCCACAAGCGACCTGCGGTCGAGCGGTGGCTGTCGAAGGTCGCGCTCGCACAGACCGGCTACGGCCACTTCCAGCTCGAGCACAACCGCGGCCACCACGCGCGGGTCTCGACCCCTGAGGACCCGGCGAGCTCGCGCATGGGCGAGCACTTCTACGAGTTCTTCCCCCGCACCGTCATCGGCGGACTGCGCTCGGCGATCCGCCTCGAGCGCGAGCGCGAGGCGCGCACGGGTGAGCGGTTCTGGTCGCCGCGCAACGAGCTCCTCAACGCGTGGGTGATGACCGTCGTGCTGTTCGGCGCCCTCGTGGCGATCTTCGGGCTCGCGGTCCTGCCGTGGCTTGTCGTGCAGGCCGTGTTCGGCTTCTCCCTGCTCGAGGTCGTCAACTACGTCGAGCACTACGGCCTGCTGCGCGACCGCCGCGCGGACGGCAAGTACGAGCGCTGCCGTCCGGAGCACTCGTGGAACGCCAACCACACGGTCTCGAACCTGTTGCTGTTCCACCTGCAGCGCCACAGCGACCACCACGCCAACCCCACGCGCCGCTTCCAGACGCTGCGCCACTTCGATGACGCACCTCAGCTTCCCAGCGGGTACGCAGGCATGATCCTGCTCGCATACGTTCCACCCCTGTGGCGACGCGTGATGGACCACCGCGTCCTCGCGTTCTACGACGGTGACCTCGACCGCGTGAACGTCCACCCCCGGGCGCGGCGTCGCCTCGAGCGTCGCTACGGCACGGCGGCCGCGTGAGCAGCGCGTCGAAGCCGGAACCCGTGACCCCGGTTCCCTTCGGCGAGGCGGCGCGGGCGCTGATGCAGACCACGATCCTGGCAGCCGTGCGCGACCTGATGGACGACCGTCCGTGGAGCTCCATCACCATGGCCGACGTCGCCCGGCGCGCGGGCGTGAGCCGCCAGACGCTCTACAACGAGTTCGGCGGCCGCAAAGACCTCGCGCGGGCGTACGCACTGGACGTGGCCGACTCGCTCCTCGACCGTGTCGAGGCGGAGGCGCTCAGCCACGCCGGCGATCCCCGCGCTGCGCTACTGGGCGCGTTCTCGCTGTTCCTGACGATCGCGGCGGACGAACCGATCGTGCGTGCTCTGACCGCCCCGAGCGGCGCTGACGACTTCGCGGCGCTGGTCGGCACGCCCGAGGGAGTGCCGATCCTGAACGGGGCGACGGAACGGATCCGCAAGGTGATGCGGACGCTGGCCCCTCTCGCCGCCGCCGAGGACGTCGCCGCCCTCGCCGACGTCGTCGTGCGCCTCGCGATGAGCCACCTGAGCGTGCCGGGCGGCTCGGTCGCGGAGGCCACGGAGGCGCTCACACGCGTGGTCGGGCCGGCGCTCGACACGCTCGCCGCGGGACCGGCCCGCACTCAGGTGGGCTAGCGTCGCCGTATGGGTGTCGCACGGCGCGTCGCGAGGTTCAACAAGCACGTCACCAACCGCGTGCAGATGCTGTGGGCCCCACGTTTCGCGCCGTGGGCAGTCGTCATCCACGTCGGCAGGCGCAGCGGTCGTGAGTACCGCACACCGGTGGTCGCCGCGGTCTCGGGATCGACCATCACCATCGCGCTCCCCTACGGCGTCGAGTCGGACTGGGTGCAGAACCTGCTCGCGGCGAAGGGCGGGACCTTCGTTCGGCGTCGTCGCGAGTACCGGCTCATGGACCCCACGGTGGTGGCGGCCTCGGGAGCGGGCGCCGGGATCATCCGCCCGCTGATGGGCATCACGTCGCACGCCCTCGTCGCGCGCATCGGCTGACACCCGGGGAGGCCCAGCCCGGGCAGTTCGACGCGGGAGCGCCGCATCGATGCGTCCCGACCCGAGCGGACATGCGCCCGGCGTACTAGACCTGATCCCCGATTTCGCGCGAGGAGGCGGCAGTGGCATGCATGCACCGCACACGCCGGCAACCCGAGGGGCCGGCGCCGCGGTGAGTGTCAGCGGCGGGGCAGGACGCGCCGTCGCGTCGTGGGATGCCCTCATCGAGGCGTCGGGACGGCGCGAAGGGAACGCCCTCCTCATCTCGGAACCTCCCTTCGTGCAGTCGGCGCAGACGCCTGTGTGGCCGCTGAGCCAGGTGATCGCTGCTGCGATGAGCCTTGCCGACGCCGGCACGGTCGCGTTCGACATCGAGGTCGATCGTCTCCTCGCGGGTCTCGAACGGCACCGCCGCGGTGACGCGTACACGGCCCACCCGCGTGAGAGGCTCCGCTACTACGACGACAACGCCTGGGTCGGACTCGGGCTCGCTCAGTGGCACACCCAGCGCGGGCGCGGACGCGATCTCGCCGCCGCACGCCGGTTGTTCGCGTTCGCGGCCGCAGGCGAACATCGAGACGGCGGAGTCCATTGGCGCGAGGGGACGCGCGAGCCGCGCAACACCTGCTCGACCGCACCGGCCGCGCAGCTCGCCCTGCGCATCCACGGTCTCACCGGCGAGCCCGGCCTCGTCGAGTTCGCGGCACGTGCCGACAGGTTCCTGTCCGAGACGCTCGAGTCTCCGCAGGGCCTGATGTGGGACCACGTCGATGCCGACGGCACGGTCGAGCGGACCGTGTGGTCCTACAACCAGGGCAGCACGGTCAGCGCTCGCGTCCTGCTCGGCCGCGCCACCGGCGACGCGCGCCACGTTCGAAGTGCGCAGGCGCTCGCGGATGCGACGCTGGAGCACTTCGGCCGCGACGACGGCTGGTGGCGCCAGCCTGCGGTCTTCAACGCCATCTGCCTGCGGAACCTGGTCTCCGCCGCCGCAATCGCACCCGAGATCGGGCGCGACCGCATCCACGCCACTCTCGCGGACTACCTCGATCGCGTCTGGGAGGAGGCGCGCGAGGACGAAACCGGCCTGTTCGTCAACGGCGGCATCGGCCGGTACGACCAGAGCTGCATCGATCAGGCCGGCATCACTCAGCTCTATGCGCTCAGCGCGTGGCCTCGTGACCGGCTCCACCTCGTCGCCTGACGCGTGGGTAGGAGATACCGTCACCCCGGTGCTTCTCATCGATTCTCATCTTGAGTAGCCTCACAGACGATGAGCTCGGATCTCCACGTGACGGTCGCGGCACGGCTCCACCAGGTGGGCCAGCGCTTCACGCCGGGACGTCGTGCGCTCGTCGACGTGCTCGACGCGTCCGAGCGGCCGCTCACGCTGCCCGAGATCCTCGAACACGACAGCTCTGTCGCCCAGAGCAGCGCCTATCGCAATCTGAGCGTGCTCGAGCGCGCGAGCGTCGTACGGCGCATCTCGACGACCGACGAGTGGGCGCGCTTCGAGCTCGCCGAGGACCTCACCGAGCACCACCACCATCTGATCTGCGGCATCTGCGGCACCGTCGAGGACTTCACCGTCGGCGCCGACCTCGAGTTGGCGGTCGACCGTGCTCTGAGGCGCATCGCGCGGAGGCGCGGCTTCGCGCCGGAGCACCACCGCCTCGACCTGATCGGCACCTGTTCCAGGTGCGTTTGAGGCCCCGGCCTGACCTCAGCGACCGTGCCGGACCCGAGCGCGCGACACGGCGTACAGCACCAGCCACACGGCGACCGCGATCGTGACGATCGCGAAGCTCGGCGGCAGGTCGAACATCGCGGCTGCCAAGAGGCCCGTCCACACCGACACCAGCGCGATCGCGGTCCCGAGCGCGACGACCGCGGCCGGCCGCGCCGTGACGTAGAGGGCAGCGGCCGACGGCGTGACCACCAGTGCGAACAGCAGCAGCGTCCCGATCACCTGGACCGACATCGTCACCACCAGCGCGAGCAGGACCATGAAGACGACCCCGAGCGCGCGCACGGGCACGCCTCTTGCCTCGGCCACCTGCGGGTCGATCGAGGCGAACACGAGCGGCCGTGCGACGACGGCGAGCACGGCACCGAGCACGAGCGTGAAACACGCGAACGTGAGGATCTGGGCACCGGACACACCGAGCAGGTTCCCGAAGAGGATGCTCGTCACGGTGCTCGCACTCCGGCTCGCGAGTGAGCCGAAGAGGACCCCGAGCGCCGTCGCGAAGGCGAGCACCGTGCCGGTCGCCACCTCGCGCTCGGAGACGGCCTTGCCCAGGGCTCCGATCGCAAGCGCACCTGCGATGCAGAAGACGAGGAGGCCCGCCGTCACCGGCAACCCGAGCACGACCGCCCCCGTCGCTCCCGGGAAGCCGATGTGCGCGAGCGCATGCGCGGCGAAGACCTGCCTGCGCACGACGACGTGATAGCCGATGAGACCGGCTGCCACCGCCACGAGCGAGCCGGCGACGAACGCGTTCACCATGAACGGCGCGCGGACGACGTCGAACCAGTCCGATTGGTAGCCGACCGCGGCGACCACGCCCATCAGCCACCTCCGCCCCGCGTGAACAGGTCGCCCTGAGCGGTCCTGACCACACGCACCGGTGTCCCGTAGAGGTGCGTGAGCAGTTCGGAGTTCACGACGGCACCGATCTCGTCGTAGTGGGGATGGCCGTCGAGGAGGTAGACCGCGCCGGTGAGGACGGGCAGGAGCGGGTTCACGTCGTGGGAAACCACCATGATCGTGACGTCACCACGGGCGCTGACGTCCTCGATGAGCGACACCACGTCGCTCTGGCTCGCCACGTCGAGACTCGAGAGCGGCTCGTCGAGGAGGAGCAGGTCGGGGTCGTCGACGAGGGCCTGCGCGATCGCGACGCGCTGCTGCTGGCCTCCGGAGAGACGCGAGACGCGCCGGTTCGCGAACTCGGCGACGCCGGCGTCTTCCAATGCCGCGTCCACACGGCCGCGATCGTTCGCAGACAGCGGCCGCATGCCCCACCTGGTGCCCGAGATCCCGAGGGCGACCAGGTCGCGGCAGCGGACCGCTTCACCGACCGAAGCCGTGTAGTTCTGCGGCACGTAACCGATGCGGCGATTGCCGCGCCTGGGACGGTCACCGAGAACGCGGACGCTGCCCTCACTTGGCGCCACGAGGCCGAGGAGCAGTTCGAACAGCGTCGTCTTTCCCGACCCGTTGGGACCGATCACGGCCACGCAGGCACCGGCGGGCAGCGCGAAGGTGCCTTCGGACCAGAGCCGGTGCCCGCCCCGCTTCACGGCGACCCCGTCGAGCTCGACCACGTCCTCCGCCGCGGTCATCGCAGCCCCAGAGCGCCGGCGAGGCTGTCGAGCTGGCCGACCTGCCACGCCACGAACCCGTCGACACCGGCCGGGACGGTCTCCGTCACCTCGACGACGGGCACCGAAGACGCCACGGCGCGGGATCGCGCGCTGTCGGCGAGGGTGCTCTCGGTCTGGCTGTTGAAGACGAGCACGTCGACGGCATGCGTGCTCAGCTCCTCCCCCAGCGCGTAGACGTCGCCCGGCGACGGATCGGCCTCGTTCGCGGTGGCAGCCGCATACCCGGCGGGCGTGCGGTCCACGAGCCCGAGGGCATCGGCCATGTGGTCGAAGACCGGCTCGGTGGCAGCGAACCGCCGCCCCGCCGCGCCCGCGCGCATGGCGGCGACCGCTGCATGGATCGGCTCGACGCGCGCCGTCCACTCGGCCCGACGCGCGTCGAGGTAGTCCGCGGCTCCGGGTGACAGCGCGCGCAGTTCGGCGGTCACGGCATCGGCGACCTGATCGAGGAACCGCGGTCCGTACCAGATGTGGGGGTTGTCGCCCTCGTGGAGCCCCACCACCTCGCCGGCATCCACCACGGGCGGCGCCGGCGACATGGTGTCGAGGACGTGCTCGGCCCAATCGTCGTAGCCGAGACCGTTGGCCACGACGAGGTCGGCGTCGGTGAAGCGCGCCGCATCCGACGTGGCCGGCTCGAACTCGTGAGGATCTGCCGCGGACCTCCCGACGATGGTCGTCACGTGGCCGCACGCTCCCGCGACCGTGGTCACGAGATCGGTCCACTGACCGACCGTCACCACGATGTCGACGGGCTCCACCGGGCAGTCGGCGCGACCGGCGGCTGCCGCGTCACCCGGGCGCATCGTGGCGGGCTCCTGCGCCGCGCACCCGGGGATCACGGCGGCCGCGACCGAGGTGGCAGCGAGCACACGGACGGACAGGGGCACCACAGGGTCGTCTCGGGCAGGGGCTATTCCGGCTTTGAGAATCATACTCACTGCAGGAGGCGGCCGGGCAACCCCGCCACGCGGCCTCCCACGCCTTCGTGCCGTAGGCTCTCCGGCATGTCGATCGACATGCGCACCCGCGACGACGCGGTCGAGCCGCCGCCCGTCGATCCCGAGGCGTTCTTCGACGCGGACCTCCCCGATCTGTTCGCACGTGCGGCCGGCTTGGTCGCACCCGGACTCTCCCTCCTCGACCCTGCACCGGTCGCGATCGAGGTCGGTGACCGCAGCTGGTTGCTGGAGGCGTCGGGCACCGGCGAGCCACACGTGACCGCCGAGACCGGCCGTAGGGGCGCGGCAGCCGAGGCAGGCCGGCTGCGGCTCACACCTGAGCAGCTGCACGACCTCGTCCACGACCAGGTGACCGCCATGGGGCTGTTCTCCGCGGGTCGCATCGACGTGTCGCGGGTCCGCCTCGATCACGTCCTGCACTGGTGGCTCGCGCTGCGCAGCGCCCTCGACCAGGTACCTGTGCACACGCCTGGTGCCGTCGAGACCCTCGACGCCGACGGACGGCCCCTCGACCTGAAGCGCTCGTTCGACCCCGACGACGACCGCGCCGAGATGGCCCGCTTCCTGGAGGCGGCGGGGTTCCTGCACGTGCGCGGGATGTACACCGAGTCCGAGATGCGCCAGGTCGAACTGGACATGGACGCCGCCGCACCCGACTACTCACCCGGCGACGGGCGTTCCTGGTGGGCCCGCACCGACGGCGGCGTCTCGCGGCTGGTGCGCATGCAGTACTTCGACCGCAAGTCCGAAACCGTCGCGGCGATGCTCGACGACGACCGATTCCAATCCCTCGCCGGCCTCCCCGGCTGTGGCCATGTGGCCCGCCCTCACGACCACACCAACCGCATCGAGGCGCTCTTCAAACCGCTCGGGGTCGTGGAGGGGATCTCCGACGTGCCCTGGCACAAGGACTGCAGCCTCGGCCGCCACTCCTACGAGTGCTGTGGAATCACCGTCGGCTTCTCCGTGACAGGGGCGGGGCCCGACTCGGGCCAGCTCCGCGTGATCGCCGGCTCCCACAGGGCTCTCGTGTGGCCGGCGCTGCTGCAGCCGGGTCTCGACCTCGAGGAGGTCGAGCTGCCGACCGAACGCGGCGACGTGACCCTCCATCTGAGCTGCACCCTGCACATGGCACAGCCGCCGACCGAACGTGAACGCCGCGTCATGTACACGTCGTTCACGCTGCCGCCGGTCGATGCCGGAGCCACGTCAGCGGCCCGCCGGCGCCTCGGGGCACTGCGCGAGGCCGCGCCTGTGTCCGTGTCCCAACCGGCCGCGCGGTAGCGGGCCCACTACGATCGGAACCTCGGCCCGGCGCGCATTCGGGAATTCCCCGCGGCCGGTCCACGTTTCCCAGCCGATCGGCCGGACAGGAGAACGCATGGCCACGGTTAGCGAGGTCAAGGAACAGGATTTCAACGAGCAGGTCCTCCTTGCCGACGGCAAGGTCGTCGTCGACTTCTGGGCGCCGTGGTGTGGACCGTGCAAGGCCGTGGCCCCCGAGATCCAGAAGCTCGCCGACAAGCACGGCAACGTCACGTTCGTGAAGGTCAACGTCGACGAGGCGCCCTCGGTCGCGGGCCGCTACAACATCATGGGCATCCCGACCATCGGGATGTTCGAGAGCGGCCAGCTCGTCAAGACCGCCGTCGGTGCGATGCCCGCGGAGCGACTCGAGAGCGAGCTCGGCCTCACCTGAGGGTGGGGAGCTGTGCCGCCGCGGTGTGCGGCGGCGAAGTCGGCCTACGCTGACCCGGATGGACACCTCGCGCCTGAAGTACAGATGGCACCCTGACTTCGCGTCCGCGCCGACGCTGGTGCTCGCGTTCGGGGGCTGGAACGACGCCGGCGAAGCCGCGACCGGGTCCGTCCTGTGGCTGCGCGACGAGCTCGATGCCGAGCCGTTCGTGGAGATCGCCGGTGACGCGTACTACGACTTCCAGCAGGTGCGTCCGATCGTGACCGTCGAGGACGGTCTCGTGCGCGAGGTCACCTGGCCGCGAGTGACCCTGAGCGCGACGTCGTCGGGAACCGGTTCACCGATCGTGCTCGGCCACGGTTTCGAACCGCAGTACCTGTGGCCGGACTTCTGCGCCGATCTCGTGCAGGTCGCGACCGACTGCGGCGCCGGCGGCATCGTGTTCCTCGGGTCCCTGCTCGCCGATGTTCCCCACACGCGGCCGTCACCGCTCGTCGCGACGGCGTCGTCGGACGCCGTTCGCATCCGCACGGGGATCGAGGGTGCCAACTACATCGGCCCGACCGGGATCGTGGGGGCGGCGGCGAAGGCGTTCGCCGACGCCGGCTTCGAGACCGTGAGCATCTGGGCGTCGGCATCGCACTACGTGTCCGCCGAGGCGAACCCGAACGCGATGCTGTCACTGCTCGAGAAGGTGCGCGAGGTCTGCGGTGTCGACGTCGACACGGGTGCGCTGAACGCGACGGTGCAGAGCTGGCGCGCCAAGGTCGACGAGGCCATGGAGGACCACCCCGACGTCGCCGCCTATGTGCGCATGCTCGAGCGCCGCGTCGACAGCGGCGGCGACGGCCCGGCGCCGTTGCGCGCCGAGGACCTGCCGTCGGGGGACGAGCTCGCCGCCGAGTTCCAGCGCTTCCTCCGCGACCACGGCGAAGAGGGCTGACAGGATTCGGCGTCCGGCGCGCGGAATCCACAGGGGCAGCTAGAGCCCTGGAGGCCCGCGACCCGATGAAGAACCTGCTGTCCCTACTGCTGTCGCTGCCGACCTTCCTGCGCAGGGTCAAGTTCGTCTACCGCGCGAAGTTGATGGCCCGCCTGATGCGGGTCGATCTCGACATCCACGTCGACAGGCGGGTCAAGATCGGCCGCAACGTGCTGTTGAAGCTCGAGGCCGGCAACCCGGTCACGGTCCACATCGGCCCCAACGTCGTGATCGAGGACGACGTCCGCTTCGAGGTGCGCAACAACATCGGCCACGACCCGACCCTCTGGATCGAGGGCAACGCCATCATCCACCCCAACGCGACCATGATCTTCGGCGGCCACCTGGTCTTGAAGGGGATGAACGAGATCGGTTACGGCACGGTCATCCGCTGCAGCCAGTACATCGAGTGGGGGTCGCCGTCGGGCACAGGCGAGTACGTGAGCGTGTACGACTTCCTCCACGCGACCGACCAGGCACAGACCACGATGTACCAATCGGTCCTGATCAGCCAGCCCGTGAAGATCGGCAACTGGGTGATGCTCGCGGCCAAGTCGGTCGTCAACCCCGGTTCCACCATCTCGGACATGACGATCGTGGCACCGAACTCGGTCGTGTCGGGCAACCACGGCGACCCGCTCGAGATCCTGGCCGGCATCCCGGCCAAGCACCTGTTCAAGCCCGAGATGTGGCCGCTGCTCGACAACCCCTTCATCGCCGCGGTGACGTCGTGGATCGGCGACAAGCCCGGCGCCGGTTTCAAGACGGTCGAGGAGGCCAAGAAGACGACACCCGACCCGGGCCGGTACCGTATGGACCAGCACGGCTGGGACGCGATCGTCAACATGGGCAAGGAACGGGTCGGCGAGAAGGTGGAGGAGGGCGCCGAGATCGCCCGTACCAAGGCCGACTGAGCGCCATCGACACAGCTCTCACAGCACCAACGGCGCCGTGGACCATCGGGGGAAGGTCCACGGCGCCGTCGCGAACGCTTCGCCCGCCACCACCCGTCACGGCGGCGCCACCCGTCGAGGCGGCGTGACGCGGTCGCGTACCCTTGGGGCACAGGAATTGCCGACCGACCTGTGGAAGACTTCGGCGAGGCCAGAGGCATGGTGACGCCCGGACTGTTGGGCCTTGGTGGGCGGGGACCGGATGTCACGACGCTCATGGCCGCCGCGTGGTGGGTCCCCCATCCCGCGCGGGTAGGTGGCGCGGTCCACCCTGGTGGGCCGGCGATTGCGAGGAGTGGCTAGTGGCGCGCAGACAGGCGTCGGGACCCATCGGTGAACTGCTGCTCAAGCGCAAGCTCGTCCGCCGCGAGGAGCTCGACGCGGCACTCGCTCACCAGGCGCAGAGCCCTGGCAACCGGATCGGAGAGATCCTCGTGGAGCTCGGCTACCTGCAGCCGAGCCAGCTCACCCGCACCCTGGCCGAGCTCTACGGCGTCCCGGCCTACGAGGTGGGGACTCGTTGCGAGCCGGACGCGGTGGCGCTGATCCCGAAGGACTTCGCCGAGGACCAGCTCCTGCTGCCGGTGCGCCTCGACGGCGACGCCGGTGATGTGATCGTGGTCGCGACCCCGCGACCCGACGACACGGAGCTCCTCGCGTTCGTGACGGAGCGGACGGGCAAGACCGTCTCACCGCTCGTGGCGTCGGAGGCCGTCGTGCGCAGGGCGATCGGCGAGGCGTACCAGACCCTGCACGCGGTCGAACAGCACGTGGCCGCCTACCGGACCACCGCGATCGCCGCCACCACGGACGACTCGACGTCGATCTCCGCGGTCACCGAGGACGCACCGGTGGTGCGCATCGCCAACATCCTCGTGACCGAGGCGCTGCGCGAGCGGGCCTCGGACGTGCACATCGAGCCTCAGCCCGACCGCCTGCGCATCCGCTACCGCGTCGACGGCACCTTGCGCGACGTCCAGGACCTTCCGCTCGAGATGGGGCCGGCGCTGGCGTCACGCATCAAGGTCATGGCCGACCTCGACATCATCGAGCGGCATCGCAGCCAGGACGGCCAGATGACCCTCGAGGTCGAAGGCCGCCAGGTCGACATCCGCGTCGCGATCACCGAATCGATCTGGGGCGAGAAGGTCGTGCTTCGTGTGCTCGACCGCGGCAAGTCCGTTCTCGGCGTCGGGCAGCTGGGCATGCCCGACGAGCTCGTGAGCCAGTACCTGCCGGTCGTGCACATCCCCTTCGGGATGGTCTGCGTCGCGGGACCGACCGGCGCCGGCAAGACGACCACCCTCTACGCGTCGCTGAACGAGCTCGACCGCTTCGAGCGCAACATCACGACCATCGAGGACCCCGTCGAGTACATCTTCCCCGACATCACCCAGATACAGATCCACAAGGCGTACGGGCGCGACTTCGCCCACGGCCTGCGTGCACTCCTGCGCCAGGACCCCGACGTGATCCTCGTGGGCGAGGTGCGCGACACCGAGACCGCCGAGATCGCGACCCAGGCGGCCCTCACCGGCCACGCCGTGTTCTGCTCTGTGCACGCCACCGACTCGGTCGCGGCGCTGTTCCGCTTCCTCGACATGGGCGTGCCCAACTACCTCATCGCGCCGGCGATGGAGGCGATCGTGGCCCAGCGCCTCGTGCGCCGCATCTGCCACGTCTGCGCCGTCGAGTACGTCCCGAGCGCCGACGAGCTCGCCTTGTACGAGAAGGTCACCGGCGTGCGGCGCGAGGAGTTCTGGCACGGCACCGGATGCACCCACTGCCACGGGACCGGCTACTACGAACGCATCGGTGTGTACGAGTTCCTGCGCCTCGACGACGAGATCAAGGAGCTGATCGTGCGAGGCGCGACCGCGGCGGAGCTGCGCGACGCAGCCGTGAAGACATCGGGGATGGTGCCTCTCGGTCAGGCTGCGATGGCCAAGGTGACCACCAACGAGACCACCATCTCCGAGGTGATCAGGACCGTCTATGCAGCCGGTTGACCCCAACGGTCCCCATGCGGCCGCCGCGGCCACGCACGCCCACCCGCCCGTGCCGGCCGGCTACGCCTCACCCCAGCCTCCCTACCCCGCGGGTGCGGGCCACGCCGCTCCGGCGCCGCCACCGGCGCCGGTCACGCCCGAGCCCGAGGACGAGCGCCGGCGGGTGGAGGCCAAGCGCCGCCGCGACCGCCCCAAGATCGGCACGTACGCGTACAAGATCCGCACCGCCCACGACGTGATCGTGCGCGGCAAGCTCCGCGCGGCGAGCGCCGAGCAGGCCGCCATGATCGTGAACCAGCCCGGCGGCGAGATCCTCAAGCTGCGCCGCCAGTCCGACGTGCTCCACATGGAGATCGGTCCGCGGCGAATCAAGGGCGCCGAGCTCGTCATCTTCACACGCCAGCTCGCCGCGTTCGTGCGCTCGGGGATCCCGATGATCGAGGCGCTCGGCTCGATCGGCGGCGAGAACGCGAGCCGCCAGCTCCAGGACACTCTGCGCGAGGTGTCGCTCGACCTCGCCGAGGGGATGCCGCTCAGCCGCGCGATCTCCCAGCATCCCACGGTCTTCCCCAACTGGTACGCCGACCTCGTGCGCGCCGGCGAGACGACCGGCAAGCTCGACACCGTGCTCGAATCCGCTGCCCGCTACCTGCAACGCCAGGAGGAGGCGAAGAAGAAGGTCCGGTCGGCGCTGATCTACCCGGCGGTGATCGCGGTGATGGCGGTGGTCACCGTGGCCGTCCTCCTCGTGTACGTGCTGCCCAAGTTCGTGACGTTCTTCGAGGAGTTCGACGCGCAGCTCCCGGCCATAACCAGGGCACTGCTCACCACCTCCAAGTTCATCAGCGACAACCTCCTGTGGATCGCCCTCGGGTTCGCGATCGTGGTGCTCGTCGCGATCGTCCTCGTGCGGACCCCGCCGGGGCGGTACGCGTGGGACTGGCTCAAGATCAAGGTGCCGCTGCTCGGCATCGTGATCCGCTACTCCATCGTCGAGCGCTTCTGCGCGACGCTTGCCACGATGGTCTCCGCCGGCGTGCCGCTCGTCACCACGTTCACGGTCGTCATCGACGGCGCCCGCAACAAGGTGTTCGAGCGCTCTCTCACCAGGGTGCGCGAGTCGATGATGATCGGCCAGGGCATGAGCGGCCCGATCGCGGCGACCGGCCTGTTCCCCCCGATCGTGCCCCAGATGGTCAAGGTCGGCGAGGACACGGGCACGCTCGACGAGCAGCTCCGCATGGCCCAGGAGTTCTTCGGTGAGGAGCTCGACTACCGCCTCCAGAAGTTCACCGCAATCTTCGAGCCGATGATGATCATCTTCATGGGTGTGATCGTCGGATTCGTGGCGCTCGCGATCGTCTCCGCGATGTACGGGATCTTCCAGCAGGTCAAGCTGAAATGACGGATCCGGAGCCGACCGGCGAGTCCGGCATGACTCTCGTCGAGATCATGATCGCGATCGTGATCATGAGCGTGGTCGTCGTCGGGGTCCTCGCCCTGCTGGCGACGCTCGTGCGCGCCTCGGACCTGTCCAACCGCAAGACCGAGGCCGAGACCACCGCGATCGCGGCAGCGGACTACCTCAAGGCCTCCGACTTCGACTACAGCGGCGCCGGCGGCTGCGAAGCCCACTACGCGACCGAGCTCGCCGCGTACACGACCGTCTACCCGACCCCCGGGTTCACGACGTCGGTGCACGTGTACCGCGGCGACGCCGCCAGCATCAGCGCGGGAGCCGCAATCGCGACTCCCGACGCGGGGACGCCCTGCCTCGACGGCAGCACTCCGGTCCTGCGGCTGTCGGTGGAGGTGACCGCCGACGACGGCGCGGTGTCGCGCTCTCAGGACGTCGTGCTGCGCTGCGACCCGGCAGCCGCCAAGGCCGCAGGAGGGACGTGCCTGTGAGCGGTGATCACCGCGGCGGGGACCACGGGTTCACCCTGATCGAGGTGATGCTCACCGTCGTGCTCCTGTCGGTCGTGATGGGCGCGCTCGCGACCGCGGCGATCGTGTTCCTGCGCAACATCAACGAGACGCAGGCACGCCTCTACGTCGCGAACTCGCGCTCGCTCACGTCGCGCTACCTCGTGGGCGACATCCAATCCGCCGCCGTCTACGACCCCGCCTTCACGCCGACGCCGTGGACGGGGGGCAGTGACGGGACGGTCGTGTGGCCCGGTGCGCCCGCCACGCCGGCCGCGCCGAGCACCGACCCGGTGACGGCCACGAACGGGGTCGTGGAGTGCGACGCGACGCCGCGGACGGTCCTGACCGCCTACCACTACGACATCTTCCCCGGCGACGACCCAGACGTGGCGTCGAAGGACCGCGCCGTCAAGGTCGAATACACGGTGGTCGCGCCGCCGCCCGGTGACGACTGCCAGCTGGTGCGCACGAAGTGGGCGGTCACGGACACTGGTGGAACGTACGACTGGGCGGCACTGGAGCAGAACGCCGTCGCGCACGAGCTCCGCGTCGACGGCACCACACCGATGGTCACCACCACGGACCAGGGCGGTGGTCGCTGGCAGGTACACGTGAACCTGCAGCCGAAGTCATCGGAGGGCGTCGAGTACGCCTACGACTTGTGGGCCAAGCGCCGAGTGGACACCATCGTGCCATGAAGGTGGGTGCCCGAGAGGTGGGACACGTGCGTCGACCGCGACAGCCACGGCGAGACGGCGCCGAGCAGGGCTCGGCCCTGATCATCGCGCTCGTCTTCCTGGTCGTGTTCGCGATGCTCGCCGGTGCGGTCGCTCAGCTCGCGACCGGTTCGCTGCGGACAGGCGAGACCGTGGGGGACCACAGCGACACGCTCTTCGGCGCCGACGACGCATCCGAACGCACGCAGGTCGCGATCGAGCAGAACCTCGACCCCGTCTGCCAGGCGGACGCCACGATCAAGCCCTACGTCCACGACGGCGACACCTACCTCGTGCGCTGCTCGTACCTCAAAGAGGGCGAGAACCCCCTGCCCGGCATCCACTTCGCGATGATGCTGTTCAGCAAGGACGAGTGGGCACTGACCAAGACCGGCTCGCCGGCCGCGTCGCTCACCGGCGACATCCGCCTCAACACCGCGTTCCCGTGCTTCCGCTTCGCCCCCGACGGCTTCGTGAATCCGTTCGGGGTCATCGCGTGCACGAACCCGCCCGACGAGCGTTCCGGGCGCATCCTCGGCGTCGACCAGTACTCACCGGTGGGCCCGATCCGCTTCCGCGCCAACTCCGAGGGCGCCCAGGGAGTCATAGACGTGCGCAGCAGCGACTGCAGCGGCAGCGGCTGGCTCCCGAGCCCCGTCGACATGGCATCGGCGCACGGCGGCCCGCACCTGCAGAACGCCAACAACGACGGCAGCGGCCCCTACACGTCGTTCACGAACGCCAACTGGACGTGCCACACCGACGACCTCGTGGACTCCGATCCCGACTACCCGCTGCCCGACCAGGTCGCCGACGGGACGCTACCCACCCAGAGCTCTGCGGGCACATACGAGGACTGCAGTTCGACACCTCAGTGGTTCAACGTCGGATACCCGGTCCTGATGCAGTACAGCTGCGTGCGCCACTTCACGCCGGGGCGCTACACGTCCAACCCGACGCTCGACCTGACGGCCTCGTACGGTTACAACGGCAAGTCCACCGGGGTGCGGGCGAACATCTTCGATCCCGGGGTGTACTGGTTCGACACCGACGACACGGTGCCGCCGCAGCCGTGGTTCCCCGAGCCGGGTCTGAGCTTCTCTGTCAAGGACCAGTACCGCGACGCCCCCGTTGTGATGGGAACGGCCGACTCCCGCATACGGGCCAACACCACCTGGACCAACACCAACATCGTGGCCCAGATCCCGATCGGTGAGCGCTGCCTCGCAGGCGAGCCCGGTGTCGAGATGGTCTTCAACCCCGGCTACGGCATGGTGATCAACCCCGTGACAGGAGGCGCCGGCTTCCCCTCGGCACAGGTCACCGCGTGCCAGCTGCGGCCCGGACAGGTCGCCGGCGGCCAGCCCGGCATCGTGCTGTACCAGAAGAAGTACCCGGCCGCGGACTGGGACGGCGGCTTTACGAACTGGCCTGCGGGCAATCCGTCGCCGTGGCCCCAGCACCCCGCATGGGGGACGTTCGCCCTGTTCAACTCCGCCGACAACGTGAGCTCGGGCGGGCTCGTGATGGACGGCTTCGTGTACGCACCGCACGGCATCATCAAGACCGCCGTCGGGCTCGTGTCGACGTCGGGCACCCAGATCGCGTCGGGGATCATCGCGTTCTCCCTGCAGCTCAAGGCGGTCGGCGCCGGCGGCCAGATGGTCGCCAACGAGCAGCCCCGCTTCGCCGGCAAGTACCTCGTCGAGATCTGGAACTGCGGGACGGCCGTCGACGCCGCTGCGTGCGGCATCGACGCCAAGCCCGCCGACGCGCGTGCCCTCGTCGACGCCGCCGTCCCCGGCGGCTCGGGCCCCACCCCGATCCGCTTCGACCGCTGGCTGCCCAACTGACGCCCGGCCCCACGCCAAACGCGGGCGGAATCGCCCGCGAGCACGTCAGACCACCCGCGTTTGGGGGACGGACCCACGCCAAACGCGGGCGGAATCGCCCGCGAGCACGCCAGACCACCCGCGTTTGGGGAGGTGGCCGCCCCGCGCGTTGGCGGGCGGGATGGCAGGATCTGGGGCTCTCATGTAGAAATGCGTGACTGTTGGGTAGTGGGCTGAGTTACCTGGATCAGGAAGTCGACCCTTACTGGGGGAGAACCGGCGATGAAGAGACAGTTCGAGCGGCTGCACGCCGCGCGGGTGGGCGAGGGTGAAGGCGGGTTCACCCTGATCGAGCTCCTGATAGTTATCGTGATCCTCGGCATCCTCGCCGCCGTCGTCGTCTTCTCGGTGAGCGGCATCACCGACACCGGCGACCAGGCAGCCTGCACGTCGAGCCGCTCCGCGATCGAGACCGGCCTCGAGGCCGCCTACGCGAAGTCGAACCCGAAGGCTTACCCGGTGGACCTCGCGGCACTGCAGGCTTCGGGAATGGTTGGCGAGCTCAACGGTGTGACTGCGACGTGGACGGTCAACGCCGGGCCTCCGCAGACGATCAGCGGACTGACCGTCAGCACCCCGACCACCACCTGCTGAACCAGCAGGCAGACGACACTCCATCCGTACCCCGGCCCGCGGCCGGGGTACGGCGCGTCAGGGGAGGCCGAGCACCTGACGTTCGGACTCCTCGAGGGTGACCATCCCCTCCGCACGGCTCGAGCGGATCACGTTGTGGATCTGGTTGGTCTTGGCCTCGCGGATCAGGTTTCGCACCGGGTCGGTGGCGATCAGGACCTCGAACGCCGCCACACGACCCCCGGTGGGGCTGGGATGGAGGCGCTGGTGGACGACAGCGAGCAGCGCGGCACTGAGCTGGGCGCGCACCTGGTTCTGATGATCGCCACCGAACGCGTCGATGATGCGGTCCACCGCCTGTGCCGTGTCGTTGGTGTGAAGGGTTGCGAACACCAGGTGGCCGGTCTCGGCGATGGTCAACGCCGACGAGATCGACTCGAGGTCGCGCATCTCACCGACGAGGACGACATCGGGATCCTCACGCAGCACGGACCGCAACGCCATGTGGAAGTCGGGGGTGTCGGTGCCTACCTCACGCTGGTCGACGACGGCGTGCTTGTGGGTGAACACGTACTCGATGGGGTCCTCGAGCGTGATCACGTGGCACGCCCGCGTCTGGTTGATGCGCTCGATCAGCGACGCGATCGTCGTCGACTTGCCCGACCCGGTGGGACCCGTCACGATCACGAGGCCCGTGCTCTTCTCGGTCAACGCCACCACAGCGGGAGGGACACCGAGCTGCTCCGGTGCCGGTATCACCGCGGGCAGGTGCCGCAGGGCCACCGCCCAGTGCCCCTTCTGACGGAAGACGTTCCCGCGGAAGCGTGCACGACCGGTCCAGTCGAACGCGAAGTCCGCCGTGTTGTGCTCGGCGAGCTGAGCGCGGTGCTCCTCCCCGACGAGCGCCTCGACACACGCGTCGACCTCGACGTCGGTGAGCGGTTCCGCTCTCATCGTGCGGAGCGCTCCGTCGACGCGGCCACGCGGTGGTGTGCCCACGGACAGGAGCAGGTCGGAGCCGCCGATCGCGACGAGCTGGTCGAGGAGCCACTCGAGCAGAGTGACCGCCGCCTGCGTCTCGTAGGCCTCCATGGCGTGACACGGTACACGCACTGCGACAACACCAAGTCGCGGTCATAGCCTCAGGGGGTGCGATTCGCGTCCCGCCTCTGTCTCGCGCCCGAGGACCCGGCCGAGATCACCTCGGCGGCGGCCTCGATGCGCTCCGAGCTCGGCGAGCCCGCGACACTCGTCGCCGTGTTCGCCTCCGCCCGATTCGGTGACGATCTCGAGACGATCACCGGAGCCGTCGCCGGCGCCACCGGTGCGGATGTGCTCTTCGGCTGCACCGCAGGCGGGGTCGTCGGCGGCGCCATCGAGATCGAGCACGCGCCCGCCGTGTCGCTGTGGGCGGCGGCGATGCCCGGTGTCGAGATCGACGCACGCCATGTGGAGCATCCCGGCTCGGACGCAGCGGCTTTCGTGAACATGCCCTCGATCGGCGACGACACTGCGGCGCTCATCCTCGTCGCCGACCCGTTCACGTTCCCCTCGGACCTGTTCTGCACGACGATCGACCACGAACACCCCCGACTCACCTGCGTCGGCGGCCTCGCCTCGGGCGGCCGGCAGGCCGGCGAGACACGCCTCGTGCTCGACGGCTCGATCCACGACACGGGAGCGGTCGCGGTGGCGCTGTCGGGTGCGGTCGCCGTGCGCACCCTGGTGAGCCAGGGCTGCCGCCCGATCGGGCGATCACTGCTCGTCACCGCCGGTGAGCGCAACCGGATGCTCGAGCTCGGCGGTCGCCCCGCTGTCGACCGGCTCGTCGAGACCGTCGCCGAGCTCGCCCCCGAGGACCGCGAGCTCATCGAGGGCGGGCTCCACATCGGGCGCGTGGTGGACGAGCACAAGGTCGAGTTCGGGCGCGGCGACTTCCTGATCCGCAACGTGGTGGGTATCGAGCGCGACTCCGGCGCAGTCGCGATCGGTGACTCCGTCGAGGTCGGCTCGACCGTTCAGTTCCACGTGCGCGACGCCGTGACAGCCGACGAGGACCTCGCCGCGCTGTTGGCAGAGATCGGCGACGCAGAGACGGAGACCGGGGTGCTGGTCTTCACGTGCAACGGCCGCGGGCGGCGCTTCTTCGGGATGCCCGACCACGACGCCGCCGCGATACGGGCACTCCTCGGGACCAGCGACGTCGGTGGCTTCTTCTGCGCAGGCGAGATCGGCCCGGTGGGAGGCGTCAACCACCTCCACGGATACACCGCAGCCGTCGCAGTCCTGTCCGCGCCGTGATCAGGCCGGGGTGCGGCTGCGGCTCGCCAGCCAGGCACCGGCGATCACGAGCCCACAACCGGCGACCGCTATCGGCACGGCGGTCTCGCCGTTGACGAACACACCGAGGCCGAGAGCGACCACAGGCACGAAGTAGATCCCGATCGAACCGCGGTCGGCGCCGACGCGGCCAACGAGCGAGACCATCGCCACGAACGCGACGCCGCTGCCCAGCACGCCGAGCGGCACCATCGCCACGAGGCTTGCGGCCGTGAAGGTCGAGTCGCCCACCGACCAGATCGCGCCGGGTACGGAGACAGCGAGCGCCACCAGCTGGCCGCGCAGGACGACCGGCAACGTCCCGTACCGCTGCTGCAGCGGCGCGGCGACGGTCGCACCGATCGCGTAGCAGACGACGGCGACGATGATCAGCGCGACGCCGAGTGGGCTCGCGTCAGCGCCCACCACTTCGGGAAGGGAGATGCAGACGATCCCTGCAAAGCCGACGCCGATGCCGATCGCCTGCGTGCGGCCGGGGGGGCGCCTGGTGGTGATCGCCACCACCACGGCGGCCACGACCGGCATGGCACCGTTGATCATCCCCGCCACCGACGTCGCCACCCACTGCTCGGCGATCGGGAAGAGCACGAACGGGACGGCCATCCACACGACACCGAGGACCGCGATCTCGCGCCACGCCGCCCGCGGCACCGGCGCTCGTGCCTTGGGCAGCACCGCAAGGGTCAGCGCACCCAGCAGGATCCGCAGGAACGCGACGAGGCCGGGGCGCAACCCCTCGATCCCGATCGCGATGAACAGGAACGACGAACCCCAGATCGAGGCGACGAGAGCGACGAGACCCCACTCCGTGGGGCCGAACGCGCCCTGATGGGTGCCGAGCGCCCCGTGGGGTGCACGATCGGTCTCTCTGGCCCGGCCCTCGCCTCGCTTCTCACCCCCACCTGAGGGCGCTGTCACTCGAGCGCCCTTGCGAGCAGCGGGACGGCGTCGTGCCAGTCGGCGACGATGCCGACGTCGCAGTAGCCGAAGACCGGTGCGGCCGCATCGGTGTTGATGGCGAGGACCGAGCCAGCCGCGCGGAATCCCGACGAGTGGTTGAACTTCCCGCTCGCCCCGATGCTGACGAGCAGGCGCGGCGCCACCGCGATCCCGGTGATGCCGATCTGGCGACTCCGTGGCAGCCAGCCCCGGTCTGTCACCTTGCGCGTGGCACCGAGCTCGGCACCTAGCACCTTGACGAGGCGGTCGAGCTCGCCGTACTCGTCGGGATCGACGCCGACACCGACGCAAACCACGACGTGAGCGAGCGTGAGGGCTTCACCGTCGTCCTCGACCGTGTGCGCGACGACGCGGACGCGTCCGCTGCCGGCGACGCCCACGGTCTGCACCGCCGGGAACGACGCGGCCACTGGGCCGTCGGCGGCGAGCACACCGGGACGCACCGTCGCCATCTGCACCGAGGACGACGACGTGATCGCGGCGACGAGCGATCCGCCGAACGCGGGCTTCCACGCGACGAGGCGGCCATCGGCGCCGACGTCGAGCTCGACGGCATCGCCGGTGAGGCCGTGCCCACCTGCCGCCGCGACCCGCGACGCTATCTCACGTCCCCGAGCGGTGCTCGGCGCTATGACACCCCAGGGGCAGGCATCGGCGACCAGCTGGGAGATCGCAGCGGCGTAGTCCTCGTCGGATGCGACCGGGTCGGCGTCGAGCACCGTGACCGCGCCGACACCGGACGGCACCGCCCCCAGATCGGCACCCAACGACACGACGCGTGCGCCGAGGCCGAGCACGCGAGCGAGCCGCGCGGCCTCCTGGCCGAGCTCGTGAGCCAGCCGCGGGCGGGTCGGGTCAACCAACGCCCAGACCTCACGACCACCGCCGACGTCCACGTGGTCGACGTCGGCCGTCCGCGGCGCGAAACCGTCGGTGACCGCGGCGTCGAGGGCACCGCGTCGTGCGAGTGCTCCGACCGCCGACTCGACCTGCGACGCCGCGTCGCCGGTGAGCACCAACGGGTCGCGCTCGACGGCCAGCGATCGGGTCGCTCCCACCGAGGTCGGGGACGCGGCGGCACCCCACGGGCCGTCACCGAGGTCCGCTGCGGTCACGGTCCAGATCCGGTCGGCGGAGACGGCAGCACGCTCGTCCGGGAAGGCCTTCGCAGGCGCCGTGAGCCGCTCTGCGCAGCTCAACACGGCCGGCAGCTCACCTTCGATGCGGCGGTGGCCGTCGTCGGTCTCGCACACTGCCGCGAACGTGGCAGCCATCAGGTCGATGTCGAGCTCACGCACCGGCCCTGCGAACGGCCACCCGAGCAGCTCGGCGAGCTCGGGGCCGACCTGCCCTGTGTCGGAATCCACCGAGTTCTTGCCCACGAGCACGAGGTCGAGGTCGCCGATCTGGTGCAGCAGGCGGGTGAGCGCCGTCGCGGTCGCCAGGGTGTCAGAACCCGCGAACACCCCGTCGCTGAGGAGCACCCCGCGATCGGCGCCACATGCGATCGCCTCACGCAGGCAGTCCTCGGCCGAGGGGGGACCCATCGTCACGACGACGACCTCGGCGTCCGCATCGGTGGCGAGCTCGACCGCCTCGGCAACCGCGCGCCGGCAGTACGGGTTGAGCTCGAGCTCGACACCATCGCGTCTCACGCGGCCGTCGGGTCCCAGCGTCATCTCCTCGAAGCGGGGTACCTGCTTCACGAGAGCAGCGATACGGGCGGCGGTCACTGGCGGCTCCCAGGATTACCGGGCGGAAACGTCGCCCGAGAGTATCTGCGCCACGAGCACCGACCCAGCCGGAAAGAGCGCAGAATCCCGGCATCTGCGCGCCAGACTGTTGCGATGCGCACATCTTCGAAGGTCCTGTCGGTCGGCATCGTGGTCGCGGTGGCCGTGGCACTCGGATCGTGCAGCCGGACGTTCGGCGCCAGGGAGGACGGCACCGACGAGAATCCCGGTGACACCACGACCGTGACCACCGCCGCAGCGTCCACGTCGACGAAGGCCCCCACCACGTCTGGCAAGGACAAATCCGAGTCGAAGACGACGACCACGTCGAAGCCGGCACAGGGCACCACCGACGACGGCTTCGGCGGCAACCCACCGAGCTTCCCGGCGTTCACCTTCACGGCGACGCGGAACGCCGACGGGACCGTCACGGTCACAGGCTCCGGATGTGCCGGCGGGAAGGTGTCGCTGTATCCGTCCACGTCGAGCTCAGGCGAGGGCGGCGATCCCTTCTACGCCAACCCCGACTCCGCGGGGAACTTCACGGCGACGGCCAAGATCCCAGCGGGTCAGCTGCAGGGGACCTGCTTCGGGGTCGGCACCAGCGGGCAGTCCCATGTGGGCGGCTCCCACACCGTCACGATCCCGTAGCAGAGCACGAGCTGTGGGAACCAGGTTCGGGCTCTACCTACCTCAGATGAGGATGGGCTACGACACGATCGTCGAACGCGTTCTCACCGCCGAGAACGCGGGCTTCGACTCGGTGTGGTTCATGGACCACCTGGCACCGCCGATGCTCCCTGCGGCCGACAGCTTCGAGGGGTGGACGCTGGCCACCGCAGTCGCGGTGCGGACGACGCGCATCCGCGTGGGCCACATGGTTCTCTGCGACGGATTCCGCCATCCGTCACTGCTCGCGAAGATGGCCGCGACGCTCGACGTCGTGAGCGGCGGACGGCTCGAGCTCGGTATCGGTTGGGGCTCGGTGCCCGTCGAGCTCGCGCGGTTCGGATTCGGCACCGAGCCCGCCGCGGTGCGCAGCGCGCGGATGGAGGAGACACTCGAGGTCCTGCGGCTTCTCTGGAGTGGAGACGCTGTCGACTTCGACGGCGAGTTCGTGGCTCTCAGCGGCGCCCAGCAGCGTCCGGTTCCCCTTCAGCAACGGATCCCGGTCCACGTCGGCGGTGCCGCGGACCGCACCATCTCCGTCGCCCGCCGCCACGCTGACTGGTGGAACTGCCCCGCCACCGACGCCGACCGCTTCCCGGAACTGGCCGCTCTCGTCGGCGACCGCGTCAAGAAGTCGCTGCAGCGGGTGGTGGGGCTCGCGCCGACGCGCGCCGCACGCGATGACGTGGCGGCGACGGCTCAGCGGCGCTTCGCCGGTTGGCGCGGTGTCACCACCGGCACGCCTGACGAGGTCGCGGCCGTGCTGCGTGCCGACGTCGACGCGGGAGCCGACGGCTTCATCATCACGTTCAGCGACTTCGGCGACGTGGCGACTCTCGCGCTCTTCGCTCGCGAGGTGGCCGCCGCCGTCACACCTTGATGCCGCGGCGGCGCATGTCGGCGAGGACCTTCTCGATCCCGAGCTTGTCGATCGTGCGCAGGCCCTTGGTGCTCACCTTGAGGCGCACCCACCGCTTCTCGCTCGGCACCCAGAAGCGGCGCGTGTGGATGTTCGGTACGAAGCGGCGCTTGGTCTTGTTGTGCGCGTGCGACACGTTGTTGCCCGTGCGGGGGCGCTTGCCCGTTACCTGGCAGACCTTCGACATGTGAGCTCCCCGAGGTGGCAGAGGGGGTTCGAGAGCAAGCGGCGAGTGTAGCAACTCGCCGCGCTACCTGGCCTGGCGAGCCTCCCCGGAGCGGTCCAGGAACACGTCGCGAACCGTGACGATGTCGTCGCCGGAGAGGATGCCGGAACGCCCCAGGAGCCGGCCCCGCTCCCAGTTCGTGAGCCCGAGCTCGGGGCGCTGCCATGCCCACTGGCCGTCCACCCATCGCGTGAATCCGGCCCCGACGTAGGGCGCGTCGACCGCGTCGTAGAACTGCTCGAACGCACCCGGGTTCGTCGTGAGGATCGACGCGACGAAGTGCGGGCTGTGGTCGTTGACGAGCCGAGCGGCTGCCGGCAGCCCGTCGGCGGTCACGAACGCGAGCTCGGGTCGGCCTTCCCACTCGTACTCGCGCGACAGCGACTCGATCGGAATGTCGGACGTCCCCGTGGCTGCCACGACCCCACTCGACCCGGCCGCCACGTGCACGACGGCGTCGAGGGACTCGAGCGTCTTGGCGACGACGGGACCGAGGACCTCGATCGCAGCGGTGTCGAGCACCAGGGTGTTCAACGTGTTGCACACCTTGCGGTCGAGGCTCGCGCTCACCGCGTTCTCGACCGCGGCGGGCGTGGCTGTCGCATCGACGTACATCCAGGCGCCGCCGGTCCCGTGCAGCGACGCCGGGATACCGTGCTGCTCGGCGATCGAACCCAACAGCGCGACGGTCGGACCCGAGCCCCGCGCGACCGCGAGCCGCACCTGCGGCAGCGTGAACAGGGCCTGCCCCGCCGCCCGGTCGCGGCTGCGTACGAGGCGCACCGCACCTGCGGGCAACCCGGCGTGCGCGAGCGCCGGGGCGAGGGCGTGCTGCTCGATCGCCTCGGCCGTGCCGAGGGCATCCCCGCCGATGCGCATCACGGCGGTGTTGCCGTTCCGCAGCACCCCGACGCCGTCGGCGAAGACGTTGGGCCGTCCTTCGAACACGAACGCGACCACACCGAGGGGCGCGACGCGGCGCTCCAGCACGTAGTCAGGGCCCTCACGCCGTTCGACGACACGACCCACAGACGATTCGCGACCGGCCCACCCGCGGAGGCCGTCGACCATCGCGGCACGCATCTTGTCGCTCACCGGCAGGCGGTTCGTGAACCGGCCGGCGGTCCGGGCGCGCTCGACATCGGCTGCGTTCGCGGCTGCGATCACGTCCCACACGGAGTCGTCGTCGAGGAGGGCGGCGAAACCGTCGAAGAACGCGTCGACGCGGCCCGGCTCCGTCGTCGTCATGGCCGCGAACGCGGCATGGGCGTCGTCAACGGCCGCGGTCGCTGCACGGCGGGCCGCCTCCCCCACGACCAGGAGATCACCGGTGCGGGCGACGGCAACCACCCGGTCACCCGGAACCGTCTCGGGCATCGGCACGACCCAGTCCCCCACGACCACGGGCGTGCCCGCCGCCACCTCGGTGAAGCGCCTGCGGTCCGTGTCGATCTCGCTGTCCATGACGCAAGGATGGCCTACACCGAGGGAACGAAGAAAGGCATTCCGCCGCCGGCAGGCGGGCGGTGTCGTGCCCGCGATAGCTTGACCGGCCATGTACGAGCTACGCCCGGAAGGGCTGGACTTCCTCGGGTCCGCTCCCGTGATCCACGTGTTCGAGGGAGACGTCGCCGCCCCGCGCAAGGCGGTGTTCGCTCTCGTCGCCGACACCGCTTCGTGGGCGCAGTGGTTCCCGGGGTTCAGACGCGGGTCCTACGGTGCGCCACCCGAGACCGGTACCCAGGTGGGCATGCCGCGTTCGATCGTCATCGGCCCCGGCGTCCGCATCGAGGAACACGTGGCGGCGTGGGACGAGCCCGAGCGATATGCCTACGGCGTCGAGCGCACCTCGGTGCCGATGGCGAACGCGCTCGTGGAGGCATGGGACCTCACCGAGATCGACGTGCCCGGCTCCCCGGGCGGCGGCACCCGTGTCAAGTGGACCTTCGCCATCGATCCGAAATGGCCGATGCGCCTCACCACGCCGCTCGCCCCACCCGTCCTCGGGTTCCTGTTCCGCAAGGCGCTGCGCAAGCTCGAGGCCGCCGCACAAGCTGGCTGAACCGGCTCGGCGGCATGGCCACCAGGGTTGCCGGCTCAGCCCCGACGGACCGCGGTCAAGCTCACCGAGCGTGGTGTCGAAAGAGTGGGTGAGGGCCGCCGGCCCGCAGAACCCCGAGACGAGACACGGACGCTTCGAGTTCCGGTGAGCACCCAAGAGCACAGAGTCGCATCGGCATCCAGCTGGCGCCAGGACCCCGGCCCCGGCCACGCCCGCATGATCCTGCGTCCCTTCGGGGGCTCGCCTCTGCGCCAGCGCGGCCACATCCGTCCGCGCCGCCGGCCGAGTCGTACGCTCCGGCGTGGCCGCACCCACCGCCGCTGACCGACGACCACTCGATGGCGGCGCTCAGCCGGTCAGCTCCCGTGCACGTGTGAACACGTCGTCGAGCATCGACTCGGTGAGGCGCCGCGTGAAGGTGTTCTGCTGGCTCGGGTGGTAGCAGCCCAGCAGCGTGATCCCGCCGACTGCGACCTCGGCACCGTGACCGAATCGGGGCTTGGGCCGCACGGGCCCGAACAACGCGAGCGCTCCGTCCCACGCGAACGTGCCGAGCGCCACGACCACGGACACGTCGACGAGGAGATCGACCTCCGTCCGCAGCCACGGACGGCAGTTGTCGCGTTCGACGGGGGTCGGCTTGTTCTGAGGTGGAGCGCAGCGGACCGATGCGGTCACGAACGCCCCGTCGAGGCGCAGGCCGTCGCCACGGTGGGTCGACTCCGCCTGGTTGGCCCATCCGCATCTGTACATCGACGCGAACAACCAGTCGCCCGAGCGGTCACCGGTGAAGATGCGGCCGGTGCGGTTGGCGCCGTGAGCGGCCGGGGCGAGGCCGAGGACGAGCAGCCGTGCGCCGGGGTCGCCGAAACCAGGTACCGGCCGGCCCCAGTAGTCCCAGTCACGGAACGCGGCGCGCTTGTGCTGAGCGACCTCCTCGCGCCACGCCACGAGCCGCGGGCAGCGCCGGCACCCGATCAGCTCGGCCTCGAGTCGCTCCAGTGCGGCCTCGCGCCCGTCCTCGCGTCCGGATAGGTCCACGAGGCGACGGTAGCCGCGCGGCAGACCGCGGGCGGCGGGGCGGCGATCGGTACCGACGGCTGCCACTACGCTGCAACCGGTAGCCGCCGTCGCACGAGAGCTGCATGATCGTCATCGCGCCCGAGATCAGTGCCGTGAGCGACACGGCCATCACGATCTGCTGCGCGACCGCCGACGACGATTCGCACCCTCGCCCCCATGACGTCGAGGTCGTGCTCAAGCCGGCGGAGGGCGGACCGGCGCGGCGCGTGCACCTACCCGCAGACGAGGCCGACCCCGAGTCCGGCCTGCGGCAGGTGACGATCGACGGCCTCGAACCGGGCACCGACTACGAGGTGGACATCCACGGCAACGGCCACACCGCCCTGCCCGACCTCGTGTTCTTCCCGAACGAAGTGCGCACCCTCGACAGCCCGCCCGGCGAGCGCATCTGCACCATCGCGACCGTGTCGGACCTGCACTTCGGCGAGGAGGTGTGCGGGCTCGGGCCGAGCGGACGCGAGACGCCGGTGTTCCGGGCCCGCGACGAGGACCCGCCCTACTGGCACTACATGAACCACGCCATCGTCGACGAGATCGCGAAGGCAGGCGTTGATGCCGTGGTGGTCAAGGGCGACATCACCGGTGACGGCCACGCGCACGAGTTCGAGTCGGCGCGGGAGGCCTTCGACCGCCTTCCCATGCCGTGGCACTCGGTCATGGGGAACCACGACCGCATGCAGGACGGCGTCGACGGTTTCGCCCTGCTGGGTCAGCCCGACGACCCCGCCCGCGCCGTCGACGTCGACGGTGTCCGTCTCGTGCTCGTCGACACCGTCGACCCCGGACGCGATGGCGGCACGCTGCCACCCGATCGCCGCGGCGCCCTCGCCGACGTCCTCGCCGACGGCCACGGAGCTCCCACGCTCGCGTTCGCGCATCACTACACGTCGTCACCCAAGAAGCGCACGAAGAAGGCGTTCGGCCTGAGCCGCCCCGACTCCGAGGCCCTCCTCTCCATGCTCGCCGCCCACCCCGAGGTCGGCGGCTTCTTCGCGGGTCACACGCACCGCAACCGCGTCCGCCGCTTCGCCGAGACGGGCGCGATGCCACACGGGGAGGTGTGCGCCACGAAGGACTACCCGGGCGCATGGGCGTCGTACCGCGTACACGAGGGCGGCTACGTGCAGCAGGTGCACCGATGTGGCGCGCCGCGCGCCCTCGCGTGGTCGCACAGGGCCAAGGACATGTACTTCGGGTTGTACCGCGCCTACGCGATCGGGACTCTCGCCGAACGCTGCTTCAGCTACCGCTGGGACGCTCGCGACCGCGGCTGATCAGGCGTCGAGCGCTTCGCGGGCCATGGCGGGGTCGTCGGTGATCACCGCCGCCACCCCCGCTCGTGCGACGCCGGCGACAGCGGCGGCGTCGTTGAGGGTCCACGGTGCGACCCAGCATCCTGCCTCGCGCGCCGCGGACACGACTTCGGCTGCCCCGGCCGCCTCCAACGTCACGAGGTCCGGGTGGAGTCCGCGGCAGCCCGCGTCGACTGCAGCCGGCAGCGCCTCCGACGGTGCCCAACCGAGCGTGAGCAGCGCGACGGCGACCTCGGGCGCAGCCGCCACCGCGGCCCGCGCGAAGTCGATCGAGAACGACGACAGGAAGACACGGTCGGTCTCACCACGTGCGGCCACGAGGCGGGCGACGTCGCCGGCGAGGAGGGCGTCGTCGGCCTCGGCCTTGATCTCGACGTTGACCACCAGGCCTGCACCAGCGGCGAAGTCGAGGACGGATTCGAGGACCGGGACACCCACACCGCGGCCGCGGAAGGGGTGGTCGCCCGCGGGGCCGGCGAACGCCCAGCCTGCGTCCACGTTCGCGAGCCGGCTCGCCGTGGTCTCGGACACGCGCCCCGTCACCCCTGTCGTGCGCTCCAGGGTCGGGTCGTGGATGACGACGATCGCACCGTCGGAGCTGCGGTGCACGTCGAGCTCGAAGCCGTCGGCACCGGCCGCCGCGGCCGCCTCGAAGCCGGCCATCGTGTTCTCCGGCGCCAGGCGGGGTGCACCGCGGTGCCCGACCACGAGCGGCCGCCCATACCCGTTGAGCAGGGCAAACATGGACGACAAGCTACATCAACGGGGTTCGTGGGGCTCGCGGGCAGGATCTCGTGCGCGCGCTTGCGAAAGTTCACGAAGCGTTGACACTGGCGTCACCCGGCACTACGATCCCCAATGTTGCGCTCCACCCCACCAGGTGGCCACTGCCTTGTGAACGTTCTCACAATCACAAGAGAGCAATTTCCCCTCACAAGGCCCACCAAGACAATCCGGGGGGCAGGACAACCAGGAGGGCGGGTCCCTTGCAGACCTTGAACCGTTCAATTCAGGACCACGACGTCGTCGAGGAGCGCGAGTGGCGCGACTTCGCCGCTTGCCGTGACACAGACCCCGATCTCTTCTTCCCGGTCGGCACGACCGGAGTCGCGCTCGAGCAGATCAAGGCGTCCAAGCGCATCTGCAAGACGTGCGAGGTCCGTGCGGAGTGCCTTCAGTTCGCTCTGGCCACCAACCAGGAGTCGGGCGTCTGGGGTGGCACGAGCGAGGAGGAGCGCCGTGCGCTGCGCAAGTCCTGGCTCGCTCGCCAGCAGCGCCGCTCGGCCTGAGCTCCCACCTCTAGAGGCCTGACGCCCCCTCGAAGCCGTCGTCGACCGGGTCGACCGCCAGCGCGTCGACCTGGGGGCTGAACGGCACGGGGAACGTCAACGTCACGCACCCCCCGGCGGCCTCGGCGCCGGCGCGGACGTCCATCTCCCCGTTGAGCTCGCCTGCGACGAGCGTTCGGACGATCTTGAGCCCGAGGCCGCCCTGGCCCTCCAGCTCGAAGCCGTCGGGGAACCCGCTGCCGTTGTCCTCGACCTCGACGCGCATCCAGCCGTCCTCGCGGCGCAGGCGAACCCGCACCCACCACGGCGCCACCTCGTCCTCGTCGCTGTCGAGGCCGGCGAAGCCGTGTTCGACGGCGTTCTGCAGCAACTCGGTCAACACGACCGCGAGCGGCGTCGCCACCTCGGCGGGCAGGATCCCCGCCTCACCGTCGATCGCGAAGCGGATGCGACGCTCCCCGACGAGGCCTTCCTCGACGTCGCGCAGCAGCGGGTACAGGATGCTGTTGAACGGCAGCCAACCTCCTGCCTCCCGCGAGAGCATCTCGTGGACGAGCGCGATCGAGCGGATGCGGCGCACCGACTGCGCGAGCGCCTCCTGCGCCTCGTCGGAGTCCGTGCGCCGCGCCTGGAGCTGCAGCAGCGACGCGATGGTCTGCAGGTTGTTCTTCACCCGGTGGTGGATCTCCCTGATCGCCGCCTCCTTCGAGAGGAGGAGGCGGTCGCGGCGACGCAGCTCGGACACGTCACGCACGAGCACGAGGCAGCCCGTCGACTGCCCGCCACGGATCAGGGGCAGGCCGAGCACGAGGATCGAGACGTCACCGTCCTCGAACTCGTCGCTCGCGGGCACGCCTGTCGCGACCGCCGAGTGCACGGCCGTGTCCGACACCCCCAGCTCCCGAAAAGTCACGTCGTCCATCGAACCGAACACGCCGAGACGGTGGAACGCGCTCGTCGCGTTCGGCGAACGGAACTTGATGCGCAGGTCGGCATCGAGGCGCACGAAGCCGTCACCGGCACGGACGGTGTCGGTGAGCACCGGCCCGCCGCTGCGGTACGGGAACGTGCCCTCGGAGATCATGATCGCCATGTCGCGCCCGGCGTCGGCGTAGGCCCTTTCCTGTGGGCTGGCGCGGCGCCGGTCCTCCCGCCAGCGCTCGTGTGAGAGAACCGCGACGAGAACGCCGTCGCGACGCACCGGGACCGCGTAGACGTCGATCGGACTGGGCCGGTGAGGCGGCGTCATCACCCCGACGGTCATCTCGCCGGTCTCCCACGCCTTCGCGACCCAGGGCCGTTCGTCAGGGTCGTACATGCGCCCGACGGGGTCCTCGAGGTAGGTGGTCTCGCTGTTGGTGGGCCGCTGGTGCGCGAGGACCACGAACGCGTCGCTCTCGGCTGCGGGCACGAACAGGAGGAGATCGGAGAAGTGCAGGTCGGCGAGCAGCTCCCACTCGGCGACGAGGTGCTGGAGATGGGAGATGTGGTACGGCGGCAGCCGGACGTGCTGACGTACGAGCTCGGCGATCGTGGACACGCGCGGATCGTACCCGCGCCCGCACTCCTTTCGGCTGTGGTGCGGCCCGTGGCCTGCCGATGAGTCAGTCGTGGAGCACGAGGAGTCACAGGCAGGTCCTCCGGGACGGACGATGATGGTGGTGGGTGCTCCGCCATCGGTGGCCGAGGTCGTGGACGACCGATGCAGGTCGCGGGCGGTCGTCGTGCGGCGCCGCCCGGCGACGGCGCTGGACTGCGAGCGCGATCTAGACTTCGACGCCCCGTCGGTCCTCGTGCTCGGTGACTTCTTCGGTTCCGAGCCTGCGGCTCTGGTGCGACGGCTCAAGGCACCTCCGCACCGGGCGTTCCTGCCCGTGCTGGCGCTCGTCGACGGACCCGATCAGCGCCGTGACGTGTGGGCAGCAGGTGCTGACCTCGCACTCGAGCTGCCGTGTGCCGCCGACGACGTAGCGGCCGCCGTGGACGGACTTCTCGGCCGGTGCGAGCAGATAGAGCGTCAGCTCGGGGTCGACCTCGCCACCGGACTTCTCGCCCAGGAGGCCTTCCGCGACCGCCTCGACGAGGCGATCCGTTTCGTGCGCCGCTACCACGTGCCTGGCTGCGCAGGGGTGCTCGCCCTCGCGCCCGCCGACACCCCACCCGCAGGTATGGCCGTGCCGTACACGTTGCGGTGGGCGGCATCGATCGCACGCGCATCGATGCGCGAGGTCGACGCTCTCGGTGTCGCAGGCACCGACGCCATCGGCGCCGTGATGCTCGGCACGACGCTCGGCGGCGGGATCGTGGCGATGCGCCGCCTCCTCGAGCACATCCAGACCGCCACGGGCGCCGCGCACGAGGGCCTCCCACGCTTGACCCCCGCCACGGCGGCGGTGACGTCGTTCGGGAACTCCGGTGTCGAGCGCCTCATGGAGCGGTTCCACCGTTCGATCTCGTGCGCCCGCGAGCGGGAGCCGGGCACTCTCGTGATCCTCTGACGGCGCAAGCGGCTGCAGGCCGCGCGGCCGTTGCCGGAACGGCGCTAGGGTCGTGCTACGGGGACCGAAGTTCGTCATCCGCTCAAGGACGCCGCCGAAGTGGCGATCATCTTGGGAGACGCGAAGACCGGTCGACCGACCGGGGGAAGAGGATCGAATGTCGGGCGCAGGTGCCAACATCAAGAGCGGCCCCCGCCGGGTGCTGCTCGCCGCCGACTCGGCCCAGGACAGCTCCCAGTTCGCAAAAGCGCTCGAGCAGCTCGGCTGCCAGGTCTACATGTCGTCGCCGTCCAAGGTCGAGGAACTCGAGCAGCTCCTCGACCTGCTCGGACCGTCGGTCGTCGTGCTCACGGGCAGCTTCGACACCGACTTCCTCTCGGTCTACCGCCGCATCAAGACGCCGCCGCACCGGGCTCTGCTGCCGGTCATCTGCACGATCGGAGCCGGCGAGAGCAAGCTCGCGCTCATCCAGGCCGGTGTCGATGCCGTCATCGCCGAGCCGTGGGAGGCCGACGAGGTCAAGGCCGCTGTCGGCGGCATCCTCGAACGCGCTGCGATCGTCGACCAGCACAAGGAGGTCGACGACCTCACAGGTGCTCTCACACCGTCGGCGACGAACGAACGCGTCGACTACGAGGTCTCGCGTGCGCGCCGCTACCGCCGCCAGGGCTGCCTGTCGCTCGTCGACCTCGACAACTACGACAAGGTCCGCGAGGGTGTCGGCGAGCTCGCTGCCGACGCGGGAATGCGCCGCTTCAGCCAGATCGTGCGCCATGAGCTGCGCGAGACCGACATGCTCGGCCGCCTCGACGGCGACCGCTTCGCCGTGATCATGCCCGACACCGACCTGACCGGTGCGGTGCAGGCGATGCGCCGGGTGCTCGCGGTGATCGGATGCGCGACCGTCGACGTGCCCGGCGGACAGAAGGTGACCCTGGCGGCATCGGCGGGTGTCGGCGCGTTCGGCTCCGACGGACCCGAGGCGATCCTGTCACGGGTGTCCGGCGCCATCGACCGCGCCAAAGCCGCCGGCGGCGGCGCCCTCTTCACCGCCTGAGCAGGCCGAGGCGCTTCGCCGAGCGCCTCGGTGAACAAGGGCTCAGTCCTCGAGCACAGCGGCAGCGGTGAGCTCGGCGAGCTCGGCCTCGAGGTCGTCACCTGCATCGGCTGAACGGGCAGCGAGGAAACCGAAGAGCAGGCCTGAGAGCGCGAATCCGCCCCAGAGCACACCGAGCGGCTTCTTGATCTCCCCACGGGCGGCAGCGGCGAACAGCGCGACAGCGTCGAGGCCGTCGACGACCATCGCGGCCTCGTACCACCCGCGTGCGTTGCCGTGGCGGCCGGCGAGGATCTGGCCCGCTCCGATGATCGCATCGCGGCTCCCGAAGAGGCGCATGGCGAGCCGGCCGCCGGGATCGAGGTCCGCGCCGAGGATCTTGCCTGCGATCGAAGGAGCGAGGAACGAGGCGACTCCGACACCGATGCGAGTGGCCGATACACCGACCTTCCAGCCCGTGCGCTCCACCGCCATCTGCGCCTCCGTGTCCGCCGGTTCGCCGACCCGCCGACCTCGACCGGCTGGATCGGGGCGCACCCTACACGGGCGCGGCCACCCCGCCGGGGATCAACCGAAGAGGTGGTCGCCGATCCGCAACAGGCCTCCGAGGTCGGCGATGTCCACCTCGAACTGGGGTACACGCGCGATGACGTCGGCGTTGCCGGTGGACAGCTCCGCCTGCATCTCGGCCTCGCGCTTGGCGACGACCGCGAAGTTCTCGAAGTTGTCGGCGATGGTGCGCAGGATCCCTGCCGTGCGCGCCTCGTCGCCGAAGGCGACCGGGTCGAGGGCGTCGAGGCGCTTGGCCGTCTCACCGGCGTTGGCGACGTCGTCGAGACGTTGCGCGACGGCCGCTGCCGCGGGGTCGTGGAGGAAGTCCGGCAGCGCGCGGTTCAGCACCAGCGCGCCGAGGTCGAAGTCGAGCTCCTCGAGCTTGGTGCAGAAGAACTCCGCCTCGGCGAGCGGTGCCGACTCCAGGGTGCTCACGACGCAGAACGTCGTGCGGCGGTCGTGCAGCAGCTTCTCGACCTCGCGGGCGCGGGTCACGAAGCCCTCCTGCATCGACTGGAAGTTGAGGAAGAACTCTCCGAGACGGCGCATGAAGTCTCCGCCGAGAAGGCGGTCGGCCATGCGGTAGAACGGCCGCGCGGCGAAGTCCAGCGCGCGCACGCCGCGTTTGCCGCCGACCTTGTACGGAAGCGTGAGCACACGCAGGAACCAGCCGCCGAAGAAGTCCGCCATCCGCTCCGGCGCCTCCAGGAAGTCGATGGCGTTGCGCGTGGGAGGCGTGTCGATGACGATGAGGTCGTACTCGCCGGAGCGGTGCAGCTCGTAGAGGCGCTCCATCGCGATGTACTCGTGGGCGTTGATGAAGCGGCCGGTGATGTTGTGGTACAGCGGGTTCTCGAGGATCTTGTACGCCGTCTCCTCGTCCGGCGCGTACCGGTGCACGAGGTCGTCCCAGCTCCGTTTGGTGTCGAGCATCGCCGCGAACATGCGCCCGCGCGGCTCCACGCCCGCCTCACGGAACTTCTCAGTCGGCACCTCGCGCGCGACGTTGCCGATGCCCTCGAGACCGAGCGCCGTGGCGAGGCGGCGTGCGGGGTCGACCGTGAGCACGAGGACGGAACCGCCGAGCCGAGCCGCCGCCACTGCGGCCGCGGCCGCAGCCGCCGACGTCTTGCCGACCCCGCCGGAGCCGCAGAAGATCACCATCTCCTTGGACGCGAGAAGGTGCTCGAACGACGTGTGCACCGACGTGTCGTCGCGCCTGCGGGTCCGGCTCACAGGCCCATCTCCGCTGCCAGAGCGTCTGCCACGAGGCGTGTCGCCCGCTTGCCGTGGCTGCGCGTGAACAGATACGGGACGTACATCATCGGGAGCGGCACCTCCGATCGGAGGCGCCGGATGTGCTCAACCCGCGTGCGCCGCAGCGTCACTGCGAGGCGGGCGGCTTCGAGGACCGGCTCGAGCGGAGCGCCGACCACCGATTCGGCTGCTTCGACGGCGTCGGCGTCACCGAGGCGATCGAACGTGTCTTCCTCGGCCGTCGTGAACAGCTCGGGCAGCACACGGTTGACCACGACGCCTGCGAGGCGGACGTCGAGTGCCTCCGTCGCGTGGTAGAGCTCGATCGTCTCCGAAACCGGCATCTCCTCGGGCGTCGCCACGATCAGCAGCGCCGTGCGGTTCGGATCGGCGAGCACCTCGCGCATCCAATCGGTCTGGGTGCGCACCATCCCGACCTCGAACAGTTCGTTGATCGCGGCCGGGGCGTCGAGCTGGCCGACGATGCGCCCCGTCGGGGCGGCGTCGACGACGATCAGGTCCCACTTGAAGTCGACACCTTCGGTCAGCGTCGCCTCGTACGCGATCTTGCCGACCGTGAGGATCTCCTTGACCCCCGGCGCCGCGTTGGCGACGAACTCGAAGATCGACGAGAGCGGCCCGATGCGGCTCATCATCCCCATCTTGAGGAAGATCTGGAGGTACTCGCGCAGTGAGTCCTCGGTGTTCATCGTCATCGACCACAGTCCGGGACGGATCTCGACGGGGTCGTAACCCACCCGCGGGTGCTCGAAGAAGTCGGTCAGGTTGCCCTTGGCGTCGACCTCGACCATGAGCGTGCGCTTGCCGAGGCTCGCCGCCAGCTCACCGATGGCAGCCGCGATGGTCGACTTGCCGGTGCCGCCCTTGCCGGTGACGAAGAGGAGCTGGCGACCGAGCAGATCGAGCGCAGACGTGGGGTCAGCGCTCTGTGCCTCGGGGACGGCGTTCATCCCAAGCAGGTTTGCAGGATTCGTCGGTAACGGCGAAACCGTGCCCGTCCGTCACGCCATGAAACCGATACCGCCGGCCTTCGAGCCGTCCTCGACCTCGACGTAGGTGAGCTTGTCGGTGGGCACGACGACCGTCTTGCCCTTGGAGTCTGTGACCCGCACGAACTTGTCGGCGGCGCTGATCGCGCTGGTAAGCGACTCGAGCACGTCACCGGCTTCGCCTTCGACCTCGAGCTCGAGCTCCTTGGCGGAGAAAACCACGCCGAGATGAACCTTGGTCGTCGCCATCGTCGAAAGCCTCTCAGGTCTGCGGGGTCGGTCTCACGGGTCGACGCTCGGTCGACGCGGGTCGGAGCCGGGCGATCTTACATTGGCCCATCCGCCGTGGTGACGCTGCGCCCAAGCGCGGTCGACGTGTCCGGTGGCCATCCCTCGCAGGGCCTCGCGGTCACGAAGGCCGAGCACGACGTGCCCTGCGACGACGAGGACAAGCGCGGCGGCCGTCAGGTCGTGGACGAGGTTTGCGCCCGCCTTGAGCCACTGCGGGAAGTGGGTGTGGAAGAACATGATCGTGCCGGTGCCGGCGAGCACCGCGATCGCGGCGGCTGTGAACGCGGCGTTGAGCTTCTGGCCGGGATTGAACTTGCCGACCGGTGGTGGAGGGACACCGCCACGGCGCGCGAAGAGGTCGGCGCGCCAGCCGCCGTGGACCCAGTCTGCGTCGGCGGCGTCGCGCAGGTCGATCTCGCGCAGGTCGGCGCGCAGGCCCCGGCCCCACGATCCCGCCAATGCGAGCAGTGCCCAGGCGACGATCGAATAGCCAGCGGTGTCGTGGGCGACACGTACGAGCTCGCGACGACCGACGGCCTCCGACAGCGCCGGGACGAACATGATCGCCCCCGTCGCCGCGAGGACGGCGAACCCGACTGCGTTGGCCCAGTGGAACGCACGCGTGTTCAGGTCGAAGCGCCGGACCGTCACGGGCGAGGCGTGTTCAGGTGGACTTGTAGCCATTGGACGCACCAACCCATCCGTCCTGGTCGTAGCCGCGCACCTCCCAGTATCCGGGGTCGGCCGAGTCGGTGACCGTGATCTCGCTCACCCACTTGGTGCCCTTGTAGCCGTACATCGACGGCACGATCACCCGCGCCGGGTAGCCCTGGGCCTGTGACAGCGGTTCACCGCCGAGGTGGGTGGCGATGAGGTTCTCGGGCCGGCGGGCCTGCTCCATCGTGAGCGACTCGGTGTAGGCGCCGTCGAAGCTGGCGAAGGCCACAGCGCCGTCCGTGCTCGACGCGCCGGCTGCGTCGAGCACGGTTGCGAGCGGCACCCCGCTCCACACGCAGTCGTAGACGCTCCAGCCGGTGACGCAGTGGAAGTCACTGGTCTCGTCGACTGTGCCGAGTCCTCGGAGGCTCCCGTAGTCCAGCGACAGGGGGCTGTCGACGTCACCGGCGACGGCGAGGCGCCAATCTGCGAGGCTCGCAGTGGGCAACGAGTCGGTGACGGTGTAGATGCGGAACCTTCCCGTCGGCAGGACGCGCGACACCGTCTGCTGGGCGGCCTTGCCCAACACACCGGCGACGACCGTGGCGCCGGCCCCGAGACCGACCAGAGACAGGAACGCCCGCCTTCCGACGCCGCGGCGCACCGGCTCGAGCGCGCCGGCCTCGACGGCGTCGGTTACGTCGCCGGCTGCGGGTGAGTCGCTCATCCCCACAGTCTCGTCCGCGTACCGGCGGTGGTCATGGGTTCTCTGCAGCCTCGTGTCACATGAGCTTCAGCTCAGGGCGGCGGATCCTGGTTCGCTGCGTGGCGGCGATCGCGTCCGCGATGCGGACGATCTCGGTGGCCGCAGGCGAGTCGGGGTGGGCTGCGACCACCGGGCGTCCCGCGTCGGCACCCTCACGCAGGACCTCGTCGATGGGGACCTGGCCCAGGAGCGGCACGTCGAGGTGCTCCGCGAGAGCCTCGCCGCCACCCTCTCCGAAGATGGCACGGTGGCTGCCGTCGGCCTCGACGAGCCAGCTCATGTTCTCGATCACACCGAGAACCCGCTGGTTCGCCTTCTTCGCCATCGCGCCGGCTCGCACCGCGACCCGCTGCGCGGCGAGCTGCGGTGTCGTGACCACGACGACCTCGACCGTCGGCAGGAACTGCGAGAGCGAGATCGCTATGTCGCCCGTCCCCGGCGGCATGTCGACGAGGAGGTAGTCGAGCTCACCCCAGTACACGTCGACGAGGAACTGCTCCATCGCCTTGTGCAGCATCGGGCCGCGCCACACCACGGCCTGGTCCTCGTCGACGAAGTAGCCGATCGAGACGCAGCGCACACCGTGGACCTCCGGCGGCACGATCACGCGCCCGACGAGGTTGGGGGGACGGTCGACGCCGAGCATCCGCGGTATCGAGAAGCCCCAGACGTCGGCGTCGACGAGGCCCACTGCGGCGCCGTCCCGCGCAAGGGCGACGGCGAGGTTCGTGGTGATCGACGACTTCCCGACGCCGCCCTTGCCCGAGCTGACGGCGATCACGCGGGCGCGCGAAGCCCCCGATTGGAAGACGTTCTCACGGGTCTGACCCGGCATCGAGTCGGGAGCGACCTCGAGCACCTCCATCAGGCGGTCGAGCTCGGCGTCGTCCATCGTGTGCACGTCGAGCTCGACACGATCGCCGGCGGCAGCACCCACGGCGGTGGACTCGATCGAGGCGAGCAGGGCGTCGCGCCAGGGGTGGGAGTCCGAGGTGAGCGCGACCTCGACGGTCAGGCGGCCACCCTCGCGGCGCAGATCGGAGATCATCCCCAGCTCGACGATCGAGCGGCGCAGCTCGGGATCCTCCACTTCTGACAGCGCTTCGCGGACGGCTCCCAGTACGGCGTCGTCAGTTGCCATGGGCAGCGTTTCCTCGCTCAGGGGGACTGCCCGAAAACTATAATCACCATGTCCGTAGGAGAAATTCGGCGCAGCACGCGCTGGAGTTCGTACCGAAAGATGCCCCCTACAGTGCCCTCGACGGCTCCACGCCCGACCCCGACACCACCCGACCCGCCTGCCCCGCAGGCCGGGTTGTCGGAGCGTCTCGACGAGGTGAGCCGCGCCTTCGGCGACCCCACACGGCGCGCCATCTACTTCGAGGTCGTCGACTCCGGCAGCACGACCGTCGCCCACATCGCCGACCGTTTCGGCGTGCACCCGAACGTCGCCCGCCACCACCTCGAACGCCTCCTCGTCGACGGATACCTCGAGGTCGCGGCGCCCGAGGCGCACAGCCGCCGCGGAGCCGGTAGGCCGTCCAAGCGCTACGTGCCCTCGGCCAAGGAGGTCGGCCTCGGCGTCGAGACCGCCCACGACGAGCACCTCCTCGTCGAACTGCTGCTCGCGACGCTCACGACGCTTGAACCCGCCGATGCGTCGCGCCTCGCCGAGCAGGCAGGCGCCGAGTACGGCCGGCGCCTCGCCTCTTCCTCGCTCACCCCCGACCAGCAGTGCGAGTCCCACGACCAGCTCCTGGCCTCGGTCGCGGCCTCCCTGTCGGACCACGGCTTCGCCGCGACGGCCAATCCCGGCAACGACGAGATCGTGAGCGAGGCGTGCCCGTTCGGCGAGATCGCCCAGCGGTTCCCCCACGTCGTCTGTGCCCTGGACCACGGGATGGTCCGCGGCATGGTCGAACACCTGAGCGGAACACCCGTCGAGATACGGCAGGGACGCAGCCGCGCCCAGGGTGACGCCGCCTGCGCCACGAGCTTCTGACCGTGACGGTCTACCTCGACCACGCCTCCGCGACCCCGATCGTGCCGCAAGCACGAGCCGCGATGGCACCGTGGCTCGAACGCGCCGCCGATCCGGCGCGGGTCCACTCCGATGGGCGTGAGGCACGCGCGGCGGTGGAGGCGGCGCGCGACCAGGTCGGCGAGCGTCTCGGGGTGCGGCCTCGCGACGTGATCTTCACCGGTAGCGGCACCGAAGCACTGAACTGGGTCGTCTACGCCGCGGCAGGGCTCACCCCCAAGTCACGCGGACCGTGGGGGCGGCGGATCGTGGTCACCGCCGTAGAGCACACCGCCGTCCTCGACGCAGCCCGCCTCGCTGCGACTCGTGCGGGCCTCGACCTCGTCGAGATCCCTGTGGACACGGACGGTTCGATCTCGCCGTTCGAGGTGCCGCCCGACACGGCACTGGTCGCATGCCAGCACGTCAACCACGAGACAGGCGTCGTGCAGCCGGTCGAGGAGGTCGCCGAGCGCTGTGCCGGTGCCGGCGCGCGGCTCCTCGTGGATGCGTGCCAGTCCGTCGGCGTCACCGTCCCACACGCTGACTTCGTCGTCGTCTCGGGCCGCAAATGGGGCGGGCCGGCAGGTACCGGGGCGCTCGGGCTCGGGCGGCGCGTTCGCATCGACCCGCTCCTCGTGGGAGGCGAGCAGGAGCTGTTGCGCCGCGCAGGTGGTGAGAACGTCAGCGGCATCGTCGGCCTCGGTGCTGCGTGCGCCACACCGTTCCCCGACCTCGTGGGCCTGCGCGACGACCTCGTCGCGGGCCTGGGGTCGATCGCCGGCGTCGAAGTCGTCGGCCTCGGCGCACGCCGCGCTCCGCAGATCGTGTGCGCGACGGCGACTCCCCTAGGCGGCGAGGCTCTCCTGATCGGCCTCGACCGTGCCGGGATCATGGCGAACTCGGGATCGTCGTGCTCGGCGGAGCGCCTCGAACCGAGCCACGTGCTGCGAGCCATGGGAGCCGACGCTGACTCGTCACTGCGCTTCGGGCTCGGATGGGACACGACCGCGTCGGACATCGCCGCCGTGAACGACACCCTGCCCAGCCTCGTCGCCGAACTGCGCTCCCTGAGGGAGCACGCCGGTGCCTGACGACACGAAGACCGAGAGCGAGAGCACGCAGCGGTGGACCCGACTCGTGCTGATCGGCGCGATCGTGCTCGTGCCCACGATGCTCGTGGCGTTCCTCGTGTTCAGCACCGAACGTGGATCCGCTCCCGCAGCCGTGGGGCCCGTCACGGCTGCACCCGTCCTCGCCGACGGGCGCTCCGCCACACGCGAGTTGATCGCGTCCCTCGACCCGTCGCTGGCGTGCGTGGCGATCGACCAGACCACGATCGCACGTGTCGACGAGCTCGTCGCCGGGAGCCACCTCGAGCTCGACCAGGTCCCTCCCCCGGCCGGCGCCGTCGCGTGCGACGGCGGTGGACTCGAGCGCAACTACATCGTGTTCAGGCGTGCCGACGACGCACGTTCGCTCTTCGAGGCGGCGGCTTCGGTCGCAGGCGCCACCCCTGTCACGTCCGGGCCCGCAACCGGGTGCCGCAACTTCGCCGTCGCCGGAACCGGCGCCGTGACGGTCCTCTGCGACGACCACCCCGACGTCGTGTGGACCGCCCGTGCCGCAGGACTCGACGCCACTGCGGTGCTGGCTCAACTCGCTGGATAGGCTGGCCTCGATGACCGATCAGCAACTCGAGACCGTCGCGCAGAGCTCGAACGGCTCCCGGCCCCAGTCCGGGCTCGAACCACTCGGAGCCGGCCCCGACAGGGGATCGTCGCGTCTGCTCATGGCACTCGTCGCAGTGCTCCTGATCGGCCTCGTCGTCGCTGCCGTGCTGGTCGGCGGCGTCGGGACGTCCGACGACGACGCCTCCACGTCTGCGCCGGCGTCGACGACCGCACCCACATCCCCGGCGGTGGCGCCGCACGAGCCCGAGATCGAGTACCCGGACCAGACCCCCGGTCCCGCGCCGGACTTCGACTTCACGACCTTCGACGGCAGGCAGGTGTCGCTCGCGGCGCTGCGCGGCTCGCCCGTGGTGTTGAACTTCTGGGCGTCGTGGTGCGTGCCGTGCCGCAAGGAGATGCCCGCCTTCCAGCAGCTCTCCGACGAGCTCGCGGGGCGCGTCTCGTTCGTGGGCCTCGCATCCCAGGACGGCGAGGCCGATGCCCGTCGCTTCGCCGAGGCGAACTCGATCGACTACACGCTCGGGCTCGCCCCCGACGGCCTCGCGGATTCGATGGGGGTCTTCGGCCTGCCGTCCACGTTCCTCATCGACACCAACGGGTCGATCGTCGACGCCCACTTCGGCGAGCTCTCACACGACGAGCTCCTCGCCAAGCTGCAGCGCTACGGCTTCGCCTAGACGTCCGAGGACTCGGCCACCGCCTTGAGACGGGCCAGGCCCTTCTCGAAATCCCTGCCCACGGCCTTGTCCATCGACCAGAAGATCGACATGACCCGCGTCATGAACGTCTTCCTGCCCGTCATGGCCCATGTGACCCTGGTTCCGTCGTCTGCTGGCGCGAGTGTGAACACGATGTCGTTGCGCGCCTTGAAGGGCTTGACGAACTCGAGGTCGATGCGGACCTCGGCACCGTCCTCGGCACCGACGATCTTCATCGTCCCTTCTCCGACCTTCCGGTTGCCCTGCCAGGAGTAGGTCGCGCCGACGCCGGAGTCGGCGCCGCCGTAGGTGCGCGTCATGTTCGCGTCCGTGTCCTCCCACGGCGACCAGCCCTCCCACCGGTGGAAGTCGACGACTGACTCGTAGATCGTGGCGGCGGGCGCGGCGATGACGATGTCACGCTGCACCGTGTAGGTCTGTTCCATGGTCACGTCCTGTCTTCAGATGGCAGTCAGTCTGTCGAGGCCGAGCCAGGTCATGAATCCGATGATCTGCTGTGACAGCCAGGTGACCTTGCCGAAGACCATCAGGAGCCCGAAGACAACCATGATCGTCCCTGCGATGGCGTTGATGAGGCGGGCATGGCGCTTGAACCAGCCGAACACGCGGCTCAGCTCGCTGAGCGCGAGGCCCGAGAGCAGGAACGGGACGCCGAGGCCTGCGGCGTAGGCGACGAGCAGCGCGATCCCGCGGCCCACGCTCGCGGTGGCGGCTGCGAGCGTGAGCACTCCCCCGAGGATGGGGCCGATGCACGGCGTCCACCCGAACGCGAACGCCATCCCCATCACCGGCGCCCCCCACCCGCCGAGGGAGTCACCCACCCGGAAACGGCGCTCGCGTTCGAGCCACATCGGCCTCAGGATCCCGGCGAGGAACACCCCGAACACGATGATCACGACCCCGAATGCGATCTCGAACACGCGCTGGTTCCGCACCAGGAACTTGCCGACGGTCGCGGCACTCGCGCCGAGGAGGACGAACACCGCCGTGAAACCCGCCATGAACAACGCGACCCCACGCAGCACCTTCAGGCGCTGCTCCCGCGCGGTCTCGCGCTCCTGCAGCTCCGCGACGGAGACGCCCGTCACTATCGACAGGTATGCGGGTACGAGCGGCAGCACGCACGGCGACAGGAACGAGATCATCCCCGCGCCGAACGCCGCCAGGAGCGAGACGTCCACCCACCCAAACTACAAAGGCGCCCGGCCTGCTCCCCACAAGGCGCTCGGCACTTCCTCCCACGGACCTCGTGAACCACGTACCTCGACCCGTGGACGTCAAGAGAGGAAGCACCTCGGCCTGCTTTCCACAGAGGCGCTCGGCACTTCCTCCCACGGACCTCGTGAACCACGTACCTCGACCCGTGGACGTCAAGAGAGGAAGCACCTCGGCATGCTTTCCACTGAGGCGCTCGGCACTTCCTCCTACGGACCTCGTGAACCACGTACCTCGACCCGTGGACGTCAAGAGAGGAAGCACCTCGGCCTGCTTTCCCCTGAGGCGCTCGGCGCTTCCTCCTACGGACCTCGTGAACCACGTACCTCGACCCGTGGACGTCAAGAGAGGAAGCACCTCGGCCTGCCACTCCACAAGGCGCTCGGCGCTTCCCTCCTACGGACCTCGTGAACCACGTACCTCGACCCGTGGACGTCAAGAGAGGAAGCACCTCGGCCTGCCACTCCACAAGGCGCTCGGCGCTTCCCTCCACAAAGGCGCTCGGCGCTTCCTCCTACGGACCTTGTGAACCACGTACCTCGACCCGTGGACGTTGAGAGAGGAAGCACCTCGGCCTGCTACCCGTGCCGCTCCAGACAGGAAGCACCTCGGCCTGCCACTCCACAAGGCGCTCGGCGAGGTCACATACCGCGGAAACGTGGGGGGCGCTTCTCGGCGAAGGCGGCGAGGCCTTCACGCAGGTCGGAAGACGCGCACGCGGCCTCGGACGCGTTCTTGTGGCGGCTGTACTCGGCATCGGAGTCCGCGAGCCACCAGCTGTCCACGACGGACTGGATGGCGGCCTTGTGGCCGGTGACGGACAGCGGTGCTCGTGTCGCAATCCGCTGCGCCCACTCCGTCGCCCGCGACCGCGCGTCGCCGGCGGCGACGACCTCGTGCACGAAACCGAGCGCCGCGGCACCCTCACCGTCGACGGGATCGCCTGTGAGGAGCAGGCGGCGTGCGGCAGCCGGTCCGAACTCGCACACAAGCCTGTTCAGGTTGACGATGTCGAGTTGCAGTCCGATGCGGGCCGCAGGGATCCCGATCATCGCGTCGGTGGCCACCACCCGGAGGTCGCACGCAGCGAGCACCTGACAACCGGCACCGAGCGCCGGCCCCTCGACGCCCGCGACGAAGGGGACACGGAAGTGCGCCATCCGGTCGAGGACGGCCTGGAACAGCGGCAGGAACCCGCCCCTGTCCGAAGAGTCGTCGAAGTCGCCGAAGTCGGCACCCGCGCAGAACGCCGGCGGATCGCCGACCACGACAACTGCCCGCACGTCAGGAGCAGCCTCGACACGGTCGAGCGCGGCGTGCAAACGCCCCGTCATCGCGACGCTCAAGGCGTTGCGGCGTGATGGGCGTGTGAGGGTCAGGGTGGCGACGGCTGCGTCGACGGCGACGACCACGTCGCCCTGTTCGGGCTCAGACATGGATCGCAGCGTAGCGAGCCCGCACAACTACCTTGCGGGCGGTGGAGGCTGTGGACGCGTTCCTCGAGCGCTTCGGCGTGGACGGGCGGCGGGTCCTCGATGTCGGGTGCGGGGACGGCGGCCTCCGCGACCACCTCGAGGCGAACCATCCCGGGTTCCTCTCCTACCTCGGCGTCGACTCCGCCGATGCCATAGCACGGGCGCGGCGTGCCCATCCCGACGCCCACCGCGACTTCGCCGTGCGCGACGTCGCTGCTGCACCGTTCCCGCCGGGGACCTTCGACCTCGTCGTGTCCCTCGGCGGGTCGGGACCACCGATCGCGGACCTCGCGCAGATGGCGACCGTCGCCGCCCTCAGGACCGCTGCCGACGGCACGGCCGAGTCCGCGACAGGGGGGTCGCGCTAGCGGCCCTTCCAGACCGGATCGCGCTTCTGCATGAAGGCCGCGATGCCCTCGGCAGCGTCCTCGGCTGACGTGTTCACCGACAGCATCGCCTGCAGATAGGCGAGGGCGGCATCACGGGGCATGTCGCGGGTCGCGTAGTAGGCGTCGCGGCCGAGACGCAGGATGGCCGGCGACTTCGACGCGAGGATGCCGACGAACTCGGCGACGTCGGCATCGAGCGCCTCCGGCTCGCTCACCGAGCGCACGAACCCGATGCGGGCGGCCTCCGCAGCGCTCACGCGCCGGCCCGTCATCATCAACTCGAGCGCTGTCTTCGGGGCCATCGCGTCCATGAGCACGACCGAGATCATCATCGGCCACAAGCCGCGGTCGATCTCCGGTACACCGAACGTCGCCCGCTCCGACGCCATCACGAAGTCGCACGCGAGGGCGAGGCCCATTCCGCCGGCGAGGCAGTAGCCCTGCACACGCGCCACGACCGGCTTGCCGAGGCGCCACATGTCGCGGAACAGGTCGGCGAGGTGACCGCGGGCGTGATGGAGATCGAGCGGGCCGGGCAGCTCGTCACCGACGAAGCTCGCGCCGAGGTCGGCGCCGGCACAGAACGCCTTGTCGCCCGCACCGGTGAGCACGACGGCACCGACGCCGGGATCAGCCTTCGCCGTCGCGAACGCTTCACGCAGCTCGGCCATCACCTGCGGCGACATCGCGTTGTGGCGTTCCGGCCGGTTGATGGTCACCGTCGCGACACGACCGGCGACGTCGTAGAGGACCGTCTCGAGCTCGGACATGGCCCGCGAAGCTAGTCCCGGCCTCGGTCCTTCGCTGCCGGAGAACCCTCGACGGCCTCGCGCGGGAACTTCTTCTTGCAGGCGGTGCAGGTGAGCGTCGCGCCGGCACCGGTCAGCAGACCCCCGCACTCGGGGCAGGGCAGCGCGTGCGGCTTCTCCCACGCCACGAAGTCGCAGTCGGGGTACTTGTTGCAGCCGTAGAAGGTCTTGCCCTTCTTGGAGCGACGCGTCACGAGGTCGCCCTCACCGCACTTGGGGCACTTGACCCCTGTCGACTGCTCGATGCGCTTGATGTGCTTGCAGTCCGGGTAGCGGCTGCAGCCCAGGAACGCCCCGAAGCGACCCCTGCGCATCTGCATCGTGCCCTCGCCGCACTCGGGGCAGGTCTCACCGCCACCGTGGGCCTTCGCCTCGGCGAGGTCCTCGTCGAGGGGCCGCGAGTACGTGCACTCCGGGTAGCCGCTGCACGCGATGAACTGGCCGTAGCGCCCGCGCTTCTTGACGAGCTCGTTCCTGCCGCACTCAGGACAGGTCTCGCCGATCGGCTCGGGTGCCCAGTCGCCGTCGGCCGAGCCGAGAGGGCGGCTGAAGTCGCACGAGTCCGGGTTGTTGGTGCACGCCACGAAGCGGCGCCCGCGGAACCCGGTGCGGAACTCGAGCGGGGCACCGCACTGCGGGCAGCCGCCCATGACCTTCTCGATGCGGCGTTCGAGCTCGTCGTGGAACGAACGCACCTCCGGCTTCCACTCGCGCCGGCCGCCCGCGATCTCGTCGAGGTCGGCCTCCATCGCCGCCGTGAACCCGTAGTCGACGTACTCGGGGAAGTGCTTCGCCAGGAAGTCGCACACCGACGTTCCGATCTCGGTCGGCTGGAAGCGCTTCGCGTCGAGCAGGACGTACTCGCGCTCCTTGATCGTTCCCAGCGTCGGTGCGTAGGTGGACGGGCGGCCGATGCCGAGCTCCTCGAGCTTCTTGACCAGCGACGCCTCCGTGTAGCGCGGCGGCGGCTTGGTCTGGTGCTCGCGCTTTTGAACGCGGCGGGCCGCTAGCGCGTCGCCGCCGTGCAGCTCGGGCAGTCGCGACTCCTCGTTGCCGGGCGCATCCTCGGCCGACGCGTCGGCCTCTGCGTCGGTGTCGCGGTCCTCCTGGTACACGCGCAGGAAGCCGTCGAAGACGACCGTCTGGCCGGTGGCGCGCAGCTTGTACACGGTCGCGCGCCCGCTGGGCCTCGCCTCGATGTCGGCAGACACCTGCTGCAGGACCGCGTCGGTCATCTGCGACGCGACCGCGCGCTGCCAGATGAGGCGGTACATGCGTTGGAGATCGCGCCCGTCGCGGTGGTCGGCAAGCGCCGCCGCGACCGCGTCGGGGGTGCGCCGCGCCGACGTCGGCCGAACCGCCTCGTGCGCCTCCTGCGCCCCCTGGCTACGGGTCTTGTAGGCGCGCACACCGTCGTGGTACCGCTCGCCGTAGGTGTCGCGGATCACGTCACCGATCTCGGCCGTGGCGACATCGGAGAGGTTGACCGAGTCGGTGCGCATGTAGGTGATAAGACCGACCTGGCCCTCGCCGGGCATGTCGAGGCCCTCGTAGAGGATCTGGGCGAGACGCATGGTGCGGCTCGCGCTGTAGCCGAGCTTGCGCGCGGCCTCCTGCTGCAGCGTCGATGTCGTGAACGGTGGCGTCGGACGGCGCTTGACATCCTTCTTCTTGACGTCGACGACAGCCCACGAGGAGTCCTGCAGGTCCGCGAGGTAGGTGTCGGCGAGCGCCGAGTCCGCGATCGCTCCCTTGTAGCGGACCGTCTCGTTCGCCTTCGGGCCGTCGCCCTCAGGCGTGAGCACGAGGCGCGGCCGCGACGTGAACACGAGGTCGTCGTCGTCGACGGCGACGAGGCGGGCGTCGAAGGTCTCCTGCGCACCATCCTTCTGCAGGCGCGCCCAGATCGAGTAGTAGTCCTCCGCCTCGAACGCCTCGATCTCACGCTCGCGGTCGACCACGAGACGCAGCGCGACCGACTGCACGCGTCCCGCGGACAGCGCGCCCCCGGACTGCAGCGAGTCCCACAGCACCGGCGAGAGGCGGTAGCCGACGAAGCGGTCGATGATCCGCCGGGCCTGCTGCGCATCGACGAGGGGCATCTCGATCTCGCGCGGGTGCGAGAACGCGTCCTTGATCGCGTCCTTCGTTATCTCGCTGAACGTCACGCGCTGGGTCGACTCGGGCTTGGCCTTGAGCGCCTCGGCGAGATGCCATGCGATCGCCTCGCCCTCGCGGTCGAGGTCCGTCGCGAGCCAGAGCGTCTCGGCCTTCTTGAGCTGGGCCTGGAGCTCCTTGACGAGGTCCTTCTTGTCCTTGGGCACGAGGTACTTGACCTCGACGTCGCCGTTGAGCTTCACGCCCATCGTCGACTTGGGGAGGTCGCGCACGTGCCCGAACGACGCCTTCACGACGTAGTTGCGGCCGAGGTACTTCTGGATCGTCTTGGCCTTCGCCGGTGACTCGACGATGACCAGGTTCTTCGCCATGTCCTGACCTGATTCGGTCGAGGGAGGCCCGAACTGAACTCGCACGGGCCCGAGATGCCCCGCCAACAGCGGCGGCTGCGGCAGCATTCCCACCTACCGGGGGGACTTGTCAATTCGAAAGGCGCTCGGCGCTTCCTCCTACGGACCTCCAGACCACACACCTCGACTCGTGGACGTCGAAGGAGGAAGCACCTCGGCCTGCTACCTCCACAAGGCGCTCGGCGCTTCCTCCTACGGACCTCCAG